>NZ_JBWKDK010000004.1:124165-288838 GCF_056436005.1 Streptomyces sp. NPDC043854
CGTACGCCCGGTCAGCCTGGCACTCCGGGTACGCCCGGTCAGCCCGGCACGCCGGGTACGCCCGGTCAGCCGGGTACGCCGGGTCAGCCTGGCACTCCGGGTCAGCCCGGTCAGCCGGGTACCCCGGGTCAGCCCGGTACGCCCGGTCAGCCGGGTTCGCCGAGCACTCCCGGTCAGCCCGGGAATCCGGGTGGGCCCGGGACCGGGACCGGGACGGTGACTCCGGGGACGGGTGCCGGGATCGGGATCGCGCCCGCCCGGCAGGCGGGGCTCGCGGCGACCGGTGCCGGTGACGTCCTCGGCGTGGGCCTTCCGCTCGCCGCCGGGACGGTGCTCGCCGGTGCCGTGCTCTACCGGCGCGCCCGCAACACGGCCTGACGGCCCCTCACGGCGCGGGCCCCCTCCACGGGGCCCGCGTCACCACGTGGCGCGGACCTGACGGATGATCCGCCGTCGCAGCCGCACGCGCCGGCTGCCGTCCCGGTGCAGGGTCAGCCGGTCGAGCTCCCAATGCCCGTACTCGGCATGGTCGGTCAGCAGTCGGGTCGCCTCGCTGCGGGGAACCCCGCGGGGCACGTACACGTCGACAAATTCGTATTCCGGCATCGCATCTATTGTGCGGGCACAGCCCCGCTACGGATAGCGTCTGCACTATGTCTGATGCCGCTCTGCCCACTGTTGCCGAGGTACGCGCCGCCGCCGAGGCGGTCAAGGCCGCCATCGACCGTCACCTCGCCGCGGTCGAGAGCAGGATCGGGGACGAGGACCCGGCCGTCTACGCCGCATTCAACGAACTCGCCGCCGCCGCCGAGGAGTACGACGAACTGCTCTACGACCGGTACGACGAGGTCACGCCGTTCGAGATCCCCACGCCCGAGGACGGAGCCCCGTACCGCGGGCCGGCCGAGCCCGCCGCGTTCAGCGTGCTCATCCGCCGCGACTACACCGTCGCCAAGCCCGCGCGGCTGATCGCCCAGGCCGACCGGGTCGCGGCGCACGACAGGGAGGCCGAACTCGTCCACGACGGCGGCACCGCCGGTGCGCTCGGCGTCCTCTTCGGGGAGTACGAGCCCGACGAAATCGCCTCCCGCGCCAAGGACTTCGGTCTGGAGGAGGGTGACTCGACCCTCTGGATCGCCGCCTCGCCCGAGGCGGCGGAGCCGGGGGAGTGGCTGGGCTCGCCCTTCGGGAACACCGATCCGCAGGACGTACTGCACCGGTTCGACGTCAGCTCCGTCTTCGACGACGAGGACGAGGACGCGGACGAAGAAGAGGACGAAGAAGAGGGCGTGGACGAGGGGGAGGACGAGGACGACGAGGCGGCCGAGCCGGGCTTCGCCCCCGCCTGATCCGCCCCGAGGCGGTGAGCGGCGACGCGGCCCACGCCCTTCCCAGGCGTGGGCCGCGTCGTCCGCTCCGGCGGGTTACTCCGGCTGCTCCTCGGCCGCCGCCGCCAGCGACCGCAGCAGACCCGCCAGCCGGGTCGTACGCGGCTTCGGCAGCACGTCCGCGACGGCGTGCGGCAGCGCCTGGTCGACCCCGTGCACCACCGACAGGTGCCGCTCGGCCCGGCCGAACGCCGTGTACACCCAGTCCCGCGACAGCATCTGCGCGGCATCACCCGGCAGTACGGCGACCACCGCCGGCCAGCGCATGCCGACGGCCTGATGCGCCGTCACCGCCCAGCCGTGCCGCACCTGCGCCGCCACCCGCTCCTTCGGTACGACGATCCGACCGCCCGCGGTGTCCAGGTGCAGGCCCTCCGCGTCCGCCGAGACCACCCGGCCCGGGACGGCCCGCCCCGGCGAGGGCACATGGACGACCCGGTCGCCGGGGTCGAAGCCGTCGAACCGGCCCGGGCCGGGGTTCAGCCGCTCCTTCAGCGCCGCGTTCAGCGCCCGGGTGCCCGACGGCCCGCCGTGGCCCGGGGTGATCACCTGGACGCCGTCCGCCCCGATCCCGAAGGCCCGCGGCACCGACTCGGCCACCAGCTGGACGGTGCGGTGCACCGCCTCCCCCGCGTCGCGCACGGGGACGATGACGACCTCCTTGCCGGGCGCCTCGACCTGGTTCAACTCGCCGATCCCGATGCCCGAGACCAGCTCGCCGAGCGGGCCCGGATCGGGGATGCGGGAGACCACCTGCGGGCAGGCGCGGGCCGCGAGCACATCGGCGAACACCCGCCCCGGGCCCGCCGACCCGAGCACCGCCGGATCACCGGACAGCACCAGCCGGGCGCCGTCGGGCACCGACTCCACCAGCTCGGCGGCGCTCTCCACGTCCAGCTGCGGCGCGTCCAGCACCACGAGCAGGTCCAGCGCGAACTGCCCGTCCGCGTCCCGCTCCGGCCCCTCGGTCCCGGCCAGCAGCCCGGCCACGGTGACGGCGCCCGGCGCGGGGGCGTGCGCGGCCAGGCAGGCGCGCAGACCCAGCTTCCCGGCGGTCTCCAGCAGGGCCAGCGGCTCGGCGCGGGCCGCCTCGCCGCCGGTGTGGACGACCAGGCCGTGCGCGGCGACCGCCCGGATCAGCTCGGCGCCCCTGCCGGCGGCGGCCGCCTCCTCCCAGCCGGCGGCGTCCGCGGCCGCGGTGAAGGTGCCGGCCAGTCGGGCCAGGCCGTCGGCCAGGCTCTCCTCGGCCAGCGCGTACGCCTCCAGGCCCAGCAGTACCTGTACGGGCTGCTCCTCGCCCTCGGCGGCGGGCGCACCCAGCGGCTCGTGGAAGACCAGGACCAGGCCCTCGGCGACGGCCTGCTCCAGGGCCTCCGCCGGCTGCGGAACGCCGTACCGGGCCAGGGCGGACTCCAGGGTGGGCGCCTCCAGGGCGGTGTGGCCCTTGAGGGCGGCCTGCTCCAGTAGCCAGCCGACGAGGGCGGTGGCGCGCCGCTCGTCGCCCGGGCCCGCGGCGGGGCCCAGCAGGGCCCGGGCGAAGGAGTCCGCCTGGGTCGGGCGGATCCCGGCCACGGCCAGGAGCCGCCAGGGGTTCTCGGCGAGCTTGTCGGCGGCGGCCTCGCCGAGGGCGGAGGCGGCCGGGGCGGCCAGGGCATCGGGGGCGCCGCCGCGGGTCAGGACCGCCCGTACGGCCTCGACGGTCTCCGCGGACGGGGCGGCGGGGGACCGGTCGGCGGCGGCCGCCGCGGCCGGGCGGGGGTGGGCCGGGGCCGCGGCGGGCGAGGGGGCCGGGGCGGGCCTCCGCGGAGCGGCCGGGGCCTCGTCGAAGTAGCGGGGGGAGGGCTTCTCCCCACTCTCCACGGCCCGTACGGCGGCCAGCAGGTCGGCGGCCGTGCCGCTGAGCTTGCCGCCGGCTTCGACCGGGCCGTGGCGTTGCGCCTTGCGGTGGGCGATGCGCTCCCGCTCGATACGCTGCGCCGCCAGCTCGGCCTGGGCCTCGCTCAACTGCGGGGCCGCGGCGTCGCCCTCCGCCTCGGCGCCGTCGTCCCCGGCTCCGCCGTGGGCGCCGGCCTCCGGCTCGGCGCCGTCACCGGCTCCGCCGGATGCTGCGGGGGGCTCCGCGTCGGAGCCCGGGTCTCCACCCGGGGCCGGTTCGGGCTCGGCGGTGCCGTCCACGGCTGTGCCGGAAGCGGCGGGAGCCTCGCCCGCGTCGGCGGCGGTCTCCGGCTCGGTGGTGTCGCCTTCGGCGCCGCCGGATGCTGCGGGTGTCCCGGCCGGGCTGTCCGGGGACTCGGCCGCGGCCGAGTCGGCGGTGTCCGGGTGTGCTGTGTCGGGTGCCGGCGACTCGTCGGAGGGCGGGCCCGGGGTGCCGGCCGGGTGCGCGGCGGCGGGGGTCGGGGCGGCCTCCGGGGCGGTCTGGGCCTCGCCCTGCGGGCCGGGGGAGGCCGGCTCGGCGGCGTGGCGGTCCGTACTCACAGCGTGCTCCAGTCCTGGTCGGGATAGCGGTGCACCGGGGCCGACACGTCGTCCAGCGCCCGGCGGATCTCCTCCGGAAGACTAAGCGCCTCCACCGACAGCGCCTCCGCCAGCTGCGCGGCCGTCCGAGCGCCCACGATCGGCGCGGCCACCCCCGGCCGGTCCCGCACCCACGCCAGCGCCACCTGGAGCGGTGTCACGGCCAGGCCGTGGGCGGCCGTGGCGACCGCGTCCACGATCCGGCCCGCCGCCTCGTCCAGGTACGGCTCCACGAAGGCGCCCATGGTCGGCGACGCGCCCCGGGAGTCCGCCGGGATCCCGGCCCGGTACTTGCCCGTCAGCACCCCGCGGCCCAGCGGCGACGACGGCAGCAGGCCGACGCCCAGGTCCAGCGCCGCCGGCAGCACCTCCCGCTCCACGCCCCGCTGGAGCAGCGAGTACTCCATCTGGGCGCCGGCCAGCCGGGTCCGGCCCCCGCCCGGCGCCGCCAGCTGCCAGGTCGCCGCCTTCGCCAGCTGCCAGCCGCTGAACCCCGACACCCCCGCATAGCGGGCCCGCCCGCTGCTCACGGCCAGGTCCAGCGCCTGGAGGGTCTCCTCCAGCGGGGTCGCCGGGTCGAAGGCGTGGATCTGCCACAGGTCCACGTAATCGGTGCCCAGCCGGCCCAGCGAGTCGTCCAAGGCGGCCAGCAGGTGCCCGCGCGAGCCGTCGAAGCGCCGGTCCGGATCCGCGACGCCGCCCGCCTTGGTCGCGATGACCAGCTCCCGGCGCGGCACGAGCCCGCCGATGAGCTGCCCGAGCAGGTACTCCGCCTCGCCGCCGCCGTACACGTCCGCAGTATCGACGAGGGTGCCGCCGGCGTCCCAGAAGGTCTTCAACTGCTCGGCGGCGCCCGCCTCGTCCGGCCCGTCCGCCGACCGGCCCCAGGTCAGGGTGCCGAGGCCGATCCGGGACACGCGCAGGCCGGTGCGGCCGAGATGCCTCTGCTCCATGAGCGCTGAGACTACTGGGGCGCTGACGCGGCGAACCCGGGCGCGCTACAGTCCCTGCTCACAGCAACGTTACTGATCGGTAAACCGATAAGGGGACGACACATGCGGCTCGGCATCAATCTCGGCTACTGGGGCGCCGGCATGGACGCGGACAACCTCGCCGTGGCACAGGAGGCGGACCGCCTGGGCTACGACGTGTGCTGGGCCGCCGAGGCCTACGGCTCCGACGCGCCGACCGTGCTCTCCTGGGTCGCCGCCCAGACGGAGCGCATCGACGTCGGCTCCGCGATCATGCAGATCCCGGCCCGGCAGCCCGCGATGACCGCCATGACGGCCGCGACCCTGTACTCCCTCACCAAGGGCCGGTTCCGGCTCGGCCTCGGCGTCTCCGGCCCCCAGGTCTCCGAGGGCTGGTACGGCGTGAAGTTCGACAAGCCCCTCGCCCGGACCCGCGAGTACGTGGAGATCGTCCGCAAGGCGATGACCCGCGAGCGCCTCTCCTACGAGGGCGAGCACTGGACCCTGCCCCTGCCGGGCGGCCCGGGCAAGCCGATCAAGCTGACCGTGCACCCGGAGCGCGAGCGCATCCCGCTCTACATCGCCGCCATCGGCCCGAAGAACCTGGAGCAGACCGGCGAGATCGCCGACGGCGCCCTGCTGATCTTCCCCGCCGCCGAGCACCTGGAGGCCACCGCGCTCACCCACATCCGGGCGGGCCGCGAGAAGGCCGGGCTGACCATGGACGGCTTCGACGTCTGCCCGACCGTGCCGCTGGCCGTCGGCGAGGACGTGACCGCCCTCGCGGACACGTTCCGCCCGTACACCGCCCTCTACGTGGGCGGCATGGGCAGCCGCAAGCAGAACTTCTACAACCAGCTCGCCCAGCGCATGGGCTACGAGAAGGAAGCCGCCGAGATCCAGGACAAGTACCTGGCGGGCGACAAGGCGGGCGCCGCCGCGGCCGTCCCGCACTCCCTGATCGACTCCACCACCCTGCTCGGCTCCGTGGAGCGCATCGCGGACGGCATGCGGGCCTACGCCGAGGCCGGGGTCACCACCCTCACGCTCGCCCCGGCCGGGTTCACCCTGGACGAGCGGCTCACCGCCCTGCGCGCCGGCACGGAGGCCCTGGAGCGGGCCGGCCTCGCCTGATCCCGGACCGGACCGAACCGGACGGGGCCGGGCCCGGGGGACCCCCGGGCCGGTGTGAAGCCTGCGGCCGTGGTGGGGGCTCGGGGGTCTTCCCCGCCACGGCCGACACAGTCAACAACGCGCACGGCCTCCGCCGGGTTACGCCCCCGGTTCACCCGCGTCCGTCGTTCGTTCGGCCGAGTAGGGCGACCCATCGGTTGCCCGGCCGCCGGAACGGCCGTTGACTCGATGCATGCTCTCTGCCCGCAGCCTGTTCCAGGAGATCGTCGACAACGACGACTCCTTCCAGCTCTTCTGCTCCATCGCCGCCAGCGGCGAGACTCAGGGCGGCTGGGAGAACGCCCGGATCGCGGCCCTGGTGCCCGACAGCATGCGCGACCTCGCCCCCAAGATCACCCGGCACGGCGCCGACGAGGACAAGCACGGCCGCATCTTCCAGGCCCTGCTCCGCAAGCGCGGCCTGCCCGCCGTCCCCGTACCGCCCGAGACCGACTACACGATGCTGCTGGAGCGGTGCGGCATCGGCCTCGCGCACGCCAAGCTGCGCGCCGAGGAGCGGCTGACGGAGGAGGACATCGTGGTCTACCTCGCGCACAGCCGGGTCACCGAACAGCGCGCTGCCGACCAGATGGTCATGCTCGTCCGGCACTTCGGCAACCACCCCATGGTCGGCAAGGCCATCCGCGTGATCAGCCACGACGAGGACGGCCACCTGTCCTACTGCCACGAGGAGCTGCTGCGCCTCGCCCGCGCGGGACACGGCAGGACCATCCAGCGGGTACTGCGCGAGAGCGCCCTCGCCGAGATCGCCGTCTACCGGGACGTGAGCCTCGCCGTCATGGCCCACATGGGCCGGCTGCTGCACTGGCCCGCCCCCAAGTCGGCCGCGCTCGCCGCCGGGATCCGCGGGACGTACGCGTACGAGCGGTTCGCCGGCTGGCACCGCATGATCAGCCTGCGCCTGCCGGAGCGGCGCAACGCCCTCGGCGGCGCGCCCGCCACCGCACCCGGGCTCGCGTAGCGCGGCCCCGCGGCTACAGCCAGCCGCGGGCCTTGAACAGCCGGTGCAGCCCCAGGCAGGCCGCCGCCATCACCGCGAGCACCGCCGGATAGCCCCACGGGTGCCGCAGCTCCGGCATCCGGTCGAAGTTCATCCCGTAGATCCCCGCGACCATGGTGGGGACGGCCGCCATCGCCGCCCACGCGGAGATCCTGCGCATGTCGTCGTTCTGCCGGACGCCCACCTGCGCCAGGTGCGCGGCCAGCGCGTCCGACAGCAGCCGGTCCAGCCCCTCCACGTACTCGTTCGCCTTCGCCAGGTGGTCGGCGACGTCCCGGAAGAACGGCTGCGCGGGCCCGGGCACGAACGGCACGCTCCCGAACGCGAGCCGGTCCATCGGCTGGAGCAGCGGGCTCGCCGCCCGCCGGAACTCCAGCACCTGCCGCTTGAAGCCGTAGATCCGGGCCGCCGTGTTCCGCGTGTCCGGGCCGGCCGGTGCGAACACCTCGGCCTCCAGCTCCTCCAAGTCCGCCTGGAGCTCGGCGGCCACCTCCATGTAGTGGTCCACCACCGCGTCCGAGACCGCGTACAGCACCGCCGTCGGGCCGTGCCGCAGGACGTCGGGCTCCTGCTCCAGCCGGCGCCGTACGGCGGCCAGCGCCGCCCCCTCGCCGTGCCGGACGGTGACCACGAAGGAGTCGCCGATGAAGACCATCAGCTCGCCGGCGGTCACCGTGTCCGCGTCGTCGTCGTACAGCACCGGCTTGAGGACGACGAACAGCGAGTCGTCGTACACCTCCAGCTTCGGCCTCTGGTGCGCGGTCAGCGCGTCCTCCACGGCCAGCCGGTGCAGCCCGAACTCGCGGCTGACGTGCTCGAATTCCTCCTCCGTCGGCTCGTGCATGCCGATCCAGAGGAAGGCGTCGCCCGCCGCCCGGGCCATGTCGAGGGCGTCCGAGAAGTCCTCGGGGGCAGCGGAGCGGCGGCCGTTCCGGTACATCGCGCAGTCGACAATCACGCCGGGCATTGTGCCCCGCACGCGCCGGACGCGCACCCCGGGCGCCGCCGCCCCGCCCTGTTCCCGCACGCCAGGGCCTACCCTTGGCGCCATGGCCACGCTGATCCTCGTACGACACGGGCGGTCCACCGCCAACACCGCAGGGCTGCTCGCCGGATGGACGCCCGGCGTGGCCCTCGACGAGCGCGGTGCCGAGCAGGCCGCGGCGCTTCCCGCGCGGCTCGCCGCAGTGCCCCTCGCCGCAGCCGTCACGAGCCCGCTCCAGCGCTGCCGCGAGACCCTCGCACCGCTGCTCGCCGCCCGCCCGGAGCTGCCGCTGCACACCGACGAGCGGATCGGCGAATGCCACTACGGGGACTGGTCGAACCGCAAACTCTCCGAACTCGCCGAAGAACCCCTGATGAAGATCGTCCAACAGCATCCCTCGGCCGCGGCCTTCCCCGGCGGGGAGTCGCTGCGCGCGATGCAGGCGCGCGCCGTGGACACCGTACGGGAGTGGAACGCCCGCATCGAGGAGGAGCACGGCAGCGACGCCGTCTTCCTGATGTGCTCGCACGGCGACATCATCAAGGCCCTGGTGGCGGACGCCCTCGGCATGCACCTGGACCTCTTCCAGCGCCTCCACGTCGACCCCTGCTCGGTCACCGCCGTCCGCTACACGCCCACCCGGCCGTTCGTGCTCCGGCTCGGCGACACCGGCGACTTCGGCTCGCTCGCCCCGCGCCCCGCCCGCGTACCGGACGCGGCCGCGGCCGACACGGAGACCTTCGAGGCGGCCACCGAGGACGGCGGGAACGCGGTCGTGGGCGGCGGCGCGGGAGCGGCGTGATCGAACGGCGCAGTAGGGTGGATGGGCCAACACATGGGCGCAGCCCCGCCCCTGCCCAGCGCCCGCCCCTGCCGCCGAGACTTGGAGACTGGACGTGCCCCGTCAGGTGTTCCTCTACGACCCGCCGGACCGCTTCGTGGCCGGCACGGTCGGTCTGCCGGGACGCCGTACGTTCTTCCTGCAGGCCTCCGCCGGCCACCGCATCACCAGCGTCTCCCTGGAGAAGACCCAGGTCGCGGCGCTCGCCGAGCGGATGGACGAACTGCTGGACGAGGTCGTACGGCGCACCGGCGGCAACGCGCCGGTACCGGCCGTGGCCCCCGCCGAGGCCGCGGACACCGCCCCCCTGGACGTCCCCGTCGAGGAGGAGTTCCGCGTCGGGACCATGGCCCTCGCCTGGGACGGCGAGCACCAGCGGATGATCGTCGAGGCCCAGGCGCTGGTGGAACTCGAGGCCGACTCCGAGGAGGACCTCGCCGAGGCGGAGGAGCGGCTCCTCCAGGACGAGGAGAACGGCCCGCCGATGCTGCGGGTCCGCCTCACCGGCGCCCAGGCCCGGGCCTTCGCCAAGCGGGCCCTGGACGTGGTCAACGCCGGCCGGCCGCCGTGCCCGCTGTGCAGCCTGCCGCTGGACCCCGAGGGGCACGTGTGCCCGCGCCAGAACGGCTACCGGCGCCAGGTGTGAACACTGTGGGGGAGCGGGAGGAACTGCTCGCCAAGGGCGAGCTGACGGTCGTCGGCCGGATCTCCGGGGCGTCCAACGCCGTACTGCTGTGCACGGCGGGGTACGGGGGCGTGAGCGTCGACTGCGTGTACAAGCCGGTCAAGGGCGAGCGCCCGCTGTGGGACTTCCCCGACGGCAGCCTCGCCCGCCGGGAGGTCGCCGCCTACCTGGTCTCCGAGGCCACGGGATGGGGGCTGGTGCCGCCGACGGTGCTGCGCGACGGGCCGTACGGGGAGGGCATGGTCCAGCAGTGGATCGAGCCCGACGAGCCCGACGGGCCCGGAGGCCGCGTCGACGGGTCCTCCGGGGCCGACGGGCTGCTGGCCCTCGTCGAGGGCGAGGAGGCGGGGGAGGGCTGGAAGCCGGTCGCCTTCGCCGACATCGGGGAGGGCCGCACCGCGCTCCTCGTCCACGCCGACGACCCGCGGCTGCGCCGCCTCGCCGTCCTCGACGCCGTGATCAACAACGCCGACCGCAAGGGCGGCCACCTGCTGGCCGCACCCGGCGGCCGCCTCTACGGCATCGACCACGGCGTGACCTTCCACGTCGAGGACAAGCTGCGCACCCTGCTGTGGGGCTGGGCCGGCGAACCGCTGACGGACGAGGCGCGCCGGATGCTGACCGGCCTGGAGCGGCAGCTCGCGGCCGGGGCCCCGCTCGCCACCCGGCTGGCCGAACTGATCACCCCTGCCGAGCTGGCCGCCGTACGGGCCCGTGTGGCCCGTCTGCGGCACACGGGAGTGCACCCCGAGCCCTCCGGGCAGTGGCCGGCCATCCCCTGGCCCCCCGTTTGAACAGGCCGGACCCGGCAGGCACAGAACCGGCGTGACCGCAAGAGTGCCTATCCGGCCAACAGTGCTGGTCCGGTTCGTTTGCGGAACAGGCGTCCGGTTAGGCTCGACACATGCATGCCTGGCCCGCTTCTGAGGTCCCCGCCCTTCCCGGCAAGGGCCGCGACCTCCAGATCCACGACACCGCGACCCGGGGGAAGATCACCCTCGACCCCGGGCCCGTCGCCCGTATCTACGTCTGCGGCATCACGCCGTACGACGCGACCCACATCGGTCACGCGGCGACCTACAACGCGTTCGACCTCGTGCAGCGCGTGTGGCTCGACACCAAGCGGCAGGTTCACTACGTGCAGAACGTCACGGACGTCGACGACCCCCTCCTGGAGCGGGCCCTGCGCGACGGACACGACTGGACCGAGCTCGCGGAGCGCGAGACGGCGCTGTTCCGCGAGGACATGACCGCCCTGCGGATCCTGCCCCCGCAGCACTACATCGGCGCCGTCGAGGCCATACCGGGAATCGTGCCGCTGGTGGAGCGGCTGCGGGACGCGGGTGCGGCGTACGAGCTGGACGGCGACATCTACTTCTCCGTGGAGTCCGACACGCACTTCGGCGGCGTGTCCAACCTCGACGCGGAGGCCATGCGCCTGCTGTCCGCGGAGCGCGGCGGCGACCCGGACCGCCCGGGCAAGAAGAACCCGCTCGACCCGATGCTGTGGATGGCCGCCCGCGACGGCGAGCCCAGCTGGGACGGCGCCTCCCTCGGCCGGGGCCGCCCCGGCTGGCACATCGAGTGCGTGGCCATCGCCCTGGATCACCTGGGCATGGGCTTCGACATCCAGGGCGGCGGATCCGACCTGGCGTTCCCGCACCACGAGATGGGCGCCTCGCACGCGCAGGTCCTGACGGGCGAGTTCCCGATGGCCAAGGCGTACGTGCACGCGGGCATGGTCGCGCTGCACGGCGAGAAGATGTCGAAGTCCAAGGGCAACCTGGTCTTCGTCTCCGCCCTGCGGAGGGCCGGCGTCGACCCGGCGGCGATCCGCCTCGCCCTGCTCGCGCACCACTACCGCGCGGACTGGGAGTGGACGGACGACGTCCTCGCCGAGGCGGAGGCCCGCCTGGCGCGCTGGCGCGCGGCCGTGTCCCGCCCGGACGGGCTTCCGGCCGACGCCCTGGTCGAGGAGGTCCGCGCGGCCCTCGCCGACGACCTGGACGCCCCGGCGGCCCTCGCGGCCGTGGACCGCTGGGCGGACGCCCAGAACGCCGCCGACGGCACCGACACCGCGGCCCCGGGCCTGGTCACCCGCACGGTGGACGCCCTCCTGGGCGTAGCCCTGTAACCCCGCCGCCACGGGCGGGGCAGATCCAGCCTGCGCGGCGTTTGAGCGCACGGGCGCGGAGCGCCCGTCGGGGTCCGGGGCGGAGCCCCGGTTTCGGGAAGGGGCGGGTAGGGGAGCGGCTCCGCGCAGCGGCGCACCACCCCGCCCCGCTTCCGAGGCCGGGCCCGGGAGGTCCGGGCCCGCCCGGATCCCGGCGCCCGGCGCCAGCGCCCCGCGGGGCTACGGCTGCGGCGGCTCCGCCGGGCCGGCGGTGTCGTCCCCCGGGTCCTGCGCGGGCCCCGACCCCGGCTCCGGCTCCGGATCCACGGCCCGCCGCGGCGGTCGCGTCCGCCCGGACGAGGTGTCCCGCAGGTACGAACCGTCACCCCCGCCGGCAGGCCCCGGTTCGGTCCCCGGATCCCGCCGCCGCAGGTACCGCTCGAACTCCCGGGCGATGGCGTCCCCGGACGCCTCCGGCAGGTCCGCGGTGTCCCGCGCCTCCTCCAGCGTCTGGACGTACTCCGCGACCTCGCTGTCCTCCGCGGCGAGTTGGTCGACCCCCAGCTGCCAGGCCCGCGCGTCCTCCGGGAGCTCACCGAGCGGGATCCGGAGGTCGAGCAGGTCTTCCAGCCGGTTCAGCAGGGCGAGCGTCGCCTTCGGGTTCGGCGGCTGGGAGACGTAGTGGGGGACGGCCGCCCACAGGGACACGGCGGGGACCCCGGCGTGGGTGCAGGCTTCCTGGAGGATGCCGACGATGCCGGTCGGGCCCTCGTACTTGGTCTCCTCCAGGTGCATCGTCCGCGCCAGGTCGGGATCCGAGGTGACCCCGCTGACCGGCACCGGCCGGGTGTGCGGGGTGTCGCCGAGCAGTGCGCCGAGGACGACCACCATCTCGACGCCCAATTCGTGGGCGAAGCCGAGGAGTTCGTTGCAGAACGACCGCCACCGCATCGACGGCTCGATGCCCCGTACGAGCACGAGGTCGCGCGGGTTCGCGCCGCCGATCCGCACCACGGACAGCCGCGTCGTCGGCCAGGTGATCTTCCGTACCCCGTTGTCCAGCCACACCGTCGGCCGGTTGACCTGGAAGTCGTAGTAGTCCTCGGCGTCGAGCGCCGCGAAGACCTCTCCCTTCCACTCCCGGTCCAGGTGCGCGACCGCACCGGAGGCCGCGTCACCCGCGTCGTTCCAGCCTTCGAACGCGGCCACCATGACCGGGTCGATCAGCTCGGGCACGCCCTCAAGCTCGATCACCCAGGTCTCCTTCCCAAGTTGCTTGTGTACGTGGGCCAGCCTAAGCCTTGTGGGGACGGCGGCCACAGCCCACGACAGAGGGGCGGTTCCCCTCGGAACCGCCCCTCTTCCCCACCTTGCCGGAGGCTATGCCTTGCGGCCCAGCATCTCCTCGACGCGGCCGCGGACCGCGTCGTCGTCCAGACCGCGGATGGTCACCGTCGTACGGCGGCGGAGCACGTCGTCGACGGTCTCGGCCCACTCGAAGTCGCGGGCGTAGGCGACCTGCGCCCAGATTTCCGGGCCGTCCGGGTGGATCCGCTCGGCCAGCGCCGGGTCCTCGTTCGCCATGCGGGCGATGTCGAAGGCCAGCGAACCGTAGTGGGACGCCAGGTGGCGGGCGGTCAGCGGGTCCATGCGGGCGCCGGGCTCGCGGTCCACGAGGAGGCGGTGCGCGACCGCGTTCGGGTTGGCGACACCGGGCAGCGGGACCCGGCGGACCAGCGACTTCACCGGCTCCATGTCGTCGATCAGCGGGCGGCCCGGGAGCTTCGCCAGCTTGTCCATGACCACCCGGCCGATGTGGCGGTACGTGGTCCACTTGCCGCCGGCCACGGACAGCATGCCGCCGGCACCCTCGGTGACGACCGTCTCGCGCTTGGCCTTCTCGACGCCGCCGGGGCCGCCCGGCAGCACGCGCAGGCCGGCGAAGGCGTAGGTCATCAGGGAGCGGTCGAGGTCGGCGTCCTTCACGGAGAAGGCGGCCTCGTCCAGGATCTGCTGGATGTCCTTCTCGGTGGCGCGCACGTCCGCCGGGTCGCCCTCGTACACCTCGTCGGTGGTGCCCAGCAGCAGCTGGTCCTCCCACGGCAGGGCGAAGGTGATGCGGTACTTGTCGATCGGGGTGGCCATGGCGGCCTTCCACGGCGACTTGCGCTTCATGACGATGTGGGCGCCCTTGGAGAGGCGGATCGACGGCAGCGCGTGCTTGTCCTCCATGCGCCGCAGGTGGTCCACCCACGGGCCGGTGGCGTTGAGCACGACGCGGGCGTCGACGCCGAACTCGGTGCCGTCGAGGCGGTCCTTGAGCTCGGCGCCGGAGACCCGGCCGCGCGTCATGCGCAGGCCGGTGACCTCGGCGTGGTTGAGGACGACCGCACCGGACTCGACGGCCGCGCGGACCGTCATGACGGCGACGCGGGAGTCGTTCATCTGGTGGTCGTAGTAGACGGCGACGGCCTTGAGGTTGTCCGTCTTCAGGCCGGGGTTGTCGGCGACGGCACGGGCCGGGGATATGACCTTGCCCATGCCGTCGCCGAAGGCCGAGAGGGCGGAGTAGGCGAAGACGCCCGCGCCCAGCTTGGCCGCACCCACCGGACCGCCCTTGTAGACCGGCAGGTAGAAGGTGAGCGGGTTGACCAGGTGCGGGGCCACGTCCTTGGCCAGCACCCGCCGCTCGTGGTGGTTTTCGGCCACCAGCTTGACCGCGCCGGTCTGCAGGTAGCGCAGGCCGCCGTGGACGAGCTTGGAGGAGGCGGAGGAGGTGGCGCCGGCGAAGTCGCCGGCGTCCACCATGGCCACCCGCAGACCCGACTGCGCGGCGTGCCAGGCCACCGAGGTGCCCAGGATTCCACCGCCGATGACCAGCAGGTCGTACGTGGCCTTGGCCAGCTGCTCACGGGTCTCGGCGCGGCTCGCGTTCGAGCCGGCGGTCGGGTGCGTTCCCAGGGCGGGGACGCTCTGCAGGGTGCTCATGTTCTTCAGCTCCTCATCGGTTCGTCGGCTGGTGCGGTCAGCCGGCGTTTTCCTCGTCGATCCAGCCCATGGACCGCTCGACGGCCTTGAGCCAGTTCTTGTACTCGCGGTCCCGCTGCTCGGCGGGCATCCGCGGGGTCCACTCGGCCGCGCGGCGCCAGTTGGCGCGCAGGGCGTCGGTGTCCGGCCAGAAGCCGACGGCCAGGCCGGCGGCGTAGGCGGCGCCGAGGCAGGTGGTCTCGGCGACCATCGGACGGACCACGGGGGCGTCCAGGAAGTCCGAGAGCGTCTGCATCAGCAGGTTGTTGGAGGTCATGCCGCCGTCGACCTTGAGGGCCGTCAGCTCGACGCCGGAGTCCTTGGTCATGGCATCGGTGATCTCGCGGGTCTGCCAGGCGGTGGCCTCCAGGACGGCACGGGCGATGTGCGCCTTCGTCACGTACCGGGTGAGGCCGGCGATCACACCGCGGGCGTCGGAGCGCCAGTACGGGGCGAACAGGCCGGAGAAGGCGGGCACGAAGTAGGCGCCGCCGTTGTCCTCGACGGAGGAGGCCAGGGTCTCGATCTCGGCCGCGGACTTGATCAGGCCCATCTGGTCGCGCATCCACTGGACGAGCGAGCCGGTGACGGCGATGGAGCCCTCCAGGGCGTAGACCGGCTTCTGGTCGCCGATCTGGTAGCCGACCGTGGTCAGCAGGCCGCTGTAGGAGTTGATGACCTTGTCGCCGGTGTTCATCAGCATGAACGTTCCGGTGCCGTAGGTGGACTTGGCCTCGCCCTCGGCGAAGCAGGTCTGGCCGAACAGGGCGGCCTGCTGGTCGCCGAGCGCCGAGGCGACCGGGACGCCGGCGAGGACGCCGTCCTTGACGTGGCCGTAGACCTCGGCGGAGGACTTGATCTCGGGCAGGACCTTCAGCGGGACGTCCATGGACTCCGCGATGCGCTCGTCCCAGGCGAGCGTGTGCAGGTTCATGAGCATGGTGCGGGAGGCGTTGGTGACGTCGGTGACGTGCACGCCGCCCTGGGCGCCGCCGGTCAGGTTCCAGATGACCCAGGAGTCCATGGTGCCGAAGAGGATGTCGCCGGCCTCGGCGCGCTCGCGCAGGCCCTCGACGTTGTCGAGCAGCCAGCGGACCTTCGGGCCCGCGAAGTACGAGGCGAGCGGCAGGCCCGTCTCGCGGCGGAAGCGGTCCTGGCCGACGTTGCGGCCGAGCTCCTTGCACAGGGCGTCGGTGCGGGTGTCCTGCCAGACCAGCGCGTTGTGCACCGGCTCGCCGGTGTTCTTGTCCCACAGGACGGTGGTCTCGCGCTGGTTGGTGATGCCGATCGCCTTGACGTCGGCGGCCGTGATCTCGGCCTTGGCGATGGCGCCGGCGACGACCTCCTGGACGTTGGCCCAGATTTCCCTGGCGTCGTGCTCGACCCAGCCCGGCTTCGGGAAGATCTGCTCGTGCTCCTTCTGGTCGACGGCGACGATGCGGCCGTCGCGGTCGAAGACGATGCAGCGGGAGGAGGTGGTGCCCTGGTCGATGGCGGCGATGAACGGGCCGGTGCTGCTGGTCATGGTGGCTGCTCCTGGCAGGTCTGTGAAGAGTGCGGAATCAGGTGGGCGGTGCGGATCTTACGAGCGCGGGGCCGTGCTGATCAGGCGAACGCGATGTTGTACAGACCGCCGGCGATGACGGCGCCGACGAGCGGGCCGACCACCGGGATCCAGGAGTAACCCCAGTCGGAGCCGCCCTTGTTGGGCAGCGGCAGCAGGGCGTGGACGATGCGCGGACCGAGGTCGCGGACCGGGTTGATGGCGTAGCCGGTCGGGCCGCCGAGGGAGAGGCCGATGCCGACGACGACGAAGGAGGTGATCAGGACGCCGATGACGCCGAGGCCCTTGCCGTCGTCCTGAAGGCCCTGGGTCAGGATCGCCAGGACGAGGACGGCCGTGCCGATGATCTCGGTGGCCAGGTTCTGGACCGCGTTGCGGATCTCGGGGCCGGTGGAGAAGATCCCGAGCACCGGGCCGGCCACGTCGTGCGGGTGGGGGTCCTCCGGGCCGAGCTTGGCGTCACGGATGTGCTCCGGGTCCGCGAGGTGGGCGCGGAACTGGCCGTAGTAGGTGACCCACATCAGGACGGCGCCGAGCATGGCGCCGAGGAGCTGGCCGGCGAAGTAGACGGGAGTGTCGCTCCAGTCGCCGTTCTTGACTGCGAGGCCGACGGTGACCGCCGGATTGAGGTGTGCACCGGAGAGCGGGGCGGAGACGTAGGCGGCGATCAGTACGGCGAAACCCCAGCCGAACGTGATCGAGAGCCAGCCTGCGTTGCGGGCCTTGGAGCTCTTGAGGGTCACGGCGGCGCAGACACCACCGCCGAGCAGGGTGAGCAGGGCGGTACCGATGGTCTCGCCGAGGAAGATGTCGGAGCTGGACACCCGCGACTCCTTTGTCTTACGTCCAGGGGTGCGCGGACGCGAGGTCCCGGCCCGCGTTCGCGCACTCGGTGAGTGGTTCACCGGTCCTTGGCCTTGTCACACCCTAGCGCGTATTGCCGGTAGGTGTTCGACAATGCCGACCGATGAACGGCAGTTTTTCGCCCAGGTGAAGAACGCGTCAAGGGTTGGCCAGGCCAATGTGTCGGATCGTTACCACGCAGTACGATCGAACAAATCAAGCCATCCGATGGCCGGAATATGGCAACAAGGCAGCAGAAAACGGCCACGGAGTGGCCGGGAACATGCAGGTCGAGAGCTAGAACCGGCCCGCGCCGAGGTCGCGGGAAACGGCCCGCGCGCAGTCGCGCACCGACGCCACCAGGTTCGCGCGCGGCTCCCCGGACTCCCCGCAGACGCGCTCCACCGCACCGGCCACCGCCACCGCGCCCACCGGCATCCGGCGGCGGTCGTGGATGGGCGCGGCCACCGAGGCGATGCCCTCCCAGGTCTCCTCGACGTCCGCGGCCCAGCCGCGCGCCCGGGTCAGGTCCAGCACCTCCTCGAAGCCCGCGCCGTCCGTGACCGTGCGCGGCGTGAACGCCTCGCGCTCGGCCTCCAGGGCCTCCGTGTGGGCGACCGGGTCGTACGCCGACAGGACCTTGCCCAGCGCCGTGGAGTGCAGCGGCTGCATGGCCCCCACCTCCAGCACCTGGCGGCTGTCGTCGGGGCGGAAGACGTGGTGCATGATCAGCACCCCGCTCTTGTGCAGCACGCCCACGTACACGCTCTCGCCGCTCGCGCGGGCCAGGTCGTCCGTCCACACGAGCGCCCGGGCGCGCAGCTCGTGCACGTCCAGATAGCTGTTCCCCAGGCGCAGCAGCTCCGCGCCCAGCTGGTAGCGGCCGGAGGCCTGGTCCTGCTCGACGAAGCCCTCGGCCTGGAGCGTGCGCAGGATCCCGTGCGCCGTGCCCTTGGCCAGCCCCAGGGCACTCGCGATGTCCGAGAGGCCGAGGCGGCGCTCACCGCCGGCAAGGAGCCGCAGCATCGCAGCGGCTCGTTCGAGCGACTGGATGTTCCGTGCCATGGTGCGCAGCCTCCTGCTGAGGTAGTTCGACAATGCTGAACACTATCGGCCCATGTCGACCTTGCGCATGGTTGGCCCTGCGTTCAAGCCGAAGCCGCCCGGGCCACACCCGGCCGACCCCCGGGCACAGGATGCAGTCCGCCACGTGGGACGCCCTCACCGGGGTTGCGAAGGCGCGGTTACCCTGACCGCGTGCACCCTTGACACAGCAAGGGTGCAAAGCCGACAGCCGTCGCATCCCAGGGAGCTCACATGGCCTCGTTGCCGAACCCGCCCGCCGACACCCAGACCCGGGCCGATGCCCTCCGAGAGGCGCTCGCGAGCCGCGTGGTCGTCGCCGACGGGGCCATGGGAACGATGCTCCAGGCGCAGGAACCCACCCTCGAGGACTTCCAGCAGCTGGAGGGCTGCAACGAGGTCCTGAACGTGACCCGCCCCGACATCGTGCGCACCGTGCACGAGGCCTACTTCGCGGCCGGCGTGGACTGCGTGGAGACCAACACCTTCGGCGCGAACTTCACCGCACTGGGCGAGTACGACATCCCCGAACGGAACTTCGAGCTGTCCGAGGCCGGCGCCCGGATCGCCCGCGAGGCCGCCGACGCCTTCACCGCCTCCACCGGACAGCAGCGCTGGGTCCTGGGCTCCATGGGTCCGGGCACGAAGCTGCCGACCCTCGGCCACATCCCGTACACCACGATCCGGGACGCCTATCAGGTCAACGCGGAGGGCCTGCTGGCGGGCGGGGCGGACGCCCTGCTGGTGGAGACCACCCAGGACCTGCTCCAGACGAAGGCCTCCGTCATCGGCGCCCGCCGTGCCATGGAGGCGCTGCGGGTGTCGGTTCCGCTGATCTGCTCGGTGACGGTGGAGACGACCGGGACGATGCTGCTGGGGTCGGAGATCGGTGCGGCGCTGACCTCGCTGGAGCCGCTGGGCATCGACATGATCGGCCTGAACTGCGCCACCGGCCCCGCCGAGATGAGCGAGCACCTGCGCTACCTGGCCCGCAACGCCCGCATCCCGCTCTCCTGCATGCCGAACGCGGGCCTGCCGGTGCTGACGAAGGAGGGCGCGCACTACCCGCTGACCGCCTCCGAGCTGGCGGACGCGC
Source organism: Streptomyces sp. NPDC043854 (assembly GCF_056436005.1). Taxonomy (NCBI): domain Bacteria; kingdom Bacillati; phylum Actinomycetota; class Actinomycetes; order Kitasatosporales; family Streptomycetaceae; genus Streptomyces; species Streptomyces sp. NPDC043854. Next base: position 143,470 of record NZ_JBWKDK010000004.1, read on the forward strand.
AGGAGACGTTCGTGCGCGAGTACGGGCTGTCGCTGGTCGGCGGGTGCTGCGGCACGACCCCGGAGCACCTGCGGCAGGTCGTGGAGCGGGTGCGCGGGCTGGCCCCGGTCGTCCGCGAGCCCCGCCCCGAGCCGGGCGCGTCCTCGCTGTACCAGACGGTGCCGTTCCGGCAGGACACCTCGTACATGGCGATCGGCGAGCGGACGAACGCCAACGGGTCGAAGAAGTTCCGCGAGGCGATGCTGGACGGCCGCTGGGACGACTGCGTGGAGATGGCCCGCGACCAGATCCGCGAGGGCGCGCACATGCTGGACCTGTGCGTGGACTACGTCGGCCGGGACGGCGTGGCGGACATGGAGGAGCTGGCGGGCCGGTTCGCGACCGCTTCGACCCTGCCGATCGTGCTGGACTCGACCGAGGTCGACGTCATCCAGGCCGGGCTGGAGAAGCTGGGCGGCCGCGCGGTCATCAACTCCGTCAACTACGAGGACGGTGACGGGCCCGAGTCGCGGTTCGCGAAGGTCACCCGGCTGGCCCGGGAGCACGGCGCGGCCCTGATCGCGCTCACGATCGACGAGGAGGGGCAGGCCCGCACCGTCGAGCACAAGGTCGCCGTCGCCGAACGCCTGATCGGCGACCTGACGCAGAACTGGGGGATCAGCGAGTCCGACATCCTCATCGACGCCCTGACGTTCACGATCTGCACCGGTCAGGAGGAGTCCCGGGGGGACGGCATCGCGACGATCGAGGCGATCCGCGAGCTGAAGAAGCGGCACCCGGCGGTGCAGACCACGCTCGGCCTGTCGAACATCTCCTTCGGCCTCAACCCGGCCGCCCGCATCCTGCTGAACTCGGTCTTCCTCGACGAGTGCGTCAAGGCCGGCCTGGACTCGGCGATCGTGCACGCCTCCAAGATCCTGCCGATCGCCCGGTTCGACGAGGAGCAGGTCGCCACCGCCCTCGACCTGATCTACGACCGCCGCAGCGAGGGCTACGACCCCCTCCAGAAGCTGATGCAGCTCTTCGAGGGCGCCACCGCGAAGTCGCTGAAGGCCGGCAAGGCCGAGGAGCTGGCCGCGCTGCCGCTGGAGGAGCGGCTCCAGCGGCGGATCATCGACGGCGAGAAGAACGGCCTGGAGAGCGACCTCGACGAGGCCCTGGAGACCCGCCCGGCCCTGGACATCGTCAACGACACCCTCCTCGAAGGCATGAAGGTGGTCGGCGAGCTGTTCGGGTCCGGGCAGATGCAGCTGCCGTTCGTGCTGCAGTCCGCCGAGGTGATGAAGACGGCGGTGGCCTACCTGGAGCCGCACATGGAGAAGTCGGACGCGGAGGGCAAGGGCACCATCGTGCTGGCCACCGTCCGCGGCGACGTCCACGACATCGGCAAGAACCTCGTCGACATCATCCTGTCGAACAACGGCTACAACGTGGTCAACATCGGCATCAAGCAGCCGGTCTCCGCGATCGTCGAGGCCGCCCAGGAGCACAAGGCCGACGTCATCGGCATGTCCGGGCTGCTGGTGAAGTCGACCGTGATCATGAAGGAGAACCTGGAGGAGCTCAACCAGCGCAAGCTGGCCGCCGCCTACCCCGTCATCCTCGGCGGCGCCGCCCTCACCCGCGCCTACGTCGAGCAGGACCTCCACGAGATCTACGACGGCGAGGTCCGCTACGCCCGCGACGCCTTCGAGGGCCTGCGCCTGATGGACGCCCTCATCGCCGTCAAGCGCGGCGTCCCCGGCGCCGCCCTGCCCGAACTCAAGCAGCGCCGCGTCGCCAAGCGCACGGGGACATCAGCGGCTGACGCCGCGGGCCCCCTGCTCCAGGTGGAGGAGGCCGAGGAGCCCGGCGGCCGCTCCGACGTCGCGGTCGACAACCCGGTGCCCGCCCCGCCGTTCTGGGGCACCCGCGTCGTCAAGGGCATCCCGCTGAAGGACTACGCCTCCTGGCTCGACGAGGGCGCCCTGTTCAAGGGCCAGTGGGGGCTCAAGCAGTCCCGCGCCGGCGGCCCCGGCTACGAGGAACTCGTCGAGACCGAGGGCCGGCCCCGCCTGCGCGGCCTGCTGGAGAAGCTGCACACCGAGAACCTGCTGGAGGCGGCCGTCGTCTACGGCTACTTCCCCTGCGTCTCCAAGGGCGACGACCTGATCCTCCTCGACGAGCAGGGCAACGAGCGGACCCGGTTCACCTTCCCCCGCCAGCGCCGCGGCCGCCGCCTGTGCCTGGCGGACTTCTTCCGCCCGGAGGAGTCCGGCGAGACCGACGTCGTCGGCCTCCAGGTCGTCACCGTCGGCTCGAGGATCGGCGAGGCCACCGCCAGGCTGTTCGAGTCGGACTCCTACCGCGAGTACCTCGAGCTGCACGGCCTGTCCGTCCAGCTCGCCGAGGCCCTCGCCGAGTACTGGCACGCCCGGGTCCGGGCCGAACTCGGCTTCGCCGGCGAGGACCCCGCCGGCGTCGAGGACATGTTCGCCCTCAAGTACCGCGGCGCCCGCTTCTCCCTCGGCTACGGCGCCTGCCCCGACCTCGAGGACCGCGCCAAGATCGCCGACCTGCTCCGGCCCGAGCGGATCGGCGTCCACCTCTCCGAGGAGTTCCAGCTCCACCCGGAGCAGTCCACCGACGCGATCGTCATCCACCACCCCGAAGCGAAGTATTTCAACGCACGCTGAGCCAGATCGACGTACACTGGTCGGTCCCATACAGGCCGGTCGCCTGTTCCCCGGGGGTACACCCCCGCGGGAAGAGGTGACCGGCCTTCTCGTCCCCTCCGAGAGGTGTGCGCATGACCAGCACCGTTCCCGTTTCCATCGCCCGCACGGCCGACGGCTCGGCCCTGCAGGCGGTGCTGCTCGACATGGACGGGACGCTGGTCGACACCGAGGGCTTCTGGTGGGACGCCGAGGTGGACGTCTTCGCGGAGCTGGGCCACCGGCTGGAGGAGTCCTGGCGGGAGGTCGTGGTCGGCGGGCCGATGAGCCGGAGCCTGGGCTTCCTGATCGAGGCCACCGGCGTGGACATCGACCTCGCCGAACTGAGCGTGCTGCTCAACGAGCGCTTCGAGGCCCGGATCGCCGAGCGCGTGCCGCTCATGCCGGGCGCCGAGCGGCTGCTGTCCGAGCTGGCCCGGCACAACGTGCCCACGGCCCTGGTCTCCGCCTCCCACCGGCGGGTCATCGACCGGATCCTGCGCTCCCTGGGCCCCGAGTGCTTCGCCATGACCGTGGCCGGCGACGAGGTGCCGCGCACCAAGCCGCACCCGGACCCCTACCTGCTGGCCGCCCGCACCCTCGGCGCCCACCCCTCGCGCTGCGCCGTCATCGAGGACACCGCCACCGGCGTCGCCGCCGCCGAGGCCGCCGGCTGCCGCGTCGTCGCCGTCCCCTCCGTGGGCCTCATCGCCCCCGCCCCCGGGCGCACGGTCGTCCGCTCCCTGGAGGACGTGGACCTCGCCTTCCTCCGGGCCCTCATCACCCCCATGAACTGACCGCACACGCTCCGTCCCGAAGGGGTCCGGACCCGGCGCCACCGGTCCCGGGGAAAGGAACTTCCGTTCGATGGCCGGGCGGCCGGAATTCCATCCTTTCCGTGGCGCCCGGGCCGGGTGACCTTCGTCACCCGAAACGCCCCCGACCGACCTGTCCCAGGGCTCGGCAAGCTTCCCTTGTGTCCGGATTGATGATCCCCTGCCCCCATCTGGGATGCCCCCGTCATTGACAGGCAGTCCGCTCCCATCACCGTGCGATTACACCCCAAGTCCTGCCAGTTCAAGCCATCCCCTCATAGGCCACTAATGTCGACGCGGGCACTCCGCCGCACCGCAGCAGTCCAGGACGCATACCCCTGTGTCGGGACTGTGTGGACCGATCGTCACAAAACCGGCCCGATCGTTCCGCCCTGAACGGGCGAACGTCGCGAAGTGCCCTTTACGCCGCTTTGAACAAGTGCCGGTCAAGGGAGTACTTCCAGCATGAACCGCAAGACCCTGGTGCTGACGGCCGCGGCCGGACTGCTCACCCCCGCGCTCGCCGCCTGCGGCAGCGCGACGGGGCAAGGAGCAGGAACCGGAGCGATCGTCGTCGGCACCACCGACCGGTACGAGGCGGCGGACTACGCCCCCGCACCGTTCGACCCGGCGTACGCCTACGACGCCGGCGCCTGGAACGTCCTGCGGCAGACCGTCCAGACCCTGATGCACACCCCCCGCGGCGGCGGCCAGCCCGTCCCCGAGGCGGCCTCCGACTGCCGCTTCACCGACACCGGCAACGAGAGCTACCGCTGCACCCTGCGGCCCGGCCTGAAGTTCGCCGGCGGCGAGCCGCTCACCGCCAAGGACGTCAAGTTCTCCATCGACCGCGTCCGCGCCATCAACGCCGAGAACGGCCCCTCCTCGCTGCTGTCCACCATCGACACCGTCGAGGTCAAGAGCGCCGACACCGTCGTCTTCCACCTGAAGACCCCGGACGCGACCTTCCCGTACAAGCTCGCCACGCCCGCCGCCGGCATCGTCAGCGAGAAGAACTACGACGCCAAGAAGCTCCGCGGGGGCTTCGCCGTCGACGGCTCCGGCCCCTACACGATGAAGGCCGAGGTCAAGGGCGACCACCTCGTCCGCGCCGTGTTCACCAAGAACCCGAACTACAAGGGCGACCTGAAGCTGCAGAACGACAAGGTCGAACTGCGCACCTTCACCGACTCCGCGGACATGGGCAAGGCACTCACCGACGGGCGCATCCACATGGTCTCGCGCACCCTGTCGCCCGCCCAGATCGCCGAGTTCACCGCCAGCCCGCCCAAGGGCGTCAAGCTGACCCAGATGCCCGGCCTGGAGATCCGCTACATCGGCTTCAACACCGAGGCCCCGGCCGTCAAGGACAAGGCCGTGCGCCAGGCCCTCGCGGCCGCCGTCGACCGCAACGCCGTCATCTCCAAGGTGTACGGCAAGTCCGCCCAGCCGCTGTACTCGCTGGTCCCCTCCTCCGTCGCAGGCCACGTCAACTCGTTCCGCAACAAGTACGGCGAGGCCAACACCGCCAAGGCCGCCGCCCTGCTGAAGGACGCCGGCATCAAGACCCCGGTCAAGCTGACGCTGAACTACACCAGGGACCACTACGGCGACGGCACGGCCGTCGAGTTCGAGACCCTGAAGAACCAGCTGAACGCCACCCAGCTGTTCGACATCACCGTCCAGGGCTCCGACTGGACCGAATTCCGCCCCGCGCAGAAGAAGGGCGACTACGCCGCCTACGGGCTCGGCTGGTTCCCCGACTACGCGGACCCCGACAACTTCCTCGCTCCCTTCCTGGAGGAGGACAACTTCCTGGGCACGCCGTACGCCAACAGCACGGTGCGCACCAAGCTCATCCCCGAGTCCCGCAAGGCCGCCGACCGCAACGTCGCCGGCCCCGCGATCGCGGAGATGCAGGACATCGTCGCCGAGGACGTGCCCGTCCTGCCCCTGTGGCAGGGCAAGCAGTACGTCGCCGCACGCGACGGGATCACCGGAGTGGAGTGGTCGGTCAACGCCATCTCCGACCTCCAGCTGTGGGAGCTCGGCCGCGGTGTCAGCGGCTGAGACGAGCAGTAACCGGCGGCGGGTGTCGCAGGCCGGCCCAACGATTCAGCAAGACTGTGAAGGACGTTCGTGCGATGAGACGTAACCAGTGGTTGGCAGCCCCGCTCGGCGCAGCCACCGCCGCCGCGCTGCTCAGCGGTTGCGGTTCGACCGATGGCCCCGCCGCCGAGGGCGGCAAGGGCGTGGTCATGGGCATATCCGACAAGGTGAAGTCCACCGACCCCGCCTCCGGTTACGACCCGGGCTCCTGGCTGCTCTTCAACAACGTCTTCCAGTCGCTGCTGAGCTTCCCCAAGGGCGGCACCACCCCGGAGCCCGACGCGGCCCAGGCCTGCAACTTCGAGGGCGGCGACAGCAAGGTGTACAAGTGCACCCTGCGCGCCGGCCTGAAGTTCAGCAACGGCCACCCGCTCACCTCGAAGGACGTGAAGTTCTCCTTCGAGCGCACGCTGAAGATCAACGACCCGAACGGCCCCGCCGTCATGCTGTCGTCGATCGCCGGCATCGACACCCCCGACGAAAAGACCGTCGTCTTCCGCCTCAAGACCTCCGACGCGACCTTCCCCAGCAAGATCGCCTCGGGTGCGGGCTCCATCGTCGACAGCAGCGAGTACCCGGCCGACAAGCTCCGCACCGACAACAAGGCCATCGGCTCCGGCGTCTACAAGCTGGACTCCATGAACGAGAAGAGCGCCAACTTCTCCGTCAACGAGTCCTACACCGGCAAGGCCAAGGCGAAGAACACCGGCGTCACCCTCAAGTTCTTCAACCACGACCAGGCCGCCCTGAAGAAGGTCCTGGAGAGCGGCGACGTCGACTTCGCCTTCCGCGGCCTCGCCGCCAAGGACATCGCCAGCCTGTCCTCCACCAAGACCGGCAACAACAACGTCGAGGTCGTCCAGGGCACCGGCGCCGAGGTCCAGCACCTCGTCTTCAACATGAAGGACGAAGTCGCCGGCAAGCTCCCCGTCCGCAAGGCCATCGCCTACCTCGTGGACCGCGAAGCGCTCGTCAAGGACGTCTACGAAGGCACCGCCACCTCGCTGTACTCCGTCATCCCGGCCGGCATCGGCTCGCACACCACCGCCTTCTTCGACCGCTACGGCGGCAGCCCGCAGCCGAAGAAGGCCGAGGCCGTCCTGCGCGCGGCCGGCATCAAGGACAAGGTGAAGATCACCCTGTACTCGACGCCCGCCCGCTACGGTCCGGCCACGGACCAGGAGATGCAGCTCATCGCCAAGCAGCTCAACGACAGCGGCCTGTTCGACGCCGACGTCAAGTCCGTCGAGTTCGAGCAGTACGAGAAGGACATCGACGCCGGCAAGTACGGCGTGTACGTCCGCGGCTGGGTCCCCGACTACCCGGACGCCGACAACTTCACGCAGCCGTTCTTCGGACCGGACAACGTCCTGCGCAACAACTACGACAACAAGGAGATCACCGGGACGATCATCCCGGCGACCGCCTCCAAGGCCGACCGCACCGCGGCCACGCCCGACTACACCCGCCTCCAGGACATCGTCGCCGACGAGCTCCCGCTCCTGCCGCTGTGGCAGAGCAAGCAGTACGCGGTGACCCGCCAGAACGTCACCGGCCTGCAGTGGTCGCTGGACGCCTCCACCGTCTTCCGCTTCTGGGAGATCGCCAAGGGCTGACAGCCCCACGGACACGAACCGGCCCGTGCCACCTCCCACCGGAGGCGGCACGGGCCGGTTCCGTTTCACACCCGGGCGCGCGGCGCCGCAGGCTACTGCGCGGCACCCGGCCGGACCAGGCCGCTCTCATACGCGTACACCGCCGCCTGCACCCGGTCGCGCAGCCCCAGCTTCGTCAGCACATGCCCCACATGGGTCTTCACCGTGGTCTCGCTGACGAACAGGTCCGCCGCGATCTCCGCGTTCGACAACCCCCGCGCCACCAGCTTCAGCACCTCGACCTCACGCTCCGTCAGCGAACCCAGCGTGTCCGGAACCCGCTCCTCACCCGACGGCAGGTGCTCCGCGTACTTGTCCAGCAGCCGCCGCGTGATACTCGGCGCGAGCATCGCCTCGCCACCCGCCACCACCCGGATCGCCTGCACCAGCTCATGGGCCGGCGCATCCTTCAACAGGAAGCCGCTCGCCCCCGCACGCAACGCCTGCACCACGTACTCGTCCAGATCGAACGTGGTCAGCACCAGCACCTTCGCCGGACCGTCCCGACCAGGCCCGGTGATCTGCCGGGTCGCCTCCACCCCGTCCATCCGCGGCATCCGGATGTCCATCAGCACCACGTCCGGCTGAAGCGCCCGCACCTGCTCCAGCGCCTGCACACCGTCCCCGGCCTCCCCGACCACCGCCAAGTCCTGTTCAGCCTCCAGGATCATCCGGAAACCGGTGCGCAGCAACGGCTGGTCGTCGACCAGGAGGACGCGGATCGCCACGGGGGACACCTCAGATTCGTCAGGCCACTTCGCTGGGACGCCACCCATTCTGCCCTGATCGGATGATCAGGATTCCGCCGGACGCGCCCCGCCGGCCCCCGCCTCCCGCACGATCGCCAACGGATACACCGGGGGAGTCCCCCCGAACTCCGGACACACCGCCCGGTGATCGCACCAGCCGCACAGCTTCGTCGGCCGCGGCCGCCAGTCACCCGTCGCGGTCGCCTCCTTGATCGCCTCCCACAGCGCCAGCAGCTTGCGCTCCACCCGCTCCAGGTCCGCCACCACCGGGTCGTACGTCAACACGTCCCCACTGCCCAGGTACACCAACTGCAGCCGCCGCGGCACCACCCGCTTCAGCCGCCACACCACCAGCGCGTAGAACTTCATCTGGAACAGCGCACCCTCGGCGTACTCCGGCCGCGGAGCCTTGCCCGTCTTGTAGTCGACGATCCGCACCTCACCCGTCGGCGCCACATCCACCCGGTCGATGATCCCGCGCAGCCGCAGCCCCGACTCCAGCTCCGCCTCCACGAAGAACTCCCGCTCCACCGGCTCCAGCCGCGTCGGATCCTCCAACGTGAACCACCGCTCCACCAGCGCCTCGGCCTCCGACAGCCAGCGCGCCAGCCCCGCCCCGCCGTCCCCCGCCGGAAACAGCTCCGACAGCTCCGGCCTCGCCTCCAGCAGCCGGTCCCACTGCCCCGGAACCAGCGCCCTGGCCCGCGGCGCCGTCCGCTCCTGCGCCGGATGATCGAACAGTCGCTCCAGCACCGCATGCACCAGCGTCCCCCGCGTCGCCGCCGCACTCGGCTTCTCCGGCAGCCTGTCGATCACCCGGAACCGGTACAGCAGCGGACACTGCATGAAATCGCTCGCCCGCGAGGGCGACAGCGAAACGGGTACCACCGCGCCCGGTGCCGCATCGGCATCCGCGGCGCCGGAAAGGGAACCGGTGCTCGTCGTCATGCACAAAACCCTACGACCCGCCACGGACAGCCACGCGCATACCATCGACGCCGGGCCCCCTCGCACTGCATGATCGGAGCATCACACCGCGCCACCGCGCCACCGCGACAGCCCCGGCAGCACCCGCCGGGCGGCCCGTGAACCACACCCCGTGCACCACACGGGGAACACCACCGGCACACCCCGCCGGACAGCACCGAACGAAGGACAGCAGTGGCAGACACCGACGAAACCGGCGAGCGCCCGGGCAAGCGCTCCGGACCGGGCGGCGGACTCCTCATGGGCCGCCCCTTCGGCGTGCCCGTCTACGTCTCGCCCAGCTGGTTCCTCGTCGCCGCCCTCATCACCTGGGTCTTCGGCGACCAGCTCGACCGCGTCCTGCCCGAACTCGGCCCCGCCCGCTACCTCGTCTCCCTCTTCTTCGCCGTCGCCTTCTACGCCTCCGTCCTCGTCCACGAGCTCGCCCACACCGTCGCAGCCCTCCGCTTCCGGCTCCCCGTACGGCGCATCCAGCTCCAGTTCTTCGGCGGCGTCTCCGAGATCGAAAAGGAAACCGAGACCCCCGGCCGCGAATTCGTCCTCGCCTTCGTCGGCCCCCTCCTCTCCCTCCTCCTCGCCGGCGCCTTCTACCTCGGCATGAACGCCGTCGACCCCGGCACCGTCCCCGGCGTCCTCCTCGCCGGCCTCATGATCTCCAACCTGCTCGTCGCCGCCTTCAACCTCCTGCCCGGCCTCCCCCTCGACGGCGGCCGCATGCTCCGCGCCGTCATCTGGGGCATCACCGGCAAACCCATGACCGGCACCATCGCCGCCGCCTGGGCCGGCCGCGGCCTCGCCATCGCCGTCCTCCTCGGCCTCCCGATGATCACCCACACCGGGCTCCTCGGCACCCCCGGCGACGAGATCGGCGGCATGAGCACCGTCATGGACGCCCTCCTCGCCGCCATCCTCGCCGCCATCATCTGGACCGGCGCCGGCAACAGCCTGCGCATGGCCCGCCTACGCGAACACCTCCCCGAACTCCGCGCCCGCACCCTCACCCGCCGCGCCGTCCCCGTCGAGAACACCACCCCCCTCTCCGAAGCCCTGCGCCGCGCCAACGCCTACGGCGCCCGCGCCATCGTCATCGTCGACGGCCACGGCGAACCCACCGCCATCGTCCGGGAGAGCGCCATCGCCTCCGTCCCCGAACACCGCCGCCCCTGGATCCCCGTCAGCACACTCGCCCAGGACCTCACCGACGGCATGACGGTTCCCGCCGAGCTCACCGGCAGCGAACTCCTCGACCACCTCCGCACCACCCCCGCCACCGAATACCTCGTCCTCGAAACCAGCGGCCAGATCTACGGCGTCCTGTCCACCCTCGACGTCGAGAAAGCCTTCGTGAAGGCCATGGCGCGGCCCCGCTCCTGAAGCCAATACACTGGTCACATGTCCGAACCGACCGGTGCCGCCCGCCGTCGCGGGCCCTTCAAGGTCGGGGACCAGGTCCAGCTCACCGACCCCAAGGGACGCCACTACACGTTCACGCTCGAAGCAGGGAAGAACTTCCACACCCACAAGGGTTCCTTCCCCCACGACGAGCTGATCGGCGCTCCCGAGGGCAGTGTTGTCCGTACCACGGGAAACGTCGCGTACCTCGCGCTGCGCCCCCTGCTCCCCGACTACGTCCTGTCCATGCCCCGCGGCGCCGCCGTGGTCTACCCCAAGGACGCAGGCCAGATCCTGGCCTTCGCCGACATCTTCCCCGGGGCGCGCGTCGTGGAGGCCGGGGTGGGCTCCGGCTCCCTCAGCAGCTTCCTGCTGCGCGCCATCGGCGACCAGGGCATGCTCCACAGCTACGAGCGCCGCGCGGACTTCGCCCAGATCGCCCAGGAGAACGTCGAGCGCTACTTCGGTGGCCCCCACCCCGCATGGCAGCTGACCGTCGGCGACCTCCAGGACAACCTGTCCGACACCGACGTCGACCGCGTCATCCTCGACATGCTCGCCCCCTGGGAGTGCCTGGAGGCCGTCTCCAAGGCCCTGGTCCCCGGCGGCATCCTGTGCTGCTACGTGGCCACCACCACCCAGCTGTCCAAGACCGTCGAGTCCATTCGCGAGATCGGCTGCTTCGCCGAACCCCAGCCCTGGGAATCGATGATCCGCAACTGGCACGTCGAGGGCCTCGCCGTCCGACCCGACCACCGGATGATCGGACACACCGGCTTCCTCGTCACCGCCCGCCGCCTCGCGGACGGCGTCGAACCCCCGATGCGCCGCCGCCGCCCCGCCAAGGGCGCGTACGGCGAGGACTACGAAGGCCCCGGAAGCCAGTCCGGCGGCTCCGGCGACCGCGGCTGACCACCAGCCCCGCCGGCACCCAACACACAGGCGCTGCCGTGCAGTTCCCCCGCCACCCGCGGGAACTGCACCGCAGCGCCTTCACGTTGCCCGGGCACACCGCCCGAAGACCCGCGGACCCACCCGTTCCACCCCCGCGTGAGGTATGGCACGATGCTGGCTCGCCGCCACCGCCACCGCCCGCACAGGAGACCCCCCGCGTGCCGCACCGCACCGCCGCGCCGGCCCCCGCCCTGGAAAACCCGGCCCACAGCAGCACCAGGCCCCTCCACTGGCTCGCCACGGCCTGCGCCATGGCCGCCGTCATCGCCGGAGCGGGACTCCTCCAGCCCGAAGCCACCGCCGCCGGACCCAACCCCCCCGAACCCGCCCCCGGACCCGCAAGCACCCCCCAGGCCACCGCCCCGGACCCGGCCGCCGCCACCTGGCCGCTCGACTGCAAAGGCGCCCCCGTCGCCATCACCGCCACCGCCCGCGGCGACCTCGACGGCGACCGACGACCCGAAACCGTCGCAGCCGTCCGCTGCGACGCCGGATCCGGCACCCCGCCCCACGCCATCTACGTACTCACCCAGGACACCGCGCAGGGCGCCCGACCCCGCGTCGTCGCCACCCTCCTCGACACCGCACGCCGACAGACCGCCACCGACCTCACGATCCGTGACGGCACCGTCACCGCACAGCTCCTCGGCTACTCCTCGCCCGAAGTCCCCCGCTACAGCCCCGACGTCAGGCAACTCGCCAAGTGGCGCTGGACCGGCGGAAAATTCCGCCAAGAGCTGACGGAACCGACCGCCAGGAGTGTTTGAACCGTCACTCCGCGTCCGGGCCGAACACCTCGACCCCGTCCGAAACCCGCCTCACATGGATGCAGTCGCCCGGACAGTCCTTCACCGAATCCACCACATCCTGAAGCAGCGGCAACGGAACCGGAGTGCTCGCCCCCGCCTCCACCAGCAACTCGTCCTCAGGGCTCTTCACGTACGCCAGACCATCGATGTCCAGCTCGAACACCTCCGGCGCGTACTGCACACAGATCCCGTCACCGGTGCACAGGTCCTGGTCGATCCAGACCTCCAGCGGCTCCCCGGCCCGCCCGGCGCCGTCGGCGCCCCCGCCGGTCGTCTCCTGCTGCACGGTCATATCCCCTGCCGTTCCCTGCCCTCAATGATCCGTTTCCCGCCACATGCCGGCGGCAAGTCGCGCCCAGGCTGGCGGGTGTTGAACTCCTCGACCTTACAACCGGCTGCTTTCCGATGTTGAAGGGTGGGTATTCCCCTGGCGTGAGGGAGTACGCAAGGGTGAAGATCGGACACACCTCTACCGTCTTTGTGATCTAGGGGTTTCAATCACCACCAGCCCAGGTAGGGTCAGGAAGCGTCCAGCTCCCCTTGGAGGAGGTGAGGACCGTGGCAGCCCACGACGACGACATCAACCGCGGCATCCGGCCGGGGCGCGGGTCTGAGGACCCCGCCGGCCAGGTTGCCTATCTCGAGCAGGAAATCGCCGTCCTGCGACGTAAGCTCGCCGACTCTCCGCGACACACGAGGATTCTCGAGGAGCGGATCGTCGAGCTCCAGACAAACCTGGCCGGCGTCTCCGCACAAAACGAACGACTGGCAAATACCCTCCGCGAAGCACGCGACCAGATCGTCGCACTCAAGGAGGAAGTCGACCGGCTCGCCCAGCCGCCGGCCGGATTCGGTGTCTTCCTCCAGGCGAACGAGGACGGCACCGTCGACATCTTCACCGGCGGCCGCAAGCTCCGCGTGAACGTCAGCCCCAGCGTCGACCCGGACGAGCTCCGGCGCGGCCAGGAGGTCATGCTCAACGAGGCCCTCAACGTGGTCGAGGCCATGGAATTCGAGCGGGCCGGGGACATCGTCACCCTCAAGGAGATCCTCGAGGACGGCGAGCGCGCCCTGGTCATCGGGCACACCGACGAGGAAAGGGTGGTCAGGCTCGCCGAGCCGCTGCTGGACGCCACCATCCGCCCCGGCGACGCCCTCCTGCTCGAACCCCGCTCCGGCTACGTCTACGAAGTCGTCCCCAAGAGCGAAGTCGAGGAACTCGTCCTCGAAGAGGTCCCGGACATCGACTACGACAAGATCGGCGGCCTGGGCGACCAGATCGAGCTGATCCGCGACGCAGTCGAGCTCCCCTACCTCTACCCGGACCTGTTCAAGGAACACGAACTGCGGCCCCCCAAGGGCATCCTGCTCTACGGCCCGCCCGGCTGCGGCAAGACACTCATCGCCAAAGCCGTCGCCAACTCCCTTGCCAAGAAGGTCGCCGAGGTCACCGGCCAGCCCGCCGGGAAGTCCTACTTCCTGAACATCAAGGGCCCCGAACTCCTCAACAAGTACGTCGGCGAAACCGAGCGCCACATCCGCCTCGTCTTCCAGCGCGCCCGGGAGAAGGCCGGCGAGGGCACCCCCGTCATCGTCTTCTTCGACGAGATGGAATCCCTCTTCCGCACCCGCGGATCCGGAGTCAGCTCCGACGTCGAGAACACCATCGTCCCGCAGCTCCTCGCCGAGATCGACGGCGTGGAAGGCCTCGAAAACGTCATCGTCATCGGCGCCTCCAACCGCGAAGACATGATCGACCCGGCCATCCTGCGCCCCGGCCGCCTCGACGTGAAGATCAAGATCGAGCGCCCCGACGCCGAAGCCGCCAGGGACATCTTCGCCAAGTACCTCAAGGCCTCCCTGCCACTGCACGCCGACGACCTCGCCGAACACCAGGGCTCGCCCGACGTCGCCGTCCACAGCATGATCCAAACCGTCGTCGAGCAGATGTACGCCGAAACCGAGGAGAACCGCTTCCTCGAGGTCACGTACGCCAACGGCGACAAGGAAGTCCTCTACTTCAAGGACTTCAACTCCGGCGCGATGATCCAGAACATCGTCGACCGCGCCAAGAAGATGGCCATCAAGGCCTTCCTCGAACACAACCAGAAGGGCCTCAGGGTCTCCCACCTCCTCCAAGCCTGCGTGGACGAGTTCAAGGAGAACGAGGACCTGCCCAACACCACCAACCCCGACGACTGGGCCCGCATCTCCGGAAAGAAGGGCGAACGGATCGTCTTCATCCGCACCCTCGTCACCGGAAAGCAGGGCGCAGACACCGGACGCTCCATCGACACGGTGGCAAACACCGGCCAGTACCTCTGATCGGAGGGCGGCTGCGGGTGCCCCACCGGGCACCCGCAGCCGACTGCTTTACCGACAGCATCACCGACCGCTTTTCAGCCGTGACGGGGCGCAGCCAAAGGACGGAAATGATCTCCCCACCGGCGTGGAGTGGTTCTAGGCTCATCCGTACCGCCGCATCCGCAGTGCGGGGTCGGGCACCGCACACGCACCGGACCACCAGCGGTACTTGAGCGCCGCTCCCGAACAGGAGCGCCGCCGGGCAAGGAGGGCCGCATGACCGTACGGCGAGTAATGGGGATCGAGACGGAGTACGGGATCTCCGTCCCCGGTCACCCGAACGCCAATGCCATGCTCACCTCGTCCCAGATCGTCAACGCCTACGCGGCGGCGATGCACCGGGCGCGACGCGCCCGCTGGGACTTCGAGGAGGAGAACCCGCTGCGGGACGCCCGCGGCTTCGACCTCGCCCGCGAGGCCGCCGACAGCAGCCAGCTCACCGACGAGGACATCGGCCTGGCCAACGTCATCCTGACCAACGGCGCACGGCTCTACGTCGACCACGCACACCCCGAGTACAGCTCCCCGGAAGTCACCAACCCCCTCGACGCCGTGCTCTGGGATAAAGCCGGCGAGCGGATCATGGCCGAGGCCGCCGTACGCGCCGCCCAGCTCCCCGGCGCCCAGCCGATCCAGCTCTACAAGAACAACACCGACAACAAGGGCGCCTCCTACGGCACGCACGAGAACTACCTGATGAAGCGGGAAACCCCCTTCTCGGAGATCGTGCGCCACCTCACCCCCTTCTTCGTCTGCCGCCAGGTGATCACCGGCGCCGGCCGCGTCGGCATCGGCCAGGACGGCCGCGAACACGGCTTCCAGATCAGCCAGCGCGCCGACTACTTCGAGGTCGAGGTCGGCCTGGAGACCACCCTCAAGCGGCCCATCATCAACACCCGCGACGAGCCCCACTCGGACGCCGAGAAGTACCGCCGCCTGCACGTGATCATCGGCGACGCGAACCTCTCCGAAACCTCGACCTACCTCAAGCTCGGCACGACCGCACTGGTCCTGTCCATGATCGAAGACGGGTTCATCACCGTCGACCTGGCCGTGGACCAGCCCGTGCGCACCCTGCACCAGGTCTCCCACGACCCCGACCTCCGCCACCTCATCACGCTGCGCAGCGGCCGAACACTGACCGCAGTGCAACTTCAGATGGAGTACTTCGAGCTGGCCCGCAAGTACGTGGAGGAGCGGTACGGCTCCGACGCGGACGAGCAGACCAAGGACGTGCTGTCCCGCTGGGAGGACGTCCTCGGGCGGCTGGAGAGCGACCCGATGAGCCTCGCGGGCGAGCTGGACTGGATCGCCAAGCGGCAGATCCTGGAGGGCTACCGGCGGCGCGACGGGCTCGGCTGGGACGCCGCCCGGCTCCACCTCGTCGACCTCCAGTACGCGGACGTACGCCCCGACAAGGGCCTGTACAACCGCCTCGTGGCCCGCGGCAAGATGAAGCGGCTGGTGGAGGAGCCGGCCGTGGAGAAGGCCGCCGGGAAGCCGCCGGAGGACACCCGGGCGTACTTCCGGGGCCGGTGCCTGGAGCAGTACGCGGACGACGTGGCCGCGGCCTCCTGGGACTCGGTGATCTTCGACCTCCCGGGCCGCGACTCCCTCCAGCGCGTCCCGACGCTGGAACCCCTGCGGGGTACCCGCAAGCACGTCAAGGAGCTCCTGGACCGCTGCCGGACGGCGGAGGACCTGGTACGGGTGCTCAGCGGGAACTGAACGGGGACCGGGAGAGGGGCCTGAAAACCCCCTCTCCCGGGAATCATGGGAACACCCGGACGTTGTCCAAGTACGGGGACGAAAGCCCGGCCCTCCTTGTAGGGTCCGAAGTAGGGTCTGATCTTGAGGGATCCCGAATCCCGGGGTCCCTCGTCACGAGCGTGCGAACCGAGCGGGGTGAGGTAGACATGGCGACCAAGGACACCGGCGGCGGACAGCAGAAGGCCACTCGCTCGACCGAGGAGGTCGAGGAGCAGGCCGCAGAAGCGCAGTCCGACCTCAAGGAACGGCAGGAAAAGCTCTCCGACGACGTGGACTCCGTCCTGGACGAAATCGATGATGTCTTGGAGGAGAACGCCGAGGATTTCGTGAGGTCCTTCGTCCAAAAGGGCGGCCAGTGAGGGTCGTTGTCGGTAATTGACCTTCGAATTGAAGGTGCGGGGGGCTGTGGCCAACAACGTGCCGGAAGGCATGAAGCGCTGCTCTCGGTGCAAGCGCATGCAACCTCACGAGGCATTCGCGAGCAACCGTTCGATGAGAGACGGCTTCCAGGCGTATTGCCGAGAGTGTCAGGCTGAGCACTACAAGGCGCGTCAGGAAGCCGCAGGGCGGACGGTGCGGGTCAAGATCCCCGTGCCGTCCGGCCACAAGCGGTGTCCTGACTGCGGAGAGATCAAGCCCCATTCCGAGTGGGAGCTGAACCGGACGAGCTCCGACGGATGGGCAAGCTACTGCAAAGAGTGCCGAGCGCAGCGGAATCGGGCGAGCTACTTCAAGCGCAAGTACGGCATCACCGAAGCCGAACGCGACGAGATGATCGCTGCTCAGGGCGGTGTCTGCGTGATCTGCCAGATAGGTCCGGCGGAGCATGTGGATCACGATCATGAGACAGGTAAAGTCCGAGGCGTACTGTGTTTCAGCTGCAACGCAGCCCTGGGGCAGTTCAAGGATCGGCCGGACGTCATCAGGCGTGCAGCCGCTTACGTGGAAGGAAACCTGTGGAACCCAACACTCGTGGCACAGGGCGTCTGCCGGCAGCCTTCCTGACGCCGGGGTCTTCGTCCTTCATGGACTTCCTGGCGGATCACCAGCCGGAGCTTCTGCCGGGCAACCGGAAGCTTCCGGAGGGGATCGTCGAGGCGCCGCACGGCACGACCATCGTGGCCGCCACCTTCCCCGGCGGGGTCGTCCTCGCCGGTGACCGGCGCGCGACGATGGGCAACATGATCGCGCAGCGGGACATCGAGAAGGTGTTCCCGGCGGACGAGTACTCCGCGGTCGGCATCGCCGGCACCGCCGGCCTCGCCGTGGAGATGGTCAAGCTGTTCCAGCTGGAGCTGGAGCACTTCGAGAAGGTGGAGGGGGCGACCCTCTCCCTGGAGGGCAAGGCGAACCGGCTCTCCACCATGATCCGGAGCAATCTGGGGATGGCCATGCAGGGGCTGGCCGTGGTGCCGCTCTTCGCCGGCTACGACGAGGCCCGGGAGAAGGGGCGGATCTTCTCCTACGACGTGACCGGCGGCCGCTCCGAGGAGCACGGGTACGCGGCCACGGGTTCGGGTTCGATCTTCGCCCGCGGGTCGATGAAGAAGCTCTACCGCCCGGACCTGACGGAGGAGCAGGCCACCACGCTGGTGGTGCAGGCGCTGTACGACGCCGCCGACGACGACTCGGCGACCGGCGGTCCTGACCTCTACCGCAACATCTATCCGATCGTCACCGTCATCACCGACGAGGGCTTCCGGCGGCTGACCGAGGACGAGTCCCAGGCCATCGCCCGCAAGGTCACCGACCGCCGCCTCCAGGAGCCGGACGGCCCGCGCGCCGCCCTGCTCTGATCCGTAACAGCCCCTCAGGAGCCCAGAAGAAAGGGACGGTCAGCCGGTGTCGACTCCGTTCTACGTCTCCCCGCAGCAGGCGATGGCCGACCGGGCGGAATACGCCCGCAAGGGCATCGCCCGCGGTCGCAGCCTCGTGGTGCTGCAGTACGCCGACGGCATCGTGTTCGTCGGCGAGAACCCGTCCCGTGCGCTGCACAAGTTCAGCGAGATCTACGACCGGATCGGCTTCGCGGCCGCCGGCAAGTACAACGAGTACGAGAACCTGCGGATCGGTGGTGTGCGCTACGCGGATCTGCGTGGATACACCTACGACCGCGACGATGTGACGGCCCGTGGGCTGGCCAACGTGTACGCGCAGACGCTGGGCACCATCTTCTCCAGTGCCGGCGAGAAGCCGTACGAGGTGGAGCTGGTCGTGGCCGAGGTCGGCACGACCGCGGCGGGCGACCAGATCTACCGGCTGCCGCACGACGGGTCGATCGTGGACGAGCACGGTTCGGTCGCGGTCGGTGGCAATGCCGAGCAGATCAGCAGTTTCCTCGACCAGCGCCACCGGGACGGGATGACCCTGTCCGAGGCGTTGAAGCTGGCGGTGCAGGCGCTGTCCAGCCAGACGAACAGTGCGGACAAGA
Source organism: Streptomyces sp. NPDC043854 (assembly GCF_056436005.1). NCBI lineage: Bacteria > Bacillati > Actinomycetota > Actinomycetes > Kitasatosporales > Streptomycetaceae > Streptomyces > Streptomyces sp. NPDC043854. The sequence goes on from NZ_JBWKDK010000004.1 coordinate 162,198, forward strand.
CCATTCCGGCGGAGCGGCTGGAGGTTGCGGTGCTGGACCGGACGCGGTCGCAGCAGCGGAAGTTCAAGCGGATCCGGGGCCGGCAGCTGGCGCGGCTGCTGGAGGCGGATGTTCCGGCGGCGGCGCAGGCCGACGCGGTCTCGAACGACGAGGCGCCGGAGGACGACGCCGAGTAGGTCTCACGCCGGTCTGCGGTGGTTCTTGGCCGCCCCGGTCCTGCCTCTTCGGAGGCGGGCCGGGGCGGTTTGGCGTTTCGGGGCCGGTGTTTCAGGGCCGGGTGGTCGGCGGGGGTGCCGTGGAGGCGCGTACGACGAGGTTGACGGGGATGTCGGGGGCGGTCCATTCGGTGCCGTTCAGGACGGCGAGGAGGGCGGCCATGCCCTGTTCCCCGACGCGTTCGGCGGGCAGGTGGACGGTGGTGAGCTCGGGTTCGACGGCGGTGGCGAGGGCCAGGTCGTCGAAGCCGGTGACGGAGAGGTCGTCGGGGACGCGGAGGCCGAGGCGGCGGGCGGCCTTGCAGGCGCCGGCGGCCAGGATGTCGTCGTCGCAGACGATGGCGGTGGGCCGGTCTCCGGGGGCGGTCAGGGCGGCCTCCATGGCCGTGCAGGCCTCGGCCACGCCGAGCGGGGCGCGGACGGTGCGCAGCTCGGTGTGGGGGCCGAGGTGGCGGGCGAGGGCGTGGGCGCGGACTTCGAAGGTCCAGGTGTCGACGGCGGCGGCGAAGTGGAGGATGCGGCGGTGTCCGAGGGTGAGGAGGTGCTCGGTGACCTGGCGCATGCCGTCGGCCATGGCGAGGTTGACGTGGGCGGCGGCGCGGCGGGAGCCGGGGGCGCTGTCGAGCATGACGAGGGGGAGTTCGTCGCCGCCGATGGCGTCGAGGGCGCCGGCGGCCATGGAGGAGGCGATGACGCCGTCGAGGGCGGCGCTGGCGGAGGCGAAGGGGTCGCGGGCGGGGCCGGTGCCGTCGGGGGAGGGGTAGAGGAGGACGCCGAAGCCGTGGGCGGCGGCGAGGCGGGCGGCTCCGGTGTAGACGCGGGCGAAGAATTCGTTGGTGAGGGCGGGGACGACGAGGAGGGCGGTGCGGGTGCTGCCGAGGCGGAGGTTGCGGGCGGCGAGGTTGGGGCGGTAGCCGAGGTCGGTGGCGGTGGTGCGGACGAGGTCGGCGGTGCGTTCGGAGACGCGGCCGCGCCATTTGTCGCCGAGGACGAGGGAGACGGTGGCCTGGGAGACGCCGGCGGCGGTGGCGACGTCCCGGCTGGTGGGTCTCGTCACACGGGTCTCCTGTAAGGCGAGGTCGGGGGGGTGGGGCCGGTTGTGTGGTTGGACCCCTGGGCTGTGGCCATGGTACGTATGACGCGCCTAGTTATACGTATTACCCCGGCGGGTCCGGGCAGAAGGGGGCGCCAGATGGCCGCGGGATACGCGGAGCTGCTCAGGACCAGGCATGCGGCGCGGCTGCTGGCGGGGACGCTCGTCGGCCGGCTGCCGAATGCCACGGCGTCGATCGCGATCTTGCTGTTCGTGCGGGCCGAGGGTGGCAGCTACAGCCTCGCGGGCGCGCTGGCGGCCGTGTACGGCGTGGCCAATGCGGTGGGTCAGCCGCTGCTGGGCCGTGCGGTCGACCTGTACGGCCAGCCCCGGGTCCAGCTGCCCTCGGCCGTGGTCGCGGCGCTGGGAATGGCGTGGCTGGCGGTGGCGGGCACCGGTTCGGTGGCGGTTGCGTACGCCGCGATGGTGGTGGCGGGGTTCTTCTCGCCGCCGCTGGAGGGTGGGCTGCGGGCGCTGTGGCCGAGCGTGCTGGGCGGCCGGGAGGACCGGGTGCATGCGGCGTACGCGCTGGACGCGGTGGCGCAGGAGATCATGTACACCGTGGGTCCGCTGGTCGTGACGGTGTCCGTGGCGCTGTGGAGTCCGGCCGGGGCCCTGTTGGTGATCAATGCGCTGGGTGTGCTCGGTGCGCTGTCGGTGGTGGTGTCGGAGCCTTCTCGTACCTGGCGTTCCGAGCCGCGTGAGGCGCACTGGCTGGGTGCGCTGCGGTCGCCGGGGCTGCGGGCGCTGCTCGGTGCGTTCTTCTTCGTGGGGATGGCTCTCGGGTCGATCGCGGTGGCTGCGATCGCCTATTCCGACGATCATGGCGGGCAGGCGGTCTACGGGTGGCTGATGGCGGCGCTGGGTCTGGGTGCGCTGGTCGGGGGTGTGGCGTACGGGGCCCGGCAGTGGAGCGGGGCGCCCGAGCGGCGGCTGCGGCTGCTGGTGGGGCTGCTGGCGCTGGGCTATCTGCCGCTGCTGCTGGCGCCCGGGGTGGTGGCCATGACGGTGTTGACGGCTCTGGCGGGGGTGTTCCTGGCGCCGACCATCGCTTGTGCGTTCATCGTGGTGGACCGGCATGCGCCGGTGGGGACGGTCACGGAGGCGTTTTCCTGGCTGGTGACCTTCTTCGGCGTGGGTGCGGCCGCGGGGACGGCGGTGGCCGGTCCGGCCGTGGAACTGGGCGGCACGGTGACCGGGTTCGGTGTGGCCTGTGCGGCCGGTGCTGCGGCTCTGCTGGTGCTGACGGTCACTCAGCGGGTTCTCGCTGCTCCCGGCCGGTCCCGGACCGTGACGGGCTCCGTGGCGGGCTCCGGGGCGGGTGTTCCGGAGGCGGTGGAGGTCCCGCTCGGCGGGAACTGATCGAAACGGCGTTCCCGAAGCCGGTTTCAGACGAGGGCCAAAGGCGTAATGTTCAGTCATGGACCGCCGCATTTTCGGGCTGGAGAACGAGTACGGCGTCACGTGCACGTTCAGGGGACAGCGCCGACTGTCTCCTGACGAAGTGGCGCGCTACCTCTTCCGCCGTGTCGTGTCATGGGGCCGCAGCAGCAATGTGTTCCTGCGGAACGGTGCCCGCCTGTACCTCGATGTGGGATCGCATCCGGAATATGCAACTCCTGAATGCGACAACGTGACCGAACTCGTCACCCACGACAAGGCCGGCGAGCGCATTCTCGAAGGTTTGCTGGTCGACGCCGAACGCCGCCTGCACGAGGAGGGAATCGCGGGCGACGTCTACCTCTTCAAGAACAACACCGACTCGGCGGGGAACTCCTACGGCTGCCACGAGAACTATCTGGTGGCGCGGCACGGGGAATTCTCCCGCCTGGCGGACATCCTGATTCCGTTCCTCGTCACGCGGCAGCTGATCTGCGGGGCGGGCAAGGTGCTGCAGACGCCGCGGGGTGCGGTGTACTGCGTGAGCCAGCGTGCCGAGCACATCTGGGAGGGTGTCAGCTCCGCGACGACGCGTTCCCGGCCCATCATCAACACGCGTGACGAGCCGCACGCGGATGCCGAGCGGTACCGCCGGCTGCATGTGATCGTCGGTGACTCGAACATGTCCGAGACGACGATGCTGCTGAAGGTCGGGGCCACCGACCTGGTGCTGCGGATGATCGAGGCGGGCACGGTGATGCGGGACCTGACCCTGGAGAATCCGATCCGGGCGATCCGGGAGGTCAGCCACGACATCACCGGCCAGCGCAAGGTGCGTCTGGCGAGCGGCCGGGAGGCTTCGGCGCTGGAGATCCAGCGGGAGTACTACGACAAGGCGCTGGACTTCGCCGAGCGCCGGGGGATCCGCTCCGGCACGGTGGAGCAGGTGCTGGAGCTGTGGGGCCGGACGCTGGACGCGGTGGAGTCGCAGGATCTGGACCGGATCGCGACCGAGATCGACTGGGTCATGAAGTACCAGCTGATCGAGCGGTACCGGGCCAAGCATGGCATGACCATGTCTAACCCGCGGGTGGCGCAGATAGACCTCGCGTACCACGACATCCACCGCCGGCGCGGGCTGTACTACCTGCTGGAGCGCAAGGGGCAGGCGGCGCGGATCTGCAACGACCTCAAGATTTTCGAGGGGAAGTCGGTGCCGCCGCAGACCACGCGGGCGCGGCTGCGCGGCGACTTCATCCGGCGGGCGCAGGAGCAGCGGCGGGACTTCACGGTCGACTGGGTGCACCTGAAGCTGAACGACCAGGCGCAGCGGACGGTGCTGTGCAAGGACCCGTTCCGGGCGGTCGACGACCGGGTGGAGAAGCTGATCGCCGGTATGTGACATCGCGCCGATTGGGGTCGGGGCCGCGTGCGGATCTCGTACGGGGCCCCGGCACGCCTTAGAGTGGCGACGACCGTTGCCGTCTGAGATCTGAGGAACACGTGCGCCGAATTGCCGGCCTGCTGGTCGTACCCGCTCTGCTGCTGTCCACGGCGGCCTGTGGCGACAGCGGCTCCGACTCCGCCGACATGAAGAACGGGGTGCCCGCGATCACCGAGGGTGCCAAGTTCGGAGAGACCCCGAAGCTGTCCAAGGGCGAGGGCGACCCGCCGAAGGAACTGAAGGTGGAGACCATCAGCGAGGGCAACGGCCCGGCGCTGAAGAAGGGCGATGTCGCCCAGGTCAACTACCTCGGCCAGGTCTGGGACGGCAAGGAGCCGTTCGACCAGAGCTTCGGCAAGGGCAAGCCGTTCGAGGTGACGATCGGCGCGGGCATGGTCATCAAGGGCTGGGACCAGGGCCTGGAGGGCAAGAAGGTCGGCAGCCGCCTGGAGCTGGTGATTCCGCCGGACCTCGGCTACGGGGACAAGGGTTCCGGCGACAAGATCAAGCCGAATGCCACGCTGGTCTTCGTCGTGGACATCGTCAAGGGCACCAGCGTCCCGGCCTCCGCCACGGGCAAGGAGGTCCCGCAGGAGGACAAGGCCCTGCCCAAGATCGGTACCAACACGGACGGCAAGGAAGTCTCCGTGACCGTGCCGAAGGACGGCGAGCCGCCGGCCAAGCTGGTCTCGAACTACGTGCTGGAGGGTGGCGGCCCGGCCGTCAAGGACACCGACAGCGTCATCGTGAAGTTCCACGGCAAGACGTGGAAGGAAGACAAGACCTTCGAGAGCACGTACGCCCTCGACCAGACGGTGACCTGGCCGATCGACCAGATTTCGGTCAAGGGCCTCAAGGAGGGCCTGGTCGGCAAGAAGGTCGGGAGCCGCATCCTGCTGGTCATCCCGCCGGACCAGGGCTTCGGAGCCGAAGCGCGCGGCTCGATCCCGGCGAACTCGACGCTGGTGTTCAGCCTCGACATCCTCGCGGTGATGTAAGACTGTCCCGGTTGTCCCCCCGGCCACCGTCGGGGGGACCCGTACGTTTTTCTGAGGAGCAGTTCCGTGAGCGACAAGCTCGAGAAGCCCGAGATCGACTTCCCTGAGGGCCCGGCCCCGCAGGACCTCGAGATCGTGGACATCTGGGAGGGCGACGGCCCGGTGGCCGAGGCCGGCCAGAAGGTCTCCGTCCACTACGTCGGCGTGGCCTTCTCCACCGGCGAGGAGTTCGACGCCTCCTGGAACCGCGGCGCGCCGCTGCCGTTCATCCTGGGCATCGGCCAGGTCATCAAGGGCTGGGACCAGGGCGTCCAGGGCATGAGGGTCGGCGGCCGCCGCAAGCTGACCATCCCCGCCCACCTCGCCTACGGCGACCACAGCCCGACCCCGGCCATCAAGCCGGGCGAGACGCTGATCTTCGTCTGCGACCTGATGGGCGTCGGCTGAACCGGCCGCCCCTGACGGGTTGAAGGGCCCCCGCCGTGAGGCGGGGGCCCTCGCTTTTGCCCGGGAGCGCCGGGGCGGTACGGTCAACGGTCACGGACATGCACTGGGAGAAGGGCGGAAGGGCGTCGATGGCGATTGCCAAGGCCGAGCGGCTGATGAATCTGGCGCTGTGCCTGCTGGGGACCCGCCGGCCGCTGAGCAAGCGGGAGCTGCGCGGCTCCATCGAGGCGTACATGGAAGCGGGCAGCGACGAGTCCTTCAACCGCATGTTCGAGCGGGACAAGGACGACCTGCGCGAGCTCGGCCTCGTCATCGAGACGGTGGAGAACCTGGAGGGCGAGACCGGCTACCTCGCCCGCCGCGACAGCAACCGGCTGCCGCCCGTCTCCCTGGACGCCGAGGAGGCCGCCGCCCTGGGCCTGGCGGCCAAGGTCTGGCAGCAGGCCCGCCTCGCCGGGGCCGCCAGCGGCGCCCTGCAGAAGCTGCGGGCCGGCGGCATGCCGGAGGCGGAGGACCCGTACGAGGGCCAGCACAGCGCCATCGAGCCGCGCATCCCGGTCCACGAGGCGGCCTTCGAGCCGCTGATGCTGGCCTGCCGCGACCGGCGGCCCGTGGTCTTCGACTACCGCAAGTCCACCGCCGCCCGGCCGGAGACCCGGAGTGTGGAGCCGTGGGCCCTGGAGTGCTGGCGCGGCCACTGGTACCTGGCCGGCCACGACCGCGACCGCGGGGAGGAGCGGGTGTTCCGGCTCTCCCGGATCACCGGCAAGGTCCGCTCCCGGGCCGGCACGTACACCGCCGAGGTCCCCGACGTGGTGACCGTGCGGGAGACCGTGGCGGGCTGGGCGGGGGAGAGCGCGGACCGCACCGCCGTGATCCGGCTGCGGGCCGGCGCCGGCTACCCGCTGCGGGCGAAGGCCACCGCGACGCGGGAGGGCGTCACGGACGGCTGGGACGAGCTGGAGATCCCCTACGGGCACGGGCTGGACGCGTGGCTCGTGGAGTTCGGGCCGGACGTCGTGGTGGTGGAGCCCGCCGATCTGCGGGCGGACGTGGTGGACCGGCTGCGCGCCGTCGCCGCGGGCTGAGGCCGCACCGGCCCCGCGCCCGATCCCGTCCGCCGCACCATCCACGCACCGCACCGTATCCACGACGTGCCCTGAGGGGGAGACTTACCAGCATGGCCGCCAACGCCATCGACCAGACCCGCCGGATGCTGTCCCTGGTGACCTACCTGCGCGAGCGCCCCGGGGCGCACGTCGCCGACGTCGCCCGGGCCTTCGGGATCACCGAGGACGAGCTCATCTCGGACCTCGACGTGCTGCCGATGTGCGGCACCAGCTTCCGGGGCGGCGACCTGCTCGACATCGACACCGACGGCGAGCGGATCTGGTGGCACAACGCCGACGCCTCGGGTGAGTCCACCGCCGAGCCGCTGCGGCTGGCCGCCGACGAGGCCACCGCCCTGCTAGTGGCGGCCCGGGCCGTGGCCACCCTGCCCGGGCTGCGCGAGAGCGACCGGGACGCCCTGCTGCGGGCCACCGCCAAGCTGGAGGCGGCCGCCGGGGAGGCCGCCGGGGCCAGCTCCCGGCTGTCGGTGACCTTCGAGGCGGAGGGCGGGGTCTTCGCCGACGTCGACCGGGCGATCGCCGAGCGGCGGCGCCTGTGGCTGCGCTACTACTCGCCCGCGCGCGACGAGCTCACCGAGCGCACCGTCGACCCGATCCGGCTCTTCGCGGTGGGCCACACGTACATGGAGGGGTGGTGCCACCTCTCCGAGGCGCGGCGCACCTTCCGCCTCGACCGGGTGGCCGAGATCCGACTGCTCGACGAGCGCGCCGAGCCGCCCGCGATCGAGCCGCGCGACCTGTCCGTGGGGCTGGTCCAGCCGGCTGCCGAGGACCCGCAGGTCGTCGTCGAGGTGGGGCCGGCCGGCCGCTGGGTGGCCGAGTACTACCCGCACGACAGTGCCGAGGAGCTGTCCGACGGGGGCTTGCGGATCACGCTGCGCAGCCCGGACCCGGGCTCGCTGCGCCGGCTCGCGCTGCGGCTGGGCCGCGACGGCCGGATCGTGTCGCCGCCGGAGCTGGCCGAAAGTGCACGGCAGGCGGCGCGCGAGGCACTGGCCGGATACGGGGAACAGGGCTGAGCCCGCAGGTTCGAAAGCCGAGCCGCAGGTTCGGGGCCGAGCCGCAGACAGGGGCCGGGCCGCAGACAGGGGCCGGGCCCGGGGCGGGGGACCACACCGCCGGGGCCGGGCCGGCGCAGGCCGCGCTCGGCGCGGCCGCACCGCAGGGAAGACGAACGGCTGAGGGGAGCGCCGAGGATGTCGCGAATGTCTGGGCCGCGGGGCGGGCAGGCCGCCGCAGGGCCGCCGGGGCCGCCCGCCGTGGCGGGGCCGGTCTCCTTCAAGGCCGCCTGTCCGGACTGCCGGGCCCGCTTCGAGCTGGACGCGGCCGCCCTGCGGCTGGTCATCGGCGGCAGCCGGCGGACCACGTTCTACTCCTTCACCTGCCCCGAGTGCGCCGCCTCCGTACGCAAACCGGCCGGCGAGCGCATCGTGGAACTGCTGACCGGCGGCGGCGTGAGCACCCTGCGCAGCGTCTGACGACACCGGTGGCCTAGGCTCGTCCCATGCTGTGGCCGATGCTCGCAATCGCCCTGGGGTTCCTCGGGCTCACCGTCCTCGCCGTCCTGGCGCTGCGCGTCTTCACCGAGGTACGGCGGCTGTCCGGCCAGGTCGCGCACGCCAGCCGCCGCATCGCGGACGCCTCCGGGGACCTGGAGCGCGCGGCCGAGGACCTGGCCCGCGCGGGCCGCGAGACCGTACGCCGCTGAGGCACGCGCGGCCGGCAGATGTATGGAAAGTGGGGGTCGCGCCCCGTACCGTCTGAACGCAGCCGCGCGCAAGGCCTGGTACCCCGGGGGATTGCCGGTCGTTAACCCCCGGGGGTTACGATCCTTGGAACGGTCCGGGGATCACGGTCCTGTGCCGTTGCCACCACAACCAGCCGTTTCGGTGAGAAGGAAGACACACATGATCGGCAATCTGAAGCCCCTCGAGATCCTTCTGATCATCGCGGTCATCGTGCTCCTGTTCGGTGCGAAGAAGCTCCCCGAGATGGCCCGCTCCCTCGGCAAGTCGGCCCGCATCCTCAAGAGTGAGGCCAAGGCCATGAAGAGCGAGAGCGCCGCGGAGGACGCCGCGCGCACCGCCGACCAGGCCCCGCAGCAGACTGCCCCGCGCACCATCAAGGCCGCCCCCGGCGACGTGTCCAGCTCCCGGCCCGTTGGCGAGCCGAACCACACCGCCCAGGGCTGAGCCGCCGGTCACGACCGCGGTCCGTGCCGTGGTCGCGATCACGGCCGTGCCGGTCATCTGCAACGAGACAAGGGACGTGGGTTGCTCAAGTCCGCCCGCAAGCAGGGGAAGCAGAACAAGGACGCCGAAGGGCGGATGCCTCTTGTCGAGCACCTGCGTGAGCTGAGAAACCGCCTGCTGAAGTCGGTGCTGGCGATCCTTGTGATCACCGTGGTGGCGGCCTTCTTCTACAAGGACGTCATCGACTTCATGCTGAAGCCGATGCTGGACTCCGTCGGCTGCACGGACGGGGTGGTCTCGCAGCGCAACGGCCGGCCCTGCGCCGACATGACCGTGAACGGTCTCATCGCGCCGTTCTCGATCGCCCTCAAGGTCTCGCTCACCGCGGGCGTGGTCCTCTCCGCCCCGGTCTGGCTGTACCAGCTGTGGGCCTTCATCGCCCCCGGCCTGCACAGCCACGAGAAGAAGTACGCGATGGGCTTCGTCGCGGTCGGCGCGCCCCTCTTCGGCGCGGGCGCGGTCCTCGCGTACAGGCTGCTGCCGCAGACCGCCACGATCCTGCTCGACTTCACCCCCGAGCACGCGCGCAACCTGCTCCCGGTCGACGACTACCTCGACCTGGTCACGCGCATGGTCGTCGTCTTCGGCCTCGCCTTCGAGCTGCCGCTGCTGCTGATCCTGCTCAACTTCACCGGGGTCATCACCGCGAAGCGGCTCGCCGGCTGGTGGCGCGGCATGGTCCTCGGCATCACGGTCTTCGCCGCGTTCGCCACCCCGACCGGTGATCCGCTGACGATGCTGGCGCTGGCCTCCCCGATCGTCGCCCTGTACTTCATCGCGCTCGGGATCTGCCTGGTCAACGACCGCAGGCGGCGCCGCAAGAACCCCGACGCGCTGCTCTCCGACGACGAGGCCGCCGAGCTCGACCTCACGCCCGTCCCGATCGGCGCGGTGGAGACGGTGGCGGCCCCGGCGCCGCTGCTCGAGCAGTCCGACGGCGGACGCCGGAAGATCAACGGTTACGACGACGCCACCTGACGGGTACATTCCGTGCGGTGAGCGCTGAGATCACCCTCTTCGTCAATCCCACCGCGGGACGCGGCCGGGGCGCGCACGCCGCGCAGCCGGCCGCTTCCGCGCTCCGGGACGCGGGCTTCCACGTCCGCACCGTCGTCGGCACGGACGCCGGGGACGCCCTGGCCCGGCTGCGCACGGCCGTCGGCGAGGGAACCGGGGCGGTCATCGCCGTCGGCGGCGACGGCGTGGTCTCCCTGGCCCTGCAGGCCCTGGCCGGGACCCTGGTGCCGCTCGGGGTGGTCGCGGTGGGCACCGGCAACGACTTCGCCCGCGCCCTGGGCCTGCCCGTACGCGAGCCCGCGCAGGCGGCCCGGCTGGCCGCCGAGGCCCTCAAGGAGAGCCGGCTGCGCGAGATCGACCTGGGGCGGGTGGCCGGGACCTGGTACGGGACCGTGCTCTGCTCCGGCTTCGACTCGCGGGTCAACGACCGGGGCAACCGGATGCGGCTGCCCGCGGGCCGCTTCAAGTACGACCTGGCGGTGATCGCGGAACTGGCCGCCTTCCGGCCCTTCCCGTACCGGATCACCCTCGACGGCGGCCCCGCGATCGAGACCGAGGCCGCCCTGGTCGCCGTCGGGAACGGGTCCTCGTACGGGGGCGGCATGCGGATCTGCGCCGACGCCGTCCCCGACGACGGGCTCTTCGACGTCGTCGTCGTCGGCGACTGCAGCCGGGCCACCCTCCTGACGGTGTTCCCGCAGGTCTACAAGGGGACCCACCTCGGCCACCCCAAGGTCACCGTCCACCGGGCGGCGAAGGTCACGCTGGAGGCCGCGGGCCTGACCGCCTACGCCGACGGCGAGCGGGTCGGGCCGCTGCCGGTGACCGCCGAGTGCGTCCCGGCAGCCGTACGGATCCTCGGCTAGCGGCGGGCCCTGCGGGCCCCGGACCGGTCATAAAGATCGCGACTGTTGTCAGAGGCGGCGGGTAGGCTCGACAGCAAGATGACCGAAGAACTCTCACCCGCCGAGCGGTACGCCGCTGCCCGGATCCGCGCCGCCGAGGAGGCCACCGCCCTGGCCCCCTTCCGCGAGCTGTACGACTTCGACCTGGACGCGTACCAGGTCGACGCCTGCAAGGCACTGGAGGCCGGCAAGGGCGTGCTGGTCGCCGCCCCGACCGGCTCGGGCAAGACCATCGTCGGCGAGTTCGCCGTGCACCTGGCCCTGCGGCAGGGGCGCAAGTGCTTCTACACGACACCGATCAAGGCCCTGTCGAACCAGAAGTACGCCGACCTCGTCAAGCGCTACGGCGCCGACCGCGTCGGCCTGCTGACCGGCGACAACAGCGTCAACTCCGAGGCGCCCGTGGTCGTGATGACCACCGAGGTGCTCCGCAACATGCTGTACGCGGGCTCGCAGTCGCTGCTGGGCCTCGGCTACGTCGTGATGGACGAGGTGCACTACCTCTCCGACCGGTTCCGCGGTGCCGTCTGGGAGGAAGTGATCATCCACCTCCCCGAGTCGGTGACGCTGGTGTCCCTGTCGGCCACCGTGTCCAACGCCGAGGAGTTCGGCGACTGGCTCGACACGGTCCGCGGCGACACCGCGGTGATCGTCTCCGAGGAGCGGCCCGTCCCGCTGTGGCAGCACGTCATGGCCGGCCGCCGGATACACGACCTCTTCGAGGAGGAGACCGACCACGGAGGCCGCGGCTCCGCGCGCCGCGAGGTCAATCCCGACCTGCTGCGCATGGCCCGCGAGGAGAACAGCCGCACCTACAGCCCCAAGGACCGGCGGCGCGGCAAGATGATCCGCGAGGCCGACCGCGAGCGCGAGCGGCGCTCCCGCAACCGGATCTGGACCCCGGGCCGCCCCGAGGTGATCGCCCGCCTCGACGGCGACGGGCTGCTGCCCGCGATCAACTTCATCTTCAGCCGGGCCGGCTGCGAGGCCGCCGTGCAGCAGTGCCTCTTCGCCGGCCTGCGGCTCAACGACGAGTCGGCGCGCCTGCGGGTCCGCGAGATCGTCGAGGAGCGGACCGCCTCCATCCCGGCCGAGGACCTGCACGTCCTCGGCTACTACGAGTGGCTCGAAGGCCTGGAGCGCGGGATCGCTGCGCACCACGCCGGCATGCTGCCCACCTTCAAGGAGGTCGTGGAGGAGCTCTTCGTCCGCGGCCTGGTCAAGGCCGTCTTCGCCACCGAGACCCTCGCGCTCGGCATCAACATGCCCGCGCGCACGGTGATCCTGGAGAAGCTGGTCAAGTGGAACGGCGAGCAGCACGCCGACATCACCCCCGGCGAGTACACCCAGCTGACCGGCCGGGCCGGCCGCCGCGGTATCGACGTCGAGGGGCACGCCGTGGTGCTCTGGCAGCGCGGCATGGACCCGGCGGCCCTCGCCGGGCTCGCCGGCACCCGCACGTATCCGCTGCGCTCCAGCTTCAAGCCCTCGTACAACATGGCGGTCAACCTGGTGCAGCAGTTCGGGCGGCACCGCTCGCGCGAGCTGCTGGAGACCTCCTTCGCGCAGTTCCAGGCCGACCGCTCCGTCGTCGGGATCTCCCGGCAGGTCCAGCGCAACGAGGAGGGCCTCGCCGGCTACCGCGAGGGCATGACCTGCCACCTGGGGAACTTCGAGGAGTACGCACAGCTGCGCCGCGACCTCAAGGACCGCGAGACGGAACTGGCCAAGCAGGGCGCGGCCCAGCGCCGGGTCCAGGCCGCCGACTCCCTGGAGCGGCTCAAGCCGGGCGACATCATCCACGTGCCCACCGGCAAGTTCGCCGGACTCGCCCTCGTCCTGGACCCGGGCGTGCCCGCCGGGCGGGTCAACGGGCACCGCGGCCACGAGTACGCCGAGGGCCCGCGCCCGCTGGTCCTCACCGCCGAACGGCAGGTCAAGCGGCTCGCGTCGATCGACTTCCCGGTGCCGGTGGAGGCCATCGACCGGATGCGGATCCCGCGGAGCTTCAACGCCCGCTCCCCGCAATCCCGTCGCGACCTCGCCTCCCAACTGCGGGCCAAGGCCGGGCACATCACCCCCGAGCGGAGCCGGCGCGGCCGGGCCGCCGCGGCCGACGACCGCCAGATCGCCCGGCTGCGCGCCGAGCTGCGGGCACACCCCTGCCACGGCTGCGACGAGCGCGAGGACCACGCCCGCTGGGCGGAGCGCTACCACCGGCTCAAGCGGGACACCCAGGCGCTGGAGCGGCGCATCGAGGGGCGGACCAACACCATCGCCCGCACCTTCGACCGCATCCACCGGCTCCTGACCGAGCTGGACTACCTGCGCGAGGACGAGGTCACCGAGCACGGCAAGCGGCTCGCCCGGCTCTACGGCGAGCTCGACCTGCTGGCCTCCGAGTGCCTGCGCGCCGGGGTCTGGGAGGGCCTGAACCCGGCCGAGCTGGCCGCATGCGTCTCCGCGCTGGTCTTCGAGGCCCGGCAGTCCGACGACGCGGTGGCACCGAAGGTGCCCGGCGGGGCGGCGAAGGCGGCGCTCGGCGAGATGGTCCGCATCTGGGGCCGGCTCGACGCTCTGGAGGAGGAGCACCGCATCAACCAGGCGGAGGGCGTGGGCCAGCGCGAGCCCGACCTCGGCTTCGCGTGGGCCGCGTACGAGTGGGCCTCCGGCAAGAGCCTGGACGAGGTGCTGCGCGAGGCGGAGATGCCGGCCGGCGATTTCGTGCGCTGGTGCAAGCAGGTCATCGACGTGCTCGGGCAGATCGCCGCGGCGGCGCCGGCGTCCACGGAGGCCGGCGGCAGCGGCAGCGGCAGCACGGTGGCGCGCAACGCCCGCAAGGCGGTCGACGCCCTCCTGCGGGGTGTGGTGGCCTACAGCTCGGTCGGCTAGCCCCTTTTGGGGCTTCCTCCGAAGGAGGCCATGGCCGGATCTCATCTCTTGCCGTGATCACTTCGGGGTGCTCCTGTGCGACGATCGGGCCATGAGCGGGGGAACGGGCGAAGGCCCGAGACGGGTCGGCCGGCCGCGCGCCGACCGGCTGAAGCAGCACAGCGGCCGGCCGCCGCGCGAGGAACTCCTCTGCGCGGCGGCCGAGCTGTTCACCGTACGGGGGTACGCGGCCACCACCACGCGGACGGTGGCCGAGCGGGCCGGGATGCGCCAGGCCACGATGTACCACTACTTCGCCGGCAAGGAGGAACTCCTCGCCGAACTCCTGGAGTCCACGGTCGCGCCCTCGCTGGGGCTGGCCCGCCGGCTCCTCGCCGACACCGGGCGGCCCGCCGCGCAGCGGCTGTGGGAGCTGTGCCGCTCGGACGTGCTGCTGCTGTGCGGGGGGCCGTACAACCTGGGCGCGCTGTACCTGCTGCCCGAGGTGGCGGGAGCCCGGTTCACCCGGTTCCGCCGGATGCGCGGCGAGCTGCGGGACGCGTACCGGGCGTTGCTCGGCGCCACCCCGGTCGGAGCCGAACTGGGCGGGGACCGGGCCGCGTTGGCGCTCCGCAATGACCTGGTCTTCGGGCTGATCGAGGGCGTCATGCTGATCCACCGCTACGATCCCGCCCGCCCCGTCGCGGCCTTCGCCCAGGCCACGGCGGACGCGGCGCTGCGGATCGCGGGCGTGGTGCGCGACGCGGGCCCGGCCCGGGCGGCGTCCGGCGGGTAGGGCGGCGGGACCGCGGGGACCCCTGCCGGTCCGGGGTCCCCGCGGGCCGCCTACGCGGTCGGCGGCCCGGCCTCCCAGGCGGCGCGGTCCTTCCAGGCGAGCAGCTCCAGGCCGGACTCGAAGCGGTGCTCGATGCCGGTCACCGGGTCGGTGAACGCCAGGGTGCGGGCGAGGAGTTGCAGCGGCCGCCGGTAGTCGTCCGGGGCCGGGTCGGTGACCTCCGGGTACACCGGGTCGCCGAGGATCGGCAGGCCGAGGCCGTTCATGTGCACCCGCAGCTGGTGGGTGCGGCCGGTGTGCGGGACCAGCCGGTAGCGGCCCAGCCCGCCCGCGGTCGCGACGAGTTCCACCGAGCTCTCGGCGTTCGGTTCGCCGCCCGGGACCTCGCTCGCGCCGATGATCCCGCGGACCTTCTCGATCCGGCTGCGGACGGTGCGGGGCAGTTCGACCGCCGGGTCGTGGACGGCGAGGGCCTCGTACTCCTTGTCCACCCGCCGCTCCTGGAAGAGGCCCTGGTAGGCGCCGCGGTCCTCGGGGCGGATGCTGAACATGACCAGGCCGGCGGTGAGCCGGTCCAGGCGGTGGGCCGGGCTCAGCCCGGGCAGGTCCAGCTCGCTGCGCAGCCGGGCCAGGGCGGTCTGCACGATGTGGCTGCCGCGCGGGGTGGTCGCCAGGAAGTGCGGCTTGTCCACCACCAGCAGGTGCGCGTCCCGGTACACCACGCCGATCGGGAACGGCACCGCCGGCTCGGGGTCCATGTCCCGGTGGAACCACAGGTACGCGCCCGGCTCGTACGGGTCGTCGGCGTGCAGCACCCGCCCGCCGGGGCCGAGGATCCGGCCGCCGTGCAGCAGGCGCGCCATCGACTCGGCGCCGCGGGTGCCGGCGTAGCGCTCGGTGAGGTAGCTGCCGAGGTCGGGCCACCTGCCGTCCCGGACGGTGGGCAGGCGCAGCCGGACCGGGTCGATGCCGTCGATCTGGGGGAGCGGGGCGGGGGGTGTGCGGGTTCTGCTTCTCATCTGCTCCAGGCTAAGCGGCCTCGGGGAGTGGGGCGGGCGTGCCCCACTTCCCCGAGGCCGCTCGGCGCAGTCCGCGGCGGGCTACGGCTGCCGGCGGGTGAAGGTGCCCAGGTGCTCCTGGTCCAGGTACTCGATGCGCATCGTGCCGTCCTTGAAGAACACGCCGGTGCGGCCGACGGCGTTCTCCCCTGCGGTCTCGAAGCTGAACGTATCGCCGTCATAGTGCCGCAGCGGGTGGCGCTCGGGCTTGGGGCCGAGGGAGAGGGTGAGGCCGCCGCCGGGGTTCGCCGCGACCGTCGCCCCGCCGTAGTACGGGTTGTCGTAGGTGCCGGTGTACGCACTGTCGGCACGGGGCGGTGCGGCGCCGGCGGGCGGGTGGGCGTAGTCGGTCTTCGAGGCCTTCGGATCCGGCTGCGCGTAGAGCGAGGCGAACAGGGCCAGCCAGTCGGTGGTGGGCCCGCCGTGCTCGGCGGTGTCGAAGAAGTCCTCGGCGATGGCGTCGGCGAGGCCGACCGGGGCGCCGTTGGTGAGGACGACGATGCCGAGCCGTTCCAGCGGCAGCAGGGTCACATTGGTGTTGGCGCCGAGGTCGAAGGCGCCGGAGTGGCTGAGCCGGAGCCGTCCCGCGTCGTCGTACGTCACGTTCCAGCCGAGCCCGTAGAACTGGGGCCGGCCGGTCGGGGTGGTGGCCCGTGCCACGATCTCGGGCACGTGGGTGCGCGCCAGGGGCGCGGAGGGGACGATCCGCTTCCCGTCGAGGGTGCCTTCGCCGAGCTGGAGCCGCATCCACCGGCTCAGGTCGCGGGCGGTGGAGCTGACCCCGCCGGCCGGGGCCTGGGCGTCCGGATCGCGTACGTGGCGGGGGGACCAGGTGCCGTCGGGGTTCTTCACGTGGGTGGCGGCGTGGTCGGGTGCGGTGGCGAAGGCGGAGAACCCGGTGCTGGTGCGGGTCATGCCGGCGGGCTTGAACAGGGTGTCGGCGCTGAGCTTCTGCCAGCTGGTGCCGTGGGCCCGGGCGACGGCCTCGGCGGCCGCGGTAAACCCGAAGTTCGTGTACGCGTAGCTCGCCCGGAACGGCGACAGGGGCAGCAGGCGCAAGTGGTCCAGGACGTACGCCTGGTCGTAGCCCAGGTCCTCGAGGAGGTCCCCCGCGTGGTCGGGCAGGCCGCTGCGGTGCGAGAAGAGGTCGGCCGTGGTGACGTGCCCCGTGACCCACGGGTCCTTCAGGGCGAAGCCGGTCAGCTCGGTGTGCCGGTCCCACTCGGCCGGGTCCTTCATCGTGCCGGCGACGACGGTGGAGGAGACGGGCTTGGAGAGCGAGGCGATCTGGAACACCGTGTCGGGGCCGACCGCGCCGCTCTCGCCGGTGCGCCGCACCCCGAAGCCCTTGAGGTGCACCACCTTGTCGTCGTGGACGACGGCCACGGACAGCCCGGGCACTCCCGTGCTGCGCATTCCCGACGCGATGAACCCGGGCAGGCGGTCCACTGCGGTCGCGACGTCCTGGTCCGTCAGCTGGGGCTTCGGGGGCGGCGGGGGGCTCGGGGCGGCCGCGACCGGTGCGGCGGCGGCCAGCGCCAAGGCGGCTCCCGCCGCCGTGAGCACGAGGCGGGTACGCATAACCCTCATTGTGGCGCCGGCGGGGCGGCGCCGCCCGTCCGACCCGGACGCGCGGCTCGGCTGGGCGGCCCGCGGGAGCCGCCCGCGTCAGGCCGCGGCCTCCTGCTCCGCGAGGATCCGCGCGTTCCACTCGCCCTTGATCGCCCGCCAGCCCTCGTCCGTCTCGCCGAGGCGCCAGTAGCCCGAGATCGACAGGCGCTCCTTCGGGATGCCCCGCTCCAGACGCAGGTGGCGGCGGAGCTCCTTGACGAAGCCCGCCTCGCCGTGGACGAACGCGTGTACGTCGCGGGAGGGGAAGTCGAGGGCCTTGACGGCCTCGACCAGGGCCTCGCCCACCGGGCGGGCGCCGCGGTGCAGCCAGACCGGGGCGATGCCGTCCGGCGTCGTGATCTTCTGCTCGTCCTCGGGGGCGCCGATCTCCACCAGGGCGTGGACCCGGGCGCCGGCCGGCATCCGCTCCATCGCCGCGGCGATCGCCGGCAGGGCGCTCTCGTCGCCGGCGAGCAGGTGCCAGTCGGCCTCCGGGGCCGGGGCGTACGCGCCGCCCGGGCCGAGGAAGCGGACGAGTTCGCCCGGCCGGGCGCGCAGGGCCCACGGGCCGGCCAGCCCCTCGTCGCCGTGGACGACGAAGTCGATGGTCAGTTCCAGGTGGGCCGGGTCCCAGCTGCGGACCGTGTACGCGCGCTGGCGCGGCCACGCGGCGCGCGGGTACTGGGCGCGGATGCGGTCCAGTTCCCACGGGGAGGGGTAGTCGACGCCCTCCGGCGCGAACAGCAGCTTGATGTAGTGGTCCGCGAACTCGCCCGCACTGAATCGGGCCAGTCCGGCGCCACCGAGAACCACCCGCACCATGTGCGGCGTCAGCCGCTCGGTCCGCACGACGACTGCGGTGCCGACCTTGCGGGCGCGTCCTTCTGCCACGGCGTCTCCCCTGACTCCCCTGAAACTTAGGATTACCTAAGTTAGCACCTCAGGGAAGCAGCGCGCCGCGCAGGCGCGCCACCGCGCCGCCCAGTCCCCACCGGTGGGCAAGTGCATCGACGAGTTCCGGCTGCGCCGGGGCCGTCGGCAGCGCCGGGTCGAACGCGGGCAGCGGCACGTCGGCGGCCACCCGGACCACCTTGGGGGCCACGGCCAGGTACGGCCGGGACTCGTCCAGCCGCTTGCGCTGAACGGGTGTCAGCTTCGACTTCGGGTCGTCGACCGCGGCGATGATTCCGGCCAGATTCCCGTACGCCTCCAGCAGCTTCGCCGCCGTCTTCTCGCCGATCCCCGGGACTCCGGGGAGGCCGTCGCTCGGGTCGCCGCGCAGCAGGGCCAGGTCCGCGTAGCCGGGGCCGTCGACGCCGTACTTCGCTCGCAGCCAGGCCTCGTCGGCGACCTGGAGCGTCCCGACCCCCTTCAGCGGGTACAGCACGCGCCGCTGCCGGGCGTCGTCGACCAGCTGGTACAGGTCCCGGTCGCCGGTGACGATGTCCACCGGGCCGGCGGCCCGCGCCGTCAGGGTGCCGATCACGTCGTCCGCCTCGTACCCGGCCACCCCCACCCGGGCGATCCCGAACGCGTCCAGCGCCGCCTCGATGATCGGCACCTGCGGCACCAGGGTGTCCGGGGTCTCCTCCACGTCCGGCAGCCCCGCCGCGGTCTCCTCCGCGACGCGGTGCGCCTTGTAGGAGGGGATCAGCTCCACCCGCCAGTGCGGCCGCCAGTCGGCGTCCATGCACGCCACCAGCTCGTCCGGGCGGTGGTCCTGCACCAGGCGGGCGATGAAGTCGAGCAGCCCGCGCACCGCGTTGACCGGGGTGCCGTCCGGGGCCTTCACGGAGTCCGGTACGCCGAAGTACGCGCGGAAGTAGAGGGAAGCGGTGTCCAGCAGCATCAGCCGTCGAGTCGTCGTCACGACGATGATGATGCCGCACCCGGCCGACGCCGAAGGGTTACGGCCAGGGGGACGAAAAGTGGCCGCAGAAGCGCGCGGACATGGCACAGGAGTTTCACCCGCGGCGTAGCCCGGTCCGCCGCCGGGCGCGAAACCGGGGGCGGTTGCTGCGTAAGGTGCTTACAGCACACCCCCGTGCGACGGACGCCGACGTACGCCGACAGACCTGACAAGGGGAGGGCAGCCCCGCCATGGACGACAGGGACGGCTCGGACGACAAGGAACGGGACAAGGACGCCAAGGAGCCACTCCGGGTGGGCGTGGCCGTGCGCAAGCGGCGCCGGGCGCTCCACTTGACCCTCGCCGCCGTGTCGGCGCGCAGCGGTCTCTCGGTGCCCTTCCTGAGCCAGATAGAGAACGAGCGGGCCCGGCCCAGCATGCGCTCCCTCGAGCGGGTCGCCGATGCGCTGGAGACCACCGCGGTCGAGCTGCTGGCCGCGTCCGACACCGCGCGCACCGTCGACCTCGTACGGGCCGGGGACGACTCCGGGCTGGGCCCGGTTCCGGGCGTCCGCCCCCTCGTCCGCGGGCACCACCAGCTGCACGCGCTGGAGTTCACCGGCGACCAGGACGCCGGCCGCGAGTACCAGCACCGCAACGACGAGTTGATGTACGTCGTCTCGGGCGCCTGCCAGGTGGAGGCCGAGGGGCGGGCGTACCGGCTGGAGAGCGGCGACGCCCTGTTCCTCTCCGGCGGGGTGCGCCACCGCTGGCGGGCCGTCACCGAGGACACCCGGCTCCTGGTCGTTGCGGTCGGCGACCACATCCACGCGACCTTCGAGCCGCCCGAGCCGGGGCGCTGACCGGCGGTGCGGGTCGTCTCCCTGGTGCCCTCGCTGACCGAGGCGGTGGCCGTCACCGCCCCCGGCCTGCTGGTCGGCGTCACCGACTGGTGCACCCACCCCGCCGGCCTCGGCCGGCAGGGCGCCGTCCGCGTCGGGGGCACCAAGAACCCCGACGTCGCCGCCGTCACCGCGCTCCGCCCCGACCTGGTCGTCGCCAACGAGGAGGAGAACCGGGCCCCCGACCTGGCGGCGCTGCGCGCGGCCGGGCTGGAGGTGCTGGTCACCGAGGTCCGCGGGCTGCCGCAGGCCTTCGCCGAGCTGGACCGGCTGCTCGTGGGCGCCCTGGGGCTGCCCCGGCCGCGCTGGCTGGACGAGGCCGAGGCCGCCTGGGCCCGCGTGGAACCGGGGGACGGGCTGCGGGCCGTCGTCCCGGTGTGGCGGCGGCCCTGGATGGTGCTCGGCCGGGACACCTTCGCGGGGGACCTGCTGGCGCGGCTCGGCGTGCACAACGTCTACGCCGGGCACCCCGAGCGCTACCCGAAGGTGCCGGTGGCGGAGCTGGCCGCGGCCGACTGCGACCTGGTGGTGCTGCCGGACGAGCCGTACGCCTTCACGCGCGAGGACGGCCCGGAGGCGTTCCCGGGCCGTCCGGCCGCCCTGGTCAGCGGCCGCCACCTGACCTGGTACGGGCCCTCGCTCGCCGAGGCCCCGCAGGTGCTGGCGGCGGCGCTGGCCGCGGCCCGCTAGCCGACCGCTGGCTAAGCGAGGCTTAGCCGGCCGCCGGACGGCGGGGCAGCAGCCGCCCCGCGGCCAGGCCGCGCAGGGTGTGCCAGGCGGCGAGCAGCCAGGCGGCGAGCAGGGCCGCGTACAGGGCGGCGGCGAGCCAGGCGAACGCCGTCAGCCCGGTGTGCCGGGCCAGGCCGGCGGCGCCGGTGACACAGGTGCCGACGGGGAAGGTCAGCGCCCACCAGGTCATCGCGAAGCCCATCCCGGCGCGGGCCGCGCGGACCAGCATCGCGGCGGCCAGCGCCAGCCACAGCAGCGCGAAGCCCATAACCGGGACCCCGTAGACGACCGCGAACGCGCCGAGCGCACCGGCGTACGGGGCTCCCGCGGCGAGCGGGGCCGCGTCGGCGAGCTGGTTGACCGCGGTGGTGGACTGCCCGAGCGGGCCCAGGACCAGGAACAGGGTCGGGGTCAGCGGCAGGGGCAGCGGGCCGGCGGTGAGCAGCCGGCCGAAGACCATCGGGAGCAGCAGCAGGGTCGCCAGCAGGCTCAGCCCGAACATCGCGTAGCAGGCCAGCAGCAGTGCCTCGCGGGCCTGGCCGGCCGGCAGGTGGGGGACCAGCAGGGGGCCGGTGGCCGCGGAGACCATGGGGGCGACCACGGGCAGCAGCCAGACGGGACCGGCCTGGGCGGCGTCGATCTCGTGCCGGACCACCATCAGGTAGGGCACCACCACGGCCGTGAGCAGGCCGACCGCGGTGCCGGCGGCGAACAGCACGGCGTCGGCGGCGACCGCGGCCGGCTCCCCGATCAGGTCCCTGCCGACGACGAGGGTGCCGGCGCCGACGGCCAGCAGGGCCATGGACAGGCAGCCGTAGAAGGGGGCCACCGCCGGGTCGAGGAGGTGGGCACGGGCCTGGCCACGGTGGTGCAGCCAGTGGCCGGCGCGGGCGGCGAGGAGAACGGCGAGGGCGGCGGCGGACAGCGCCCAGACGATCTGGCAGGCCACGCGCTGGCCCGGCAGCTGGTACGGCAGTGCGGCGCCGGCGTTGGCGACGATGGCCGTGCCCATGACGGACGCGTACCAGTTGGGGCCGAGGTGGCGCAGGGCCGGGAAGCGGGCGGGGGTGCGGGTCGGGAGCGCCGTGCCGGCCTTGTGGGCCGCCCGGGCGCTCCGGGAGGGGTCTTCGTGGGGTCGCACGAGGGTGGTGGCCATGGGCCCAGCGTGGTGCCCGGGCGGTCGGGACGGCAGGGGCCGCGCTTCTATAAGGCCATAAACTGACTTTATGGGTAATGAGGAGTGGATTCCGCTGGTGCACCGGGTGCCGGATCTGGGCGCGCTGGAACTGCTGCTCGAGGTCGCCCGGGTCGGCAGCCTCAGCGGGGCGGCCAAGCGGATGGGCATCACCCAGCCCGCGGCGAGCAGTCGCATCCGGGCCATGGAGACCCGGCTCGGCGTCGCGCTCGTCGACCGCTCGCCACGGGGGTCGACCCTCACCGCGCAAGGGGCGCTCGTCACGGACTGGGCGCGGCGGGTCGTCGAGGCCGCCGAGGCCTTCGACGCGGGAGCGCAGGCGCTGCGCGGACAGCGGGACTCCCGGCTGCGGGTCGCCGCCAGCATGACCATCGCCGAGTACCTGCTGCCGGGCTGGCTGATCGCCCTGCGCGGCCAGCGGCCCGGCACGGCCGTGTCCCTGCACGCCGGGAACTCGGCGGTGGTGGCGCAGCGGGTGCTCGCGCACGAGGCGGACCTGGGCTTCGTGGAGGGGCTGACCGTTCCGGACGGGCTGGACTCGGCGGTGATCGCCGAGGACCGGCTGGTGGTGGCCGTGGCCCCCGGGCACCCGTGGGCGCGCCGCGCGGGTGCGGTGGCCGCGGCCGAGCTGGCCTCGACCCCGCTGATCCTGCGGGAGCGGGGGTCGGGGACCCGGCAGGTGCTGGACGGGGCGCTCGCCGGGTGCGGGGGGCTGGCGGCGCCGCTGCTGGAGCTGGCGTCGACCACGGCTGTGAAGGCGGCGGCGGTGAGCGGGGCGGGGCCGTGCGTGCTGTCGGAGCTGGCGGTGGGGGATGAGCTTGCCGCGCGGCGGCTGGTGGAGGTTCCCGTGTCCGGGGCGGCGTTGGGGCGGGCGCTGCGGGCCGTGTGGCCGGCGGGGGCACGGCCGGCCGGGCCGGCCAGGGACCTGCTGTCGCTGACCCGCGTCAGGGCGTAGGCCCCGCCGGGTCTCCGGCTGCCGGTCCGTTGTGCTGTGGCGCGCAGTTCCCCGCGCCCTGGGTGGCGTCCGCCGGTTTTCGCGCAGTTCCCCGCGCCCCTGGTCGGTTTCCCGCGCCCCTGGGGGTCAGCGGCCGCGGCGGGTGGGGTCTTCGGCGTCTTGGGGCCAGCCGTAGGAGGTGCGCGGGGGTTCGGGGAGGGCGCCCATCGCGGCCAGGTCCCGGTCGGCGGCGCGCATCAGCTGGCCGGCGAGGTCGCGCATGGCCCGGCTCGCGGCGAGCTCGTCGCCGATGGCCGGCACTTCCACGTCCTCGGGGTTGCAGCGGGCCGAGCCCCGGCCGACGAGCTGAGTGGTTCCGGTGTCCAGGACGGCCCGGGCGCGGGTGGTGCCGCCTTCCTCGGTCAGCGAGACACCGACCTTCCATTCCGCGGTGTGTGTCATGGCGTGCCTCGTCATTCGGCGATCTCGGTCCGTTCCCACCATTCGAATACGGGCAGCCGGCCCTGCGGACCGTCCTGCTGCCGCGTCGTGGCCCGGAAGTGCTCGTACCCTCCGCGGTGCTGGATCTTCACGTCCTCGCCGGGGGCGGGAGCGTCGACGACCCGCTCGGGCAGGTCGGCCGGTCCGCCCTCCAGGACTGCCTTGTTCGTCATGACTCCAGTCTTCCGACCCGCCGGACGGCCCGCACGTCGGCGTCGCCGTCCGGCGGGCCGGGACGGGGTCAGCGGGCGGGGGCCGGGGTGTACGCGGCCGCCGCGGCGACCAGGGCCTCCAGGACGCGGGTGTCCTTGTCCCGCTCCGGGTGCCACTGGACGCCCACCACCCAGCGGTCGGGGTCGGGCAGCTCGATCGCCTCGACCGTGCCGTCCACCGCGTGGGCGGAGGCGATCAGGCCGCGGCCCAGCCGGTCCACCGCCTGGTGGTGGTACGTCGGCACCTCCGCCTCCTCCGGGACCAGTTCCGCGTACCGGGTGCCGGCGACCGGGCGGACCGGGTGCCAGGACATGACGCCCGGGGTCTCCACGTGGCCGTCGATGTGCTGGACCAGCGTGCCGCCCAGCGCCGTGTTGAGCGCCTGCATGCCCCGGCAGATGCCGAGGAGCGGGCGGCCCGCCGCCAGGGCGGCCTCGATCAGGGCGAGCTCCCACTCGTCCCGCTGGGTGGCCGGCGGGCCCGTACGCGGGTCGCGGGCGGCCCCGTAGCGGACCGGGTCCAGGTCGGGGCCGCCGGCGACGACCAGGCCGTCCACCCGGCTCAGCACCTCCGCCGCGGTTCCGGGTTCGTCCGGCGGGAGCAGCACGGCCGCGCCGCCCGCCGCCTGGACGAGTTCGTAGTACCCGGCGGGCACGAGGGACGCCGGGACGTCCCATACCCGGAAGCGGGTGGATTCCTCCACGTAGGTGGTGATGCCGATGAGCGGCCTGGGCACGAGTGCCACCTCCAGGGGCGGTTCGGGGACGGGGTCGAAGGGTCGGGTCGGCGGGGTCGGTCAGTCCCGGGTCAGCTCCGCCTCGGCTTGGGCCAGCGCGGCGAACTCCTCCTCCGGCGCCGAGGCCACCAGGTGGTGCCGACTGTAGAACGCGAAGTAGCCGAGGGCGACGGCGTACACACCCAGGGCGATGAACGCCGCGTCCTTGTCCACCAGGAAGGTGGCGACCAGCGCCGACAGGGCGAGGAGGAAGGCCGCCGAGGAGGTCGCGATGCCGCCGGGCGTGCGGTACGGGCGCTCCAGCCCCGGTTCGCGGCGGCGCAGCACGATGTGCGACAGGGCCATCAGCGCGTAGGAGATGGTCGCGCCGAACACCGCGATGTTGAGCATGCGCGGGCCGTTCCCGGTGGCCGCGGCGAGGGCGAAGCCGATCGCGCCGGGGATGAGCAGGCCCAGGTACGGGGCCTTGCGGCGCGAGGTCAGGGACAGGAAGCGCGGCAGGTAGCCGGCGCGGGACAGGGCGAACAGCTGGCGCGAGCCGGCGTAGATCAGGGAGAAGAACGAGGCCACGAGTCCGGCGAGGCCCGCATAGTTGACGAAGGTCTTCAGCCAGCCCAGGTCCGGGTCGCCCTCCAGGGCGACGACCAGCGGGTTGCCGGCGTCCTTGATGGCGTCGGCGCCGCGCGCGCCGGTCGAGGCGAGGAAGGTGACGAGGGCCAGCAGCACCAGGACGGCCATGGAGGTCGACAGCGCCCGCGGCATCGACCGGACCGGGTCCTTGGCCTCCTCGGCCGCCAGCGGCACGCCCTCGACGCCGAGGAAGAACCACATGCCGAAGGGGAACGCCGCCCAGATGCCCAGCAGGCCCATCGGCAGCCAGGAGTTGGCGCCGAGGGCGGTGGTGTCGACGGCGATGTCGTCGAGGCGCGCCGGGTCGAACTCGGTGAACGCGCCGATGGCGAAGACGGCCAGCGCGACGACGGCGACGGCGGTGACGACGAGGGAGAAGCGCAGGGCCTCGCCGACGCCCCACAGGTGGATGCCGATGAAGACGGCGAAGCAGGCGAGGTAGACGGGCCAGCCGGAGGTGAGGCCGAAGAGGTTCAGGGACTCGACGTAGTCGCCGATGAAGATGGCGATCGCGGCCGGCGCCAGGATGTACTCGATGAGGATGGCGGTGCCGGTGAGGAAGCCGCCCCAGGGGCCGAGCGCCCGGCGGGCGAAGCCGTAGCCGCCGCCCGCCGTCGGCAGGATCGCCGACAGCTCCGCGAGGGAGAAGACGAGGCAGGCGTACATCGCGCCCATCAGGACGGTGGCCACGGCGAGCCCGCCGAAGCCGCCCTGGGCCAGGCCGACGTTCCAGCCGGAGAAGTCGCCGGAGACGACGTAGGCGACGCCGAGGCCGGTCAGCAGCAGCCAGCCGGCGCTGCCGCGGCGCAACGTGCGGCGCCGGAGGTAGTCGTCGCCGCCCTCGGGGGATCTGGTGGTTTCGGGCACGGCTGTCAGCCGTGCCCCGGTGTCGTCGGCCATGTGCGTCGCTCCTGCCCGGGACAATGGTTGTGCCGCGTACCTTTGCGCCAGTCGAGCGGAGTGCGCAAGTCCCCTGCGTAAATCGAGGGTTACGAAAACCTCTCCGGGTGGCGGGTGCGGCGGCCCGGCGGTGGCCCCGGGCGGCCCGGCAGCGGCGGCTCCCCGGCTTCAGGCCAGGAACCCGCGCAGCAGCGCCGCCGTGCCGCAGCAGTGCTCGCGCATGACCTCGCGGGCCGCGTCGGCGTTGCGCTCCAGCACCGCGTCCACGAGCGCGGTGTGCTGCGCCTGGGAGTGCTCCAGGTTGCGCACCAGCAGCGGAATGCAGTCCAGCAGGTCGTTGACGGTGGCCCGGACGGCGGCGTACTGGGCGGTGAGCGTGGCCGATCCGGCGAGCTCGCACAGGGTGAGGTGGAAGAGGGTGTCCCGGCGCCGGTAGTCGGCCAGGGGGGCGTCGTGGGTGGCGGCCAGCGCGCCGAGCAGCCGCTCGGAGTCCTCCCCGGACAGCCCCTGGGCGGCGCACAGCCCGGCTGCGCCCACCTCCAGGACCTCGCGGAACCGCAGGACGTCCTCCAGGTCGACGCCCGCCACGCGCCGGCGCAGCTCGTCCTCGGTGCCGCCGACCGGGGTGTCGGGGCGGGGCAGCACGAACGTTCCGCCGTACCGACCGCGGCGCGCCTCCACCAGGCCCTGCTCCTGGAGCACCTTGAGCACCTCGCGCAGGGTGACCCGGCTGATGCCCATCGCCTCCGCCAACTCCCGCTCGGGCGGCAGGCGTTCCCCGCCCGGCACCAGGCCCAGCCGGACCACCTGGAGGATCTGCTCGAGCGCCTCCTCGAAACCGTTGCCCGCCCGCACCTGGCGCAGCACGGGATTCAGCCGCGCCATCGCGCCGCCTTCGCCCGCCGTGTCGGTCATCTCCGCTCCTCCCCTTCCCAAGCAATGGTTCTGTTCAATACCTTAGGCCCCCTCGGCTCACCGAAGGAGAGATCCCCGTGGTAGACCGCATGCCGCCGCTCGCGCCCGAGGAGCTCCGCGCCCTCGTTGCCGCCGGCGAGATCGACACAGTCGTCCTGGCCTTCCCCGACATGCAGGGGCGGCTCCAGGGCAAGCGGTTCGCCGCACAGTTCTTCCTCGACGAGGTCATGGAGCACGGCACCGAGGGCTGCAACTACCTCCTCGCCGTCGACACCGACATGAACACCGTCGACGGCTACGAGATGTCCTCCTGGGAGCGGGGCTACGGCGACTTCGCCATGCACCCCGACCTCGGCACCCTGCGCCGGATCCCCTGGCACCCCGGCAGCGCCCTGCTCCTCGCCGACCTCGCCTGGAACGACGGGACGCCCGTCACCGCCGCCCCCCGGCAGATCCTGCGCCGCCAGCTGGAGCGCCTCGCCGGACACGGCTACACGGCCATGGTCGGCACCGAGCTGGAGTTCATGGTCTTCAAGGACACCTACGAGCAGGCCTGGGACACCGGCTACCGCGGACTGACCCCCGCGAACCAGTACAACATCGACTACTCCGTCCTCGGCACCGGCCGCATCGAACCCCTGCTGCGCCGGATCCGCAACGAGATGCAGGGCGCGGGCCTGGTCGTGGAGTCCGCGAAGGGGGAGTGCAACCTCGGCCAGCACGAGATCGCCTTCCGCTACGACGAGGCCCTGACCACCTGCGACCAGCACTCCGTCTACAAGACCGGGGCCAAGGAGATCGCCGCCCAGGAGGGCGTCTCGCTCACCTTCATGGCCAAGTTCGACGAGCGCGAAGGCAACTCCTGCCACATCCACCTCTCGCTCACCGACACCGACGGACGCAACGCGATGGCCGGCGACGGGAACGGCCAGGAACACGGCATGTCACCCGTCATGCGGCACTTCCTGGCGGGCCAGCTCGCCGCGCTGCGCGACTTCTCCCTTCTCTACGCCCCGAACATCAACTCGTACAAGCGTTTCCGGCCGGGATCCTTCGCCCCGACCGCCGTCGCCTGGGGCATGGACAACCGGACCTGCGCCCTCCGTGTGGTCGGCCACGGGCGCTCCATGCGCTTCGAGAACCGGCTTCCCGGCGGCGACGTCAACCCCTACCTGGCCGTCGCGGGCCTGGTCGCGGCCGGCCTCCACGGCATCGAGAACCGCCTCGAACTGCCCGAGGCCTGCCCCGGCAACGCCTACACCGGCGACTACGCCCACGTCCCCGCCACCCTGCGCGAGGCCGCGGAGCTCTGGGAGAACAGCGAGATCGCCAAGGCCGCCTTCGGCCCCGAGGTCGTCGCCCACTACCTGAACATGGCCCGCGTCGAACTGGACGCCTACGACTCCGCCGTCACCGACTGGGAGCGCCGCCGCTCCTTCGAACGCCTCTAGCCCCGCCCTGCCCCGCCGACCCCGTGCAGGGCACCGCACCGCACCCCTGATCCGACCGTCTGAGAGGCACCACGTGTCCGACGCGCTGGCCCCCGACCAACTGCGGGTTCTGAATCCGGCCACCGAGGAAACCGTCGCCATCGTCCCGGCCGCCACACGGGACGATGTCGACGCCGCCGTCGCCCGGGCCGCCGCGGCCCAGCGCGCCTGGGCGGCCGCCGCCCCAGCCGACCGGGCCCGGCTGCTGCGCCGCTTCGCCGCGGTAGTCGACGGGCACATCGAGGAGCTGGCCCTGCTCGAGGTCCGCGAAGCAGGCCACACCATCGGCAACGCCCGCTGGGAGGCCGGCAACGTACGCGACCTGCTCGACTTCGCCGCCGGCGGGGTCGAGCGGCTCTCCGGCCGCCAGATCCCCGTCCCCGGCGGCATCGACGTCACCTTCCTCGAACCCCTCGGCGTCATCGGCGTCATCGCCCCGTGGAACTTCCCCATGCCGATCGCTGCCTGGGGCCTGGCCCCGGCGCTCGCCGCGGGCAACGCCGTCATCCTCAAGCCCGCCGAGACCACCCCGCTCACCGCGCTGCGCCTCGCCGAACTCGCCCTCGAGGCCGGGATCCCCGAGCACCTGTTCCAGGTGCTCCCCGGCCGCGGGGACACCGCCGGCGACGCACTCGTCGAACACCCCGGAGTCGCGAAGATCGTCTTCACCGGCTCCACCCGCGTCGGCAAGCAGATCATGGCCAAGTGCGCCGACCGGGTGAAGCGCGTCACCCTCGAACTCGGCGGCAAGAGCCCCAACATCGTCTTCGCCGACGCGGACCTGGAGGCGGCCGCCGCGTCCGCCCCCATGTCCTTCCTCGACAACACCGGCCAGGACTGCTGCGCCCGCACCCGGATCCTCGTCCAGCGGACCGTGTACGACCGCTTCCTCGACCTGCTCGCACCCGGCATCGAAGGGGTCGTCGTCGGCGACCCCGGCGACGAGAAGACCCAGATGGGCCCGCTGATCTCACGCGCCCAACGGGACCGCGTCCGCTCGTACGTCACCGACGACCTCACGGCGATCCGCGGCACCGCCCCCGACGGCCCCGGCTTCTGGTACCCCCCGACGCTCGTCACGGACGTCGCCCCCACCGCGCCCGTGGCCGCCGAGGAGGTTTTCGGACCCGTCGCCGTCCTCCTGCCCTTCGAGGACGAGGAGGACGCCGTACGCCTGGCCAACGCGACCGAGTACGGCCTCTCCGGCTCCCTCTGGACCCGCGACGTCGGCCGCGCACTGCGCGTGTCCCGCGCCGTCGCCGCGGGCAACCTGTCCGTCAACTCCCACAGCAGCGTCCGCTACTGGACGCCCTTCGGCGGCTACAAGCAGTCCGGACTCGGCCGCGAGCTCGGACCCGACGCCCTCACCGCATTCACCGAGACCAAGAACGTCTTCATCAGCACGGAGGCCTGAACCCCATGACCGCCCAGTCCACCGAAGAGACCGAAGAGATCGTCTGCCGCCGCCTGGTCGGCCGCACCGCCGTCATCACCGGGGCCGGCAGCGGCATCGGCCTCGCCACCGCCCGCCGCCTCGCCTCCGAGGGCGCCAACGTCGTCTGCGCCGACATCGACGAGACCGCCGGCAAGGCCGCCGCCGAGGAGGTCGGCGGCACCTTCGTCAAGGTCGACGTCACCAGCCCCGAGGACGTCGAGGCCCTCTTCAAGACCGCCTTCGACACCTACGGCTCCGTCGACATCGCCTTCAACAACGCCGGCATCTCGCCCCCGGACGACGACTCCATCCTCACCACCGGCCTGGAGGCCTGGAAGCGCGTCCAGGACGTCAACCTCACCTCCGTCTACCTCTGCTGCAAGGCCGCCCTGCCGTACATGCAGCGCCAAGGCCGCGGCTCCATCATCAACACCGCCTCCTTCGTGGCGATCATGGGCGCCGCCACCTCCCAGATTTCCTACACCGCCTCCAAGGGCGGCGTACTCGCCATGTCCCGCGAACTCGGCGTCCAGTTCGCCCGCGAGGGCATCCGCGTCAACGCCCTGTGCCCGGGGCCCGTGAACACCCCGCTGCTCCAGGAGCTGTTCGCCAAGGACCCGGAGCGGGCCGCGCGCCGCCTCGTGCACATCCCGCTCGGCCGGTTCGCCGAGGCGACGGAGATCGCCGCCGCCGTGGCCTTCCTCGCCAGCGACGACTCCTCCTTCATCAACGCCACCGACTTCCTCGTCGACGGCGGCATCTCCGGCGCGTACGTCACCCCCCTGTAGCCCCACCGGACCACCACGGTCCGCCCCGCACCCCCCACCCGGCAGCCGGGCGTCGCACGGCGCCCGGCTGTCCCTCGCTCCCCGAGGCCGCTCAGAGGAAGGTGCGGCCCTCGCCGCGGTACGTGGGCACGACCGCCGTCACGCGGTCGCCCTCGACGAGGTGGAGGGCGTCGAAGCGCTCGCACAGCTCGCCCGCCTTCGCGTGCCGGAACCACACCCGGTCGCCGATCAGCAGGTCGTCGGCCGGGGCGCCGAGCAGCGGCGTCTGCACCTCCCCGGCGCCCTCCTGCGGGTCGTAGCGCAGCCCCGGCGGCAGGTACGGCTCGGGGAGCCGGTCGGCGCCGGCCGCGCCCGAGGCCGGGTACCCGCCGCCGAGCACCGTGACCACGCCCACGCCCGGCCGCCGGACCACCGGCTGCGCGAACAGCGCCGCCGGGCGGCCGCGGAAGGAGGTGTAGTCGTCGAACAGCCGCGGCACGTACAGCCCGGACCCGGCCGCGATCTCCGTGACCGCGTCCTCGGCGGCCGTCTGCTGCACGCTCCCGGTGCCGCCGCCGTTGACGAACTCCAGGTCCGGGACCACCGCCCGAACGGCCCGCACCGCCGCCGCCCGGCGGGCGGCCAGCTCCCGGCGGGCCGCCGCCTGCATCAGCCGGATGGCCCGGGACCTCAGCGGGCGCCCGGCCGGCGCATCGCCGACCCCGGCGACATGGCCCTCGTACCCCATCAGCCCGACCACCCGGAACCCCGGCCGGGCGGCGACCGTACGCGCGAGCGCCGCCAGCTGCGCCGGCTCGCGCAGCGGCGAGCGGCGGGCGCCGATCCGGACCCGGCCGCCGAGCAGGTGCAGCGCGGTGTCCAGCTCCAGGCAGACCCGGATCTCCTGGGTGCCCCCGCCGCGGGACCGGTCGATCAGCTCCAGCTGCGCCGGGTCGTCGAGCATGACGGTGACCGCCGCGGCCAGCTTCGGATCGCCGGCGAGCTCGGCGAAGCCGGCGCGGTCGGCGGACGGGTAGGCCAGCAGCACGTCCTCGAACCCCGACCGGGCCAGCCAGACCGACTCCGCGAGGGTGTACGACATGATCCCGGCGAAGCCCGGCCGGGCCAGGACCCGTTCGAGCAGCGCCCGGCAGCGCACCGACTTGCTCGCGACCCGGACCGGCTTCCCGGCGGCCCGCCGCACCAGATCGTCGGCATTGGCGTCGAACGCGTCGAGGTCCACGATGGCCAAGGGTGCGTCGAGATGCGCGGTGGCCCGGTCGTACCGGGCCCGGTCCCCACCGGCGGCAGCAGTCATGGGCCGCAGCTTGCCACGCAGCCGTACCCTCGGGTAACCCCCGCGTCACAGCCGCCCCGGCGGTCCCGCCCTGCCGTCGCGAGGGGCGGGCCGGGCCCGCGGCTCCCGGAGCCGACCGGCTGGGCGGCGACGGGACGCGGCACGGACGGGGTGCGCCGGCCGGGGCCGCAGGGCCGGGGTGGTCGGGGTGTGCCGGCCGGGGCCGCAGGACGGGGGCGGTCGGGGCGGCCGCGTAAAGTACCCCGGAGGCAGCCGTACGAAACGGGGGGCGGAGCCGCCGGATGAGCACGTCGACACCGCAGACCGCGGCCCACGCCGACCCGGACCCCGACCGCGACGCCGACCCGCGGCCCTCCCGCAGCGCGGCCCGGACCGCGGCCGCCGCCCTCTGCGCCGTGCTCGGGACCGGTCTGCTGGCCACCGCCGCCCTCGCCGGCTGGGCCGAACGGCATGCCGCCGGCCGGCCGCCGACCCCCGAGGCCGCCTACCGCACCGCCGCCTCGCTCTGGCGCGCGACCCCCGCGGACACCCTCTTCCCGCCCGTCCTGGCCGGCCCCGACAGCGGCCCCGGCGGCGCCGACCGCACCTGGACGCGGGTCGCGCTCGCGCCCGACTCCGACTGCGGGCCCGCCCTCGCCCCCGACTGGCAGGCCGCGCTCGCCCCCACCGGCTGCACCCGGGTCCTGCGCGCCACCTACGCCGACGCCACCCGGAGCTCCCTGATCACCGTCGGCATGGTGTTCACCCCCGGCGACGCCACCGCGATGGCCGGTCTGCGGGGCCGGCTCACCGCGCCGCCCGCGTACGGCTTCCCGGACGCCCGCCGCGCCGCCTGGACCGCGTCCGTGCTGCCCGACGCCCCGGTCGTCGTCTACGCCGTCTCCGCGTTCGCCGACGGCCGCACTCTGGAGGCGCCCGTCCCGGCCGAGGAGGCGATGGGGAAGAACGCCACCGGCGCCGTCGCCCAGGCCGGCCTCGGCCACGAGGCCAAGGCGGTCGCGGACCGGATGGAGGGCACCGTCCGCTCCCTCGCCTCCCCGACGGCCCCGCAGGCGCCGCAGGCCCCGAAGACGGCGACGGCCGCGGCCCCCGGCTCCGCGGGGACCGCCCGATGAGCCGCACCCGCTCCGCGGCGGCCCTCGCCCTCGGCGCCGTCCTCGTCGGCGCCACCGCACCCCCGGCCGCCGCCGATGCCGTACGCGACCGCCAGTGGGCCCTGACCGCCCTGCGCGCCGAGGAGGCCTGGGGCACCACCCAGGGCGACGGCGTCACCGTCGCCGTCCTCGACACCGGCGTCGACTCCACCCACCCCGACCTCGCCGGACAGGTCCTCGACGGCACCGACCTGGTCGGCATGGGCGCCGGGCCCGGCGACCGCGTCTGGGCCCGCCACGGCACGGCGATGGCCGGGATCATCGCCGGGCACGGCCACGGCCGCAACCGCCGCCAGGGCGTCCTCGGCGTCGCCCCGCAGGCACGGATCCTGCCGGTCCGGGTGATCCTCGAAGAGGGCGACCCGGGCCGGTCCAAGGCCCGCCAGAACAAGGGCGGCGCCCTCGCCGAGGGCATCCGGTGGGCCGCCGACCACGGCGCGGACGTGATCAACCTGTCGCTCGGCGACGACAGCGACTCCGCCCACCACGAGGCCGCCGAGGACGAGGCCGTGCAGTACGCCCTCGCCAAGGGCGTCGTCGTGGTCGCCTCCGCGGGCAACGGCGGCCGCGAGGGCGACCACGCCTCCTACCCGGCCGCCTACCCCGGGGTCATCGCCGTCACCGCCGTCGACCGCAGCGGCCGCAAGGCCGCCTTCTCCACCCGCAACTGGTACGCCAGCGTCAGCGCCCCCGGCGTCGACGTCGTCATCGCCGACCCCGACCGCGCCTACTACGAGGGCTGGGGCACCAGCGCGGCCGCCGCCTTCGTCTCCGGCACCGTCGCCCTCCTCAAGGCCGCGCACCCGGACCTGTCCCCGGCCCAGATCAAGAAGCTGCTCCAGGACACCGCCGCCGACGCCCCGGCCGGCGGCCGCGACGACTCCCGCGGCCACGGCCTCGTGGACCCCGTCGCCGCCCTCCAGGCCGCGGAGGCCCTGCGCCCCGAGCCGGCGCTCCCCGCGCCCGTCGCGGCCGGGCAGCGGTACTTCGGCCCGGGCCCCGAGCCGGCCCGCCCCGCCGACCGGGAGGAACGGCTCCGCGTCCCGGCGGCCGCGGGGACGGGGCTGGCGCTGCTCGCCCTGGCCGCCGTACTGGCCCGGCGGCCCAGGGCCGCCCGGCACGCTGCCGAGGCCTGACCGCGCCGGAGCCCGACCGGGCCCCGAGGCCCGACCGGGCGTCGGCGCCGGTCCGCTGGGGGATAGGGTCGGGGAACTGTGGCGAACAAAACCATCCCCGATCCCGGTTTCTCCGACGACGACGGCTCCGCCGACCCCCGGCTGAGCGCGGCCCTGGCCGCCTGGTCCGAGGACCGGGCGAAGGAGCCGGAGCTGCTGGCAGCGCTCAAAGAGGCCCGGCTGCTGGTCCCGGTCGTCGCCGTCCTCGGCGAGGTGGAGACCGACCCGGAGACGGGCCTGAAGCGCGAGAAGACCAGCGACATGGCCGTCCCCACCCTTCAGGCGGGGAACCGGCGCGCACTGCCCGCGTTCACCTCGACCGCCTCGCTCGCGCTGTGGGACCCGGCCGCCCGGCCGGTGGCCGTACCGCTGCGCCAGGCGCTGGCCGCCGTCGCGCACGAGAAGGCCGACACCCTGGTCCTCGACATGGCCGGCCCCGTCACCTACCAGCTCACCGGCTCCGCGCTGCTCGCGCTGGCCGAGGGCCGCACCGACGCCGACCCGCTGGCCGACCCGGCCGTGCGGGAGGCCGTACGGGCCGCCGTGGCCGCCGAGCCCGCCGTGCTCCGCGCCCACCTGGTCCCGGCCGGGGCGGACGCCGACGGCATCCTCGCGGTCGTGCCGGCCGCCGGCCCCGAGGCCGGCGCCGCGGTCCGCCGGATCGCCGAGGCGCTGGCCGCCGACGAGACCCTGCGGGCCCGCCTGGTGCGCGGACTGGACCTGGTGCTGCTCCCGGGGACGGCCCCGGCCCCGCCCGGGGAGGCGCTCTTCACCCGCTGACCGGTCAGCAGCCGATCACGAGGCGAGCGCGCTCCCGGCCGCCGGGCCGGTGACCGGAGTGAGAAGAAGCACGAAAACGGGAAGGGCCGGGGCGCACCGCCCCGGCCCTTCCCGGATGCCGTTCCCGGCCCGCCCCGGCCTGCCGCCGGGGTGCCCGTCCGTCAGGCGTAGACGGGTCCGGTGAACTTCTCGCCCGGCCCCTGGCCCGGCTCGTCCTGGACGATCGACGCCTCGCGGAACGCGAGCTGGAGCGACTTCAGGCCGTCGCGCAGCGGGGCCGCGTGGAAGGAGCTGATCTCGGTGGCGCTGGCCGTGACCAGGCCGGCCAGGGCCGTGATCAGCTTGCGGGCCTCGTCGAGGTCCTTGTGCTCGGAGTCCGGCTTGTCCAGGCCCAGGTTGACCGCCGCGGCGCTCAGCAGGTGCACGGCCACCGTGGTGATCACCTCGACGGCGGGCACGTCCGCGATGTCACGCGTCAGGGCGTCGTAGTCGGGGGCCTGGTCGGCCTCGGCGGCGGGGGAGGGGGTCGCGTCAGTCATGCCCCACACGATAAGCCGGGCCGTGCGGGCCCCTGACCTGGCTCCTGGTGAGCGGCTCTGGCGCGGAATGCTATATTGGGCTAACGACCGGCCGGAGACGCATGTACCCGGCCCACAAGTGGAGGCTCCGTTCTCCCACCTGACCGCCCTCCGGGGCGGCGGGTCACCGGTCAGGCGGCATCCATCGTTCCGTACGGACGATGGAAAGCCGCCCGAGTCTGCGCCCCGCGGTTCGCACGCGGCGGTGCTCCGGTTGTCTTGGAGCCCCTGCCTGTGCCCGGCGGGGCATTTTTGTTGCTCCGCCGCGGTTGGTCATGACGACACAGACGTCAGCGGCTGTCTGCCTGACAGCCGTGTGGTGCTACCGAGGAGGATCCATCAGCACCGAGCCCCGCATCAACGATCGGATTCGTGTCCCTGAGGTGCGACTCGTCGGTCCCAGCGGCGAACAGGTGGGCATCGTCCCGCTTGCGAAGGCGCTTGAACTCGCGCAGGAGTACGACCTGGACCTGGTCGAGGTCGCAGCGTCTGCCCGTCCGCCGGTCTGCAAGCTCATGGACTACGGCAAGTTCAAGTACGAGTCGGCGATGAAGGCCCGTGAGGCGCGCAAGAACCAGGCGCACACGGTCATCAAGGAGATGAAGCTCCGGCCGAAGATCGACCCGCACGACTATGACACCAAGAAGGGTCACGTCGTTCGGTTCCTCAAGCAGGGCGACAAGGTCAAGATCACGATCATGTTCCGTGGTCGCGAGCAGTCCCGGCCGGAGCTCGGCTACCGACTGCTGCAGCGTCTGGCGGAGGACGTCCAGGAGCTCGGTTTCGTCGAGTCGAACCCGAAGCAGGACGGCCGCAACATGATCATGGTTCTCGGTCCCCACAAGAAGAAGACCGAGGCGATGGCCGAAGCCCGCGAGGCCCAGGCCGCTCGCAAGGCCGAGCGCCAGGGTGCGGCCGCCGCCAAGGAAGCGGACGCCGCGGAGGGCGACGCGGTCGCCTCTGCCGAGGCTGCCGACGCCTCTGACGAGGCACAGGCCGAGGCCTGATCCCGGGGCATCCGGTCCCGGATCACCGACACACCATGACGTTCCCGCAAGCCGGTCCGGTACCGGACCGGTGGGAACGCCACTGACGAGGAGATAACGGCGCCATGCCGAAGAACAAGACGCACAGCGGTACCAAGAAGCGCTTCAAGGTCACCGGCTCCGGCAAGGTGCTCCGTGAGCGCGCCGGCAAGCGCCACCTGCTCGAGCACAAGTCGTCCAAGCTGACGCGTCGCCTCACCGGCAACGCCGAGATGGCCCCGGGCGACGCCGCGAAGATCAAGAAGCTTCTCGGCATCTGACATCCCGGCCCCTGCCGGGGCGGGATGCCAAGACCGGTACCCCATCGAACTTTCGGGCCGTGTGACCACACCCGCGGCCCCGCTACAAGGAGTTAAAAAGTGGCACGCGTCAAGCGGGCAGTAAACGCCCACAAGAAGCGCCGGGCGATCCTCGAGGCGGCCTCCGGCTACCGCGGTCAGCGTTCGCGCCTGTACCGCAAGGCCAAGGAGCAGGTCACCCACTCGCTGGTCTACAACTACAACGACCGCAAGAAGCGCAAGGGCGACTTCCGTCAGCTGTGGATCCAGCGCATCAACGCCGCTGCCCGCCAGAACGGCATGACGTACAACCGCCTCATCCAGGGTCTGAAGGCCGCCAGCATCGAGGTGGACCGCAAGATCCTCGCGGAGCTGGCCGTCAACGACGCCAACGCGTTCGCCGCGCTGGTCGAGGTCGCCCAGAAGGCGCTCCCGGCCGACGTGAACGCGCCGAAGGCCCCCGCCGCCGCCTAAGCACCGCGCTTACGCAGCCGGCCTTCACTGGCTTCAGCCCGGACCCGCAGGCCCTGTGCCTGCGGGTCCGGTGCGTGTGGGGCCCCGCCCCGCTTTGTCATCACCGCAGTGCACCCGCAGTACGTACGGAAGCGAGCCGACCGACCATGGGTACCCCCGCCCCCGCCGAGCTGATCTCCCCCCGATCCCCGCGGGTGGCCGCCGCCAGGCGGCTGGCACGGCGCAACTTCCGCACCAAGGAGCGCCGCTTCCTCGCCGAGGGCCCGCAGGCCGTCCGCGAGGCCGTCGAGCACCGCGGGGCCGCCGGCCCCACCCTGATCGAGCTGTTCGCCACCGTCGAGGCCGCCGAGCGCTACAGCGGGATCATCACTGCCGCCCGCGCCGCCGGCGTCCGCGTCCACCACGCCTCCGACGAGGTGCTCGCCGAGGTCTCCCAGACCGTCACCCCCCAGGGGATCGTCGGCGTCTGCCACTTCCTCGACTCGCCGTTCGAGGAGATCCTCGCCGCCCGGCCCCGGCTCGTCGCCGTCCTCGCCCACGTCCGCGACCCCGGCAACGCCGGCACCGTGCTCCGCTGCGCCGACGCCGCCGGCGCCGACGCGGTCGTGCTGACCGACGCCTCCGTCGACCTGTACAACCCCAAGTCCGTACGCGCCTCCGTGGGCTCCCTCTTCCACCTGCCCGTCGCCGTCGGCGTGCCCGTCGAACGGGCCGTCGAAGGGCTGCGGGCGGCCGGCGTGCGGATCCTCGCCGCCGACGGGGCCGGCGAGGACGACCTGGACGCCGAGCTCGACGCGGGCACCATGGGCGGCCCCTCCGCCTGGGTCTTCGGCAACGAGGCCTGGGGCCTGCCCGAGGAGACCCGGGCGCTCGCCGACGCCGTCGTACGCGTCCCGATCCACGGCAAGGCCGAAAGCCTGAACCTCGCCACGGCCGCCGCCGTGTGCCTCTATGCTTCCGCGCGTGCACAGCGGGCGCCCGGAGGGTGCCGCTCCGTGACCCCCAGCTAGTAATGTGGCCGCCCGGGGGCCCACTGCGCTACTCGGAGATGTGGGGTACGGGGACATGACCGTCGGTACGAACAGCTCGCCAGCGGCCACGAACACGGCCGGGCCGCCCTCCCCCCCGGGAGCCGTGCCCCCGCAGCACCCGGGCGGCCGCACCGGCCCGGACACCGCCGACCCCGCCGGCCTCGGCATCGACCCCGACGACCTGCCCGACGGGCTCGTCATCGCCGACGACACCGGCCGGGTCATCTGCTTCAACTCCGCCGCCGCCCGCATCACCGCCCTCACCCCCGCCGAAGCCCTCGGCGCCCGCATCGACCGGGCGCTGCCGCTCGAGGACCTCGAAGGCCGCCGCTGGTGGGCCCTCACCGACCCGTACGGCGGCCTCGCCACCCGCCGCGGCCAGCCCGAGCGGAACCTCCTGCTCCCCGGCGGCCGCGAGGTCCTCGTCTCCGCCCGGTACGTGCGGGCCCACCCCACCGGGCCGCTGCGCCGCCTCGTCGTCACCCTGCGCGGAACCGAGGCCCGCCGACGCACCGAGCGCAGCCACGCCGAGCTGATCGCCACCGTCGCCCACGAGCTGCGCTCCCCCCTGACCTCCGTCAAGGGGTTCACGGCGACCCTCCTCGCCAAATGGGAGCGGTTCACCGACGACCAGAAGCGCCTCATGCTGGAGACCGTCGACGCCGACGCCGGCCGCATCACCCGCCTGATCGCCGAACTCCTCGACATCTCCCGCATCGACTCCGGGCGGCTGGAAGTCCGCCGCCAGCCCGTCGACATCGCCACCGCCGTCGGCCGGCACGTCCAGGCCCTCACCGCGAACGGACAGGCCCCCGACCGGTTCCTCGTCCGTGTGAGCCGCTCCCTGCCCGCCCTGTGGGCCGACCCGGACAAGATCGACCAGATCCTCGGCAACCTCCTGGAAAATGCGGTGCGCCACGGCGAGGGAACCGTCACCATCGACGTATCGCCGACCAGTCTGGCGGGCTCCGCGGGAGCCAGTGGCACAGACAAGCCCGAGAAGGGAACCGCCGTCACCGTGACCGATGAGGGCCCCGGAATCCCCGAGGAGTCGATGGGCCGCGTCTTCACCCGCTTCTGGCGGGGCAGCAAGCGCGGCGGCACCGGCCTGGGCCTGTACATCGTCAAGGGCATCGTGGAAGCCCACGGCGGCACCATCACGGTCGGCCGCGGCCCCG
The DNA here is from genome assembly GCF_056436005.1 of Streptomyces sp. NPDC043854. NCBI lineage: Bacteria > Bacillati > Actinomycetota > Actinomycetes > Kitasatosporales > Streptomycetaceae > Streptomyces > Streptomyces sp. NPDC043854. Next base: position 201,623 of record NZ_JBWKDK010000004.1, read on the forward strand.
GCGGCGGCGCAGAGTTCCGATTTATCCTGCCCGTCGGCGCGCCCGCGTACCTCGCGCAGTAGCAACAGCACTGCGGAGCGTCTCGCCAGGCGGCCCTCGGGCTCCTCACCTCCCCCGCGGCCCGTAGACTCGTCCTTTGGCACCTTTGCGTCCTTGTGTCGAGCTCCTTGTGTCGAGCGGGGACCTCCAGCCACCCCATCGGAAGTACGGGAAGAGATGTCGGCACCCAACAAGTCGTACGACCCTGTCGAGGTCGAGGCACTGAAACCGGAAGAGATCGAGCGCATGCGGGACGAGGCGCTCGCCGCCTTCGCGGCCGCCGGCGACCTCGACGCCCTGGCGCACGCGAAGACCGCCCACGCCGGCGGAACCTCGCCGCTCGCCCTCGCCAACCGCGAGATCGGCGCGCTGCCCCCGCAGGCCAAGGCCGAGGCGGGCAAGCGCGTGGGCCAGGCCCGCGGCGCCGTGAACAAGGCGTACGCGGAGCGCCTCGCCCAGCTGGAGGCCGAGCGCGACGAGCGCGTACTGGTCGAGGAGGCCGTGGACGTCACGCTGCCGTACGACCGCGTCCCCGCCGGCGCCCGCCACCCCCTGACCACGCTGATGGACCGCATCGCGGACGTCTTCGTCGGCATGGGCTACGAGGTTGCCGAGGGCCCCGAGGCCGAGGCGGAGTGGTTCAACTTCGACGCCCTCAACTTCACGCCGGACCACCCGGCACGCCAGATGCAGGACACGTTCTTCGTCCAGGGCCCCGAGGGCGTCCAGGGCGACGAGTCCGGCGTCGTGCTGCGCACCCACACCTCGCCGGTGCAGGCGCGCTCGCTGCTGGAGCGCCGCGAGCCGCCCGTCTACATCGTCTGCCCGGGCCGCGTGTACCGCACCGACGAGCTCGACGCCACGCACACCCCGGTCTTCCACCAGGTCGAGCTGCTGGCCGTGGACAAGGGCCTGACCATGGCCGACCTCAGGGGCACCATCGACCACATGGTCAAGGAGCTCTTCGGCGAGGAGACCACGACCCGCCTGCGCCCGCACTTCTTCCCGTTCACCGAGCCGTCCGCCGAGATGGACATGCAGTGCTACGTGTGCCGCGGCGCCTCGGTGGGCAACCCCGACCGCCCGTGCCGTACCTGCTCCAGCGAGGGCTGGATCGAGCTGGGCGGCTGCGGCATGGTCAACCCGAAGGTGCTCATCGCCTGCGGTGTGGACCCCGAGGAGTACAGCGGGTTCGCCTTCGGCTTCGGCATCGAGCGGATGCTGATGTTCCGGCACAACGTGGAAGACATGCGAGACATGGTCGAGGGTGACGTCCGGTTCACCCGGCCGTTCGGGATGGAGATCTGATGCGGGTCCCGCTTTCTTGGCTGCGGGAGTACGTCGACCTGCCCGCGGGCACCACCGGTCGAGACGTCGCTGCCAAGCTCATCGACGCCGGCCTGGAGGTCGAGACCGTCGAGCAGCTCGGCGCGGACCTGACCGGTCCCCTCGCCGTCGGCCAGGTGCTGACCATCGAGGAGCTGACGGAGTTCAAGAAGCCCATCCGCTTCTGCACCGTCGACGTCGGCCGGGCCAACGGCACCGGCGAGCCCCAGGAGATCGTCTGCGGCGCCCGGAACTTCTCCGTGGGCGACAAGGTCGTCGTGGCGCTGCCCGGCGCGGTCCTGCCCGGCGACTTCGCGATCGCCGCGCGCAAGACGTACGGCAGGAACTCGCACGGCATGATCTGCTCCGGCGACGAGCTGGGCATGGGCGACGACGGCACGCACGGCATCATCGTGCTGCCGCCGGAGCACGAGGCCGGCACCGACGCCATCGAGCTGCTGGAGCTCGTCGACGAGGTCCTGGACATCGACGTCACCCCCGACCGCGGCTACTGCATGTCGATGCGCGGCATCGCCCGCGAGACCGCCACCGCGTTCGGCCTGCCGCTGCGCGACCCGGCGCTGATCGACGTGCCCGCGCCGAACTCGTACGGCTACCTCGTCAAGATCGAGGACCCGGCCGGCTGCGACCGCTTCACCGCGCGCACCGTCACCGGCCTGGACCCCGAGGCCCGCTCCCCGATCTGGCTCAAGCGCCGCCTGCAGAAGGCCGGCATGCGCCCGATCTCCCTCGCCGTGGACGTCACGAACTACGTGATGCTGGAGCTGGGCCAGCCGCTGCACGCCTACGACCGCTCCCGCCTGGACGGCGCCATCGGCGTCCGCCGGGCCGAGCAGGGCGAGAAGTTCACCACCCTCGACGGGGTCAAGCGCACCCTCGACGCCGAGGACCTGGTGATCACCGACAACAGCGGGCCGATCGGCCTCGCCGGCGTCATGGGCGGAGCCAACACGGAGATCGCGGACTCCGTGGCCGACCCGGAGACGGGCGCCGTCACCGGCACCACGGACGTCGTGATCGAGGCCGCGCACTTCGACCCGGTCTCCATCTCGCGCACCGCCCGCCGCCTGAAGCTCTCCTCGGAGTCATCCAAGCGCTTCGAGCGCGGCGTCGACCCGCAGGCCGCCTCCGCGGCCGCGCAGCGGACCGTCGACCTGCTCGTGCTGCTCGCCGGCGGCACCGCCGAGGCCGGCGTGACCGAGCTCGTCGCCCCGGGCGCCCCGCGCACCGTCGCGATGCGCGCGGACCACCCGGACAAGGTCGCGGGCGTGGACTACGGCCGCGAGACCGTCGTCCGCCGCCTCCAGGAGGTCGGCTGCGACGTCTACGGCCAGGACGAGCTCGTCGTCACCGTCCCGTCGTGGCGGTCCGACCTCGCCGAGCCGAACGACCTCGCCGAAGAGGTCATCCGGCTGGAGGGCTACGCCAACCTCCCGTCGACCCTGCCCCAGGTCCCGTCCGGCCGCGGCCTGACCGCCCGCCAGCAGCTGCACCGCCGGGTCGGCCGGGCGCTGGCCGGCGCCGGCTACGTCGAGGCGCTGAACTACCCGTTCATCGGCGAGCAGGTCTTCGACCAGCTCCAGCTGCCCGCGCACGACGCCGCCCGCCGGGTCGTGAAGCTGGTCAACCCGCTCTCCGACGAGGAGCCGGCGCTGCGCACCACGCTGCTGCCGGGCCTGCTCCAGGCACTGCGCCGCAACGACAGCCGCGGCAGCCACGACCTCGCCCTGTTCGAGACCGGTTCGGTCTTCCGGCCCGGCGACCGGCCGGGCCTCGCGGTGCGGCTGCCCGTCGACCGCCGTCCCACGGACGAGGAGATCGCCGCGCTCGACGCCGCCCTGCCGGCCCAGCCGCGGTACGCCGCGGTCGTGCTGGCCGGAGCGCGCGAGCAGGCCGGCTGGTGGGGCAAGGGCCGCCCGGCCGACTGGGCGGACGCGGTCCAGGCCGCCCGCACGCTGGCCGTCGAGGCCGGTGCGCAGCTGGTGGTCCGCCAGGGCCAGTACGGTCCCTGGCACCCGGGCCGCTGCGCCGAGCTCGTCGTCACCCTCGACGGGGTCGAGCACGTCATCGGCCACGCCGGCGAGCTGCACCCGCGCGTCGTGAAGGCGCTGGGCCTGCCGGCCCGCACCAGCGCGATGGAGCTCGACCTCGACCGCCTCGCGGCGGCCGGCGGCAAGGCCGTGGCGGCGCCCCGGATCTCCTCCTTCCCGGTGGCGACCCAGGACGTCGCGCTGATCGTCGACGCGTCCGTCCCGGCGTCCGCCGTCGAGGCGGCGCTGCGCAACGGCGCGGGCGAACTGCTCGAGTCGCTGCGGCTGTTCGACGTCTTCACCGGCGAGCAGGTCGGCGAGGGCAAGAAGTCCCTGGCGTACGCGCTGCGCTTCCGCGCGGCCGACCGCACGCTGACGGTCGAGGAGTCCACGGCCGCCCGCGACGCGGCGGTGGCGCTGGCCGCCGAGCGCACCGGGGCGGTGCTGCGCGGCGCGTAGCGGCTTCCCGCAGGCGTAGGGCCAGGTGAGGGGCGTATCCGGAGCACCGGATGCGCCCCTCACTCATTCGGGTGAGAACACTCCTCGGCCGAATCCCGGGGCGGGCCGGGTCGCCAGAATCGAGGCGGCCGGGTGCCCAGGGCCGGACACGGGAGTCCCAGGGATGATCACGCGTGGGGAGATGCCCCAGCTGCGCCGGGCGGGTGTCCTTGCATGGGGCGGCGCCGCGGTGTCCTGGGAGCTGTCCACGCCCGGGCGGCCGCTGTGGGCCGGCCTCGCCAGCTGCGCCGCCTTCCTGCTCCTCGCCGCCGGGTGCGCCCTGCACGTGCGGCGCGGCCTGAAGGCCCGGCTCAGACGCTCCCAGGAGATCGCGGGCGCCGCCCAGCGGGCGCTGCTGCGGCCCCTGCCGGGCCGGATCGAAGGCCTCGCGGTGGCGGCGGCGCAACTGTCGGCCAGCCGGGGCGCGGCCGTCGGCGGCGACCTGTACGAGGCCGTGCCGACCGCGTACGGGGTGCGGGCCGTCATCGGGGACGTACGCGGACACGGCCTGCCGGCGCTGGCGGCCGCGGCGGCGGTGCTGGGCGCGTTCCGGGAGGCGGCCTACGACGAGGCCTCGCTGGCCGGGGTGCTGCGGCGCATGGAGCGGGCGCTCGGGCGGCACGTACGCGAACGGGCCCGGGCGGAACACCCGTCCGCCTGCCCGGCCGAGCCGGAATCCCCCTCCGCCGAGGAGTTCGTGACGGTGCTGCTGCTGGAGATCGGGCGGGACGGCGCCGTGACCGCCCTCAACTGCGGCCACCCGTGGCCCGTTCTGCTGCGCCGGCCGGACGAGCCGCTGGAGGCCTGCGCAGCCGCCCCGTACGCCGCCGCACCGCCCCGGAAACGGGTGGCACTGCCCGGACCCGCCCCGCACCCGCCGGCGGGGCCGGGCGGGGCCGCACCCCGGACGGGGAGAGGGCGGGCGCCCCGGCCGGCGGTGGGAGGGGAAGCGGCCGGGGCACCCGCCGCGGAGGGGGTGCGGGTGCTCGACGGGGGCGAGCCCCTGCCGCCGCTCGGGGTGGTGCCCGTGCCCGACGGGCTGGTGGCGGGGGACTGCGGCCAACTGCGGCCCGGCGACCTCCTGTTCCTGCACACCGACGGCGCCGAGGACGCCCGCGACGCCGCCGGCCGGTTCTTCCCGCTGCCCCGCGTCCTGGCCGGGATCCTGGCCCGGCATCCGGCGCCCACCCCCGCGCGGCTGGTCGCGGGCGTGCACACCGCACTGCTGCGCCACACCGGCGGGCGGCTCACCGACGATGTCGCCCTGCTGGTCCTCCGCAGCGACCGCTGCGCCTGAACGACCGCTGCACCCGAACCCCGTACCGGGACGGCAACCGGAACCGCACACCGGGCCCCGGTGGGAGGGCCCGGCGCGCGTTCCTCCCGGCCCCTGCCGCGACCCGGTGACCAACCGGGCGCCGGCGGAGCCGAGGCGCGCCGCCCGCCTGCCGTGGAGTGTCGGGCAGACAGCACGACGGGCGGCGCGGTGCGGGTCGTCGCACTGTACGAGGGGGAGCCGACGACCCGGACTGCCTCTTTGGCGAGGCTCTTCAGTGAACCGCTCCCGGGGCCTCCGGCGGCAGAGTGCGTATCGCATTTATGCGCGTACTCGTTTCACACCCCGTGTGAACCCCGCACCCACTAGCCTGAAACCGACGAGCCCTTGGAGGGGCCCATGCAGCCCAACGCCCTGCTCGACGCCCTCCTCGCCGAGGCGGGCATGTCCCACGCCGGACTCGCCGCGCACGTGAACCAGGCGGGCCGGTCCCGCGGGCTGGCCCTGCGCTACGAACACACCGCCGTCACCCGCTGGTTGAAGGGACAGCGGCCCCGCGGCCAGGTCCCCGACCTGATCTGCGAGGTGCTCGGCGGCCGGCTCCGCCGCCCGGTCTCCCTGGACGACGTCGGGTTCGGGGTGCCCGGCCAGCCCGCCGCCCCCCACTCCTCCCCGCTCCAGGGCTTCGTCGACCGGGCCGCCGCCCTGTGGCGCTCCGACCAGCAGGGGCGCTTCCCGCTGCTCACCACCGAGGCGGTCACCGGCACACCCGCGGTGATCCCCGTCTGGGAGTGGGAGAACCCGCCCGAGGACGCCGACGTCTCCCGCGACGGCCCCCTGCGGATCGGGCCGGAGCACATCGAGATCCTGCGGGCCGCCCGCGCCCACTACGAGCTCATGTACCGCCGGGCGGGCGGGGTCGCCACCCGGGCCCGCATCGTCCGCTTCCTCGGCAGCGAGACCGCGCCCATGCTGCGCGGCGGTTACCCCGACGCGCTGGGCCGCGGGCTGCACCGGGCCGCCGGATCCCTGGTCGCCGTCGCGGGGATCTGCGCGTACGACTCGGACGCCCACGGACTCGCCCAGCGCTATTTCCACCAGGCGCTGCGGCTGGCCAAGGCCAGCGGAGACCGGGGCCTCGGCGCGTACGTCATCGCGCTGCTCGTCAACCAGTCCCTGCACCTGCGCGAGCACCGCCAGGCCGTCGCCTTCGCCGAGGCCGCCCTGCGCTCCGCGAGCCGCGACACGACCCCGGCCCTGACCGCCGACCTGTACGCGATGCAGGCCAAGGCGTACGCCCAACTCGGCGACCCGGCCTCCGCGTTGGCCTGCATCCGGCACGCCGAGGCGGCCGCCGAGCGGATCCGGCCCGGCTCGGAGCCGGACGAGACCGGGTACGTCCAGCCCGGGCTGGTCAACGTACAGGTGGCCGAGGCCCTGCTGAGCCTCGGGGACCTCGACGCCGCGCACGAGCAGGCGGCCGCCGCGGTCGGCACCCCCGCCCACGACCGCGGCCGGGTCCACCGGCTGGCGATGCTGTGCGAGATCCAGCTGCGCCAGGGGGAGGCGGACGGGGCGGTGGCGACGGCCGCGGAAATGGCCGAGCGGGCCAAGGGGATGGAGTCGCTGCGGCTGCGGGACCGGCTGCGGGCCGTCCGCGAGCAGCTGCTGAGCAGCGGCTGCCCGGGCGCCGAGGAGACGGCCCGGCTCATCGACGGGGCGCTGCGCGTTCCGCTGTGACCGGTGCGGCTGCTGCCATGTTGCCACCGACGATCCGGAAGGTGGCAGAACCGTGCAGTGGACGAACCTGAGTGAGCAGACCGTGTACAAGAACCGCTGGTTCGACGTGAACCTCGCCGATGTGGAACTTCCCGACGGCCGGCACCTGGACCACTTCGTGATCCGGCAGCGGCCGGTCGCCGCCGCCACCGCCGTCAACGGGGCCGACGAGGTACTGCTGTTGTGGCGGCACCGCTTCATCACCGACAGCTGGGGCTGGGAACTGCCCGCGGGCGTGGTCGAGGACGGCGAGGACCTCGCGGGCGCGGCGGCCCGGGAGATGGAGGAGGAGTCGGGCTGGCGGCCCGGCCCGCTGCGCCACCTGATGACCGTGGAGCCCTCCAATGGGCTGACCGACGCCCGCCACCACCTCTTCTGGGCGGAGGGGGCCACGTACGTCGGCCATCCCGAGGACGACTTCGAATCCTCGCGGCGGGACTGGGTGCCGTTGAAGCTCGTGCCGGAGATGATCGCCCGAGGCGAGGTCCCGGCCGCGAACACGGCGGCCGGGCTGCTCCTCCTGCACCACCTGCGCCTCGGCTAGCCGCCGTCCCGCCCGGCGGCGGCCATCCGGGCCGGCGCGGCCGACTCCTCCCCGGCGGCGGCCACCCGGGCCGGTTCCTCCCCGGCGGCCCGCTGGGGAGGAACCAGTCCGCCCGGCGTGCCGGCCGGGGTGCGCGGCCACCGCCGGTCGGCCGCCCGCTGGACGCGCCGGCCGAGGTTCTGCATCGGCAGCTCGACCAGGCGGTACAGCAGATGGCTCGCAGCCAGCACCACCGCGAGGAAGACCGCGGTCCAGGCGAGGCGGCCGAGCGCCGACGAGGGCTGCGGCGGCACCCCGACCAGGGGGCCGATCGTGCGCAGCAGCGGGAAGTGCAGCAGGTACACCGAGAAGCTGATCGCGCCCAGCCAGGTCAGCACCCGCGGGAAGCGGCGCCCCCGCAGCAGGAACCCGAGCCCGAACACGGCCCACGCCGCCAGGCAGGAGAAGGACCAGGCCCTCCAGCCCGAGGTCCAGGTGTGGTGCTCGTAGCCTCCCCGGTTGTACAGCCATCCGACGAGCACGCCCGCGACGACCACGAATCCGCAGGAGAGCAGCGACAGGGTGCGGGTGCGGCCGGGGCGGCCGTGCTGCGCCCGGTACACCGCCGTGCCGGCGAACATCGTCGCGAAGATCATCCAGGTCTCGAACCACGGGGCCCGGCTGTTCAGCGTGCTCAGCACCAGGCCGGTCCCGGCGAGCAGCGCGGCGCCCGCGCCGGTCGGCCACCGCCTGCCGCTGAGCACCCCGGCGAGGCCGACGAGCGCGATCGGCGTGACGATGAGCAGGAGCAGCCGGGTGGAGACGGGGCCGTCCGTCAGGAGCCGGGAGCCGACGGCCGTGCCGACCGCCAGGGCCGCGGTGGCGCAGGCCACCGCGATCGTGCCGCTGTGCCGGTGCAGCCCGCGGGTGAACAGGGCGGTCACGAAGAAGTAGAAGATCATCTCGTAGCAGAGCGTCCAGGTGACGTTCATGCTGTTGACGACCCCGAGCATGTCCTGGAGCATCAGGCCGTTCGCGACCAGCGAGGCCGGGTCGTCGCCGGTGCGCAGCAGCGCCACCGAGCCGTCGCCCTCCGGCAGCATCATGATCGAGACGGCCAGGGCGGCCACCAGGGCCGGGTAGATCCGGAAGATCCGCCCGATCCAGAAGGCCCGGACGTCGCCGCGGCGCTCCAGCGAGGCCGGAATGATGTAGCCGCTGACGATGAAGAAGAGCATGACGCCGAACAGGCCCAGGTCGACGTTCTGCGTGACGGCCTTCCCGAAGGGGAGCATGCGCAGGACGTCGAAGTGGTGGAGGGCCACGATCAGGGCGGCGACGCCGCGCAGCGCGTCCAGCCAGCCGAGCCGGGGGCCTGGTGCGGCGGCCGGGGCCGGAGCCGCGTCCGCGGGGCGGGCAGCGGCGGACGACCGCCCGGCGCGGTGGGGGAGGGACATCTTCACCGCAGGACCCTAGCGGTACCTCGGCCGCCGCGAGGACGACCGAGGTGCTTCTCACACTGCCGCCGGACCCGGCGGCCGGGCGGCTCAGGCGTAGGCGTAGAAGCCCGAGCCGGTCTTTCGGCCGAGGCGGCCCGCGTCGACCATGCGCTGGAGCAGCGGGGGAGCGGCGTACAGGGGCTCCTTGAACTCCGAGTACATCGAGTCGGCGATCGAGGCGATGGTGTCCAGGCCGATCAGATCGGAGAGCTTGAGCGGGCCCATCGGGTGGGCGCAGCCGAACTCCATGCCGTTGTCGATGTCCTCGCGGCTCGCGATGCCGGACTCGAACATCCGGATCGCGGACAGCAGGTACGGGACCAGCAGGGCGTTGACCACGAAGCCGGACCGGTCCTGGGCGCGGATCGCGTGCTTGCCGAGGACGCTCTGCACCAGGCCCTCGGCCCGCTTGATGGTCTCCTCGCCCGTGGTCAGCGCCGGGATCAGTTCGACGAGCTTCTGCACCGGGGCCGGGTTGAAGAAGTGGATCCCGATGACCTGGTCGGGCCGGGAGGTCGCCACGGCCAGCTTGACCAGCGGGATCGACGAGGTGTTCGAGGCGAGGATGGCGTCCGGGCGGGTGATCACCTGGTCCAGGACCTGGAAGATCTCCGTCTTGACCTGCTCGTTCTCGACGACCGCCTCGATGACGAGGTCGCGGTCGGCGAACTCGCCGAGATCGGTGGTGAAGCTGAGGCGGGCCAGGGTGGCGTCCCGCTCCTCCTCGCTGATCTTGCCGCGGGCGGCGGCCTTGGTCAGGGAGTTCTGCAGCCGGGTCCGCCCGAGTTCCAGGGCCTCGCCCGTGGTCTCGGCGACCTTCACCTCGAGACCGCTGCGGGCGCACACCTCGGCGATGCCGGCACCCATCTGGCCACAGCCCACTACGCCGACCCGTGTGATGTCGGAAGGGAGGTCAGTCACTTCGTGCCTTTCGCTGCTCCGTCGTCGGCGGGTCCCCCGTTGTCGTCAGTTGTCACTGCAATCCGGCGCCCGCCACGCCCCCCGACGTTACCCCCGATCTTGCCGGTGATGACGGGCCGGGGCGGGCATGCTGGGCGCAGACAGGCGATGTCACGCAACGGAACGGAGTCGTCACATGACGTACATCGGACGGCGGGGGCTGCTGGCGGGGGCTGCGGGGGCGTTCGCCGCCGCAGCGGCGGGCCCGGCGCAGGCGGCGGAAGCGGCGGAGCCGGTGCGGGGCCGGCCGCCGGCGGCACGTGCGGCCGCCCGGTCGGAGGGGGCCGGGGCGGCTCCCGGACCGGCGGACCGGCGGGACTCCCGGCGGAAGGGCGCCGCGGAGTTCCGCGGTATGTGGATCGCCTCTGTGGAGAACATCGACTGGCCCTCCGCGGCCGGGCTGGACGCGGGGGAACAGCGCGACGAGCTGACCGCCCTCTTCGACGCCGCCGTCGAGCACCGCCTGAACGCGGTGTTCCTCCAGGTCCGGCCCACCGCCGATGCGATGTGGCCCGCCGCCCGGGAGCCCTGGTCGCAGTGGCTGACGGGCCGGCAGGGCGCCGACCCCGGCTGGGACCCGCTCGGCACCGCCGTCGTCGACGCCCATGCCCGGGGGCTCGAACTGCACGCCTGGTTCAACCCGTACCGGGTCGCCAACAACCACACCGACCCCACGCGTCTCGCGTCCTCGCACCCGGCGCGCCGCAATCCCGGCTGGACGGTCCCGTACGGCGGCAAGCTGTACTACAACCCCGGCCTCCCCGAGGTGCGCGCCTTCGTGCAGCAGGCCATGCTCGACGCCGTCTCCCGCTACGCGCTGGACGGGGTGCACTGGGACGACTACTTCTACCCGTACCCCGTCGCGGGGGAGTACTTCGACGACGACGACGCCTACGCGCGCCACGGCTCGGGCTTCGCCACGCGCGCCGACTGGCGCCGCTACAACATCGACACCCTGGTCCGGGAGATGTCGGAGCGGGTGCGGTCGGTGCGTCCCTCGGCCCGGTTCGGCATCAGCCCGTTCGCGGTCTGGCGCAACCGGGACCGGGATCCGCTCGGCTCGGACACCCGGTCCCTCGCCGCGTACGACGACCTGTACGCCGACACCCGCAAGTGGGTGCGGGAGGGCTGGATCGACTACGTCGTGCCGCAGGTGTACTGGCACATCGGCCATCCGACGGCCGACTACGCGAAGCTCGTCCCGTGGTGGGCGCAGACCGTCGCGGGGACGGACGTCGACCTGTACATCGGGGAGGCGCTGTACCGCTGCGCCGCCGACAGCGCGACCGCCGCCTGGCGCGACCCGGCCGAGCTGTCCCGGCACCTGGCCTTCGCGCGCCGGTACGCCGAGGTCCGCGGCCATGCCTACTTCTCGGCGAAGCAGGTGGCCGCGGACCCCAATGGAGCGATGGCCAGGGTCGTCGCCGACCACTACCCGACGGCGGTGCCGCCCCGCTGAGGCGCCGGGCCGCCGGGTGCCGCGTCAGTGCCGGGGCTCCTCCGGGTGCTTCACCACGCAGTCGGGGCCCGGGGACATCAGGGCTTCGTGGCCGTCGGGGAAACGGACCCGGTAGGGCGGGCTGCCGTTTTCGCCCAGTACCTGAGTGATCTCGCCGACCTTGTCGTGCTGCCCCACGACTCTGCCGTGCTGCACCAGCTGGTCGCCTTCGGTTGCGCGCATAAGCTGACCTCCTCGGAGGCGGTCTGGATCCGGTGACGCCAGTTTACGGCGAATAGTCCGGATTAAGCCCGCTGGGTGAGGGCAATGCAGACCAGCACCGCGCAGGCGGCCGCCGGAGCGGCGGGCGACAGCCGCTCGCCCAGCAGGGCCACCGACCACACCAGCGTCAGCAGCGGCTGGGCCAACTGGAGCTGGCTGGCCCGCGGGGCACCGATCTCCGCCATGCCCCGGTACCAGACGTACAGGCCCAGGAAGGTGGAGCCCGCGGCCGCCCACGCCAGCCCGGCGAGCCCGTGGGCGGTCAGCCGCACCGGCTCGTACGCCAGCCCCAGCGCGGAACCGGCGAGGGTGAGCGGGAGGGCCAGCACCAGCGCCCAGCCGATGACCTGCCACCCCGGCATGGCGCGGGCCAGCCGCCCGCCCTCGGTGTATCCGGCCGCGCAGGCCAGCAGTGCCCCGAACAGGAACCCGTCGCCGGCCGAGAGCGAGCCGCCGCTCTCGGCCAGGGTGAAGGCGAGGACGACGGCGGCCCCGGCGACGGCCGCGGCCCAGAACCGGCGCGAGGGGCGCACGCCGGTGCGCAGGGCCGACAGGACCGCCGTGGTGAGCGGCAGCAGCCCGACCACGACGGCGGCGTGCGAGGTGGTGGAGGTGGTCAGCGCCAGGGTGGTGAGCAGCGGAAAGCCGACGACCACGCCCGCCACGACCACCGCCAGCCCGGCCCAGTGCTCGCGGGCGGGCAGCGGGACCCGCCCGGCCAGCAGGAAGACCCCCGCGATCAGCGCGGCGAGCACGCTGCGCACCGAGACGAAGCTCCAGGGGCCGAAGCCCTCAAGGCCCCAGGCCGTGGCGGGGAAGGTCAGGGAGAAGGCGACGACGCCGAGGGAGGCGAGCGCGGTGCCGACCGCGGTGCCGCCCCTGGGGCTGCCTGCGGTCCCGGTCGTCGGGCGGGCCTGGGTGCCGGTCGTCGGGCGGGCCCGGACGCCCGCCGGAGCGTCGGCCGGAGTCCCTGCCGTGGTGCTGTCCGGCGCTCCGGCCGCTATCGAGTGGGGGGCGGTAGCGCTATTCTGTGCTCTCATGTACGAGCGTAGCAGTGTGGCGGAACTGGCGGACATGCTGCGTTCCGAGCTGGACCGCTACTCGGTGGGTGGAAAGCTGCCGTCGAGCCGGGCCCTGGTGGAGCGCTTCCGGGTCAGCCCTGTCACCGTCTCCCGCGCCCTCGCCCGGCTCGCCGCCGAGGGCCTCGTGGTCACCCGGCCCGGCGCCGGCGCCTACCGGGCCGGCCCCCGTACGGCCGAACCCGTGCCCGGTGACACCTCCTGGCAGGAGGTGGCCCTCAGCGCGGAGGGCGCCGGGGAGGTGGTCCCCCGCTCGGTGGACGCCTCCGGGGTGCTCGCCTCCCTCGCGGCCCCGCCGACCGGGGTCATCGAGCTCAACGGCGGCTACCTGCATCCCTCGCTCCAGCCCGAGCGGGCCATGGCCGCCGCCCTGGCCCGCGCCGGCCGCCGCCCCGGCGCCTGGGGGAGGCCCCCCGTGGAGGGGCTGCCCGAGCTGCGCGACTGGTTCGCCCGCGAGATCGGCGGCTCCGTCGCCGCCGCCGACGTACTGGTCACCGCGGGCGGGCAGAGCGCGCTGACCACCGCCGTGCGGGCGCTGGCCCCGCCGGGTGCGCCGATCCTCGTCGAGTCGCCGACCTACCCCGGGCTGCTGTCCATCGCCCGCGCCTCCGGGTGCAGGCCCGTGCCCGTCCCCGTCGACACCGACGGGGTCCGGACGGAACTGCTGGCCGCCGCCTTCGAAGCCACCGGGGCCCGGGTGTTCGTATGCCAGCCGCTCTTCCAGAACCCCACCGGCGCGGTGCTGGCCCCCGAACGGCGCGCCGAGGTGCTGCGGATCGCGCGGGAGGCCGGGGCGTTCGTCGTGGAGGACGACTACGCCCGCGCCCTCGGCCACGAGGACGCCCCGCCCCTGCCCCCGACCCTGGCCGCCGAGGACCGCGACGGGGCCGTGGTGCACGTCCGGTCGCTGACCAAGATCACCTCGCCGAGCCTGCGGGTGGGCGCGCTCGCCGCCCGCGGCCCCGTCCTGGACCGATTGCGGGCCATCCAGGTCGTGGACAGCTTCTTCGTGCCCCGCCCGCTCCAGGAGGCCGCCCTCGAACTCGTCGGCGCCCCCGCCTGGCCGCGCCACCTGCGCACGGTCGCCGCCGAGCTGCGGCACCGGCGCGACGTGCTGGCCGGCGCGCTGCGCCGCGGACTGCCCGGGCTGAGGCTGGACCGTCTCCCCTCCGGCGGCTTCCAGCTGTGGGCCCGGCCAGGCGGGGAGGGCGACGACTCCGCCTTCACGGCCGCCGCCCTGCGCGCCGGCGTCGCGGTCACGCCCGGACGCCCGTACTTCTGCGCGGAACCGCCGGGTCCGTACGTGCGGTTGAGCTTCGCCGGGGTCTCGGGCGCGGCGGAACTCGGCGAAGCCGTCCAGCGGCTGCGCAGCGGGCTCGGGGAGGAGCGGGCAGCAGCCGTCGGTCCGGACGCTTGACCCCGTGCCGCCCGCGGCCCACCATCGCCGCATGAACGTTCGGGTCTCGCTCGTCGCCGCAGCCCGTGGCTCCTCGCTGCTCGCCGAGCGCTTCGACGACGACCGCCCGCTGGACGACGAGGGCTGGCGCGCCCTGACCGACGCCGCGCACGGGCTGGTGCCCCTGGGCGCCGCCGGACTGCGCTACTGCTCGCCCGGCCCGCGCAGCCGGGCCACCGGCCGGGCCCTCGGGTACGCGCCGCTCGCCCAACCCGCGCTGCGCGAGTGCGACATGGGCCGCTGGCGGGGCCTGACCCTGGCCGAGGTCGCCGCCCGCGAACCCGGCGCCGTGGAACTCTGGCTCACCGACCCGCTCGCCACCCCGCACGGCGGCGAATCCCTCCTCGCCTTCATCTCCCGCATCGGCGGCTGGCTCGACACCCGGCCCGCCGACGACGGGGGTGCGATCGTCGCGGTCGCGGAGCCCTCGGTGGTCCGGGCGGCCCTGGTCTACGCGCTGCGGGCCGCCCCGCAGACGTACTGGAACGTGGACGTCCGCCCGCTGTCCACCGTCACCCTGACCGGCTGGTCGGGGCACTGGCACCTGTCGCTCCAGGCCCCCGCGTAATCCGGTGGAGGCACCGCCGCAACGCCTCTAGCCTGCGCGCATGAACGGAATAGAGATCACCGCGATCGCCGAGCGCCCCGAACTCGCCGAGCGGCTGTACGACATGGAGGACTCGTGGCCCGAGTTCTCGGGCAACGACTCGCTCGCCTGGCTGCTGTACCCCCGGATCGTGTCGGAGCTGCCCGAGTACGTGCTGGTCGCCACGGACGGCGACGCAGTGGTCGCCCGCGGGTTCAGCGTGCCGTTCGCGCTGCACGCGCCGGGCCGGGACGGGGTGCTGCCGGCCCGCGGCTGGGACCAGGTCCTCATGTGGGCCTTCTCCGACCTGCGGCGCGGGATCGCGCCCGACACGGTGAGCGCCATCGAGATCAGCGTCGACACCGGCCGGCAGGGCGAGGGCCTGTCCGGGCGGATGCTGGCCGCGATGCGGGACAACGCCCGGGCGCGCGGCTTCGCCGAGGTGGTGGCCCCGGTCCGGCCCAGCGGCAAGCCGGCCGAGCCCGATACCCCGATCCAGGAGTACGCGTACCGCACCCGCGAGGACGGCCTGCCCCACGACCCGTGGCTGCGCGTCCACGTCCGCGCCGGCGCGGTGATCGACTCGATCGCGCCGCTGTCGATGACCGTCACCGGCTCCCTGGACGAGTGGCGCGCCTGGACGGGCCTGCCCTTCGACACGGCCGGCCCGGTCCACGTGCCCGGGGCCCTCACCCCGGTCCACTGCGACCCGGTCCAGGGCTACGCGGCGTACGTCGAACCGAACGTCTGGGTCCGCCACCCCCTGACCTGACGGCCGGCCCGACCGGCGGCCGGCCCCGGGCGCGGCTTGCAGGCCGGCGGCGGCCGTTCCATAGTCCGACTATGGACGCGCGCGAGGCCGCGCTCCGGCGGGCACACGGCCATGCCGTGCACTGGCTGGCGAGCCTGTCCGAGCGGCGGGTGCCCGCCCGTGCCTCGGTCGACCAGATCGTGCGGGCGCTCGGTGCCGAGCTGCCCGAAGGCCCCGGCGTGCCCGCCGACGTCGTCGACCTGATGGCCGCCGCCTGTGAGCCGGGCCTGACCGCGTTCCCCAGCGGCCGCTTCCACGGCTTCGTGGTGGGCGGCACCGAACCGGCCGCGCTGGCCGCGGACTGGCTGGTCAGCGCCTGGGACCAGAACTGCGTGATGCGTGCCGCCTCGCCCGCCTACGCGGCGGCCGAGGACATCGCGAGCGCGTGGCTGCTCGACCTGCTCGGCCTGCCCGGGCGCAGCGCCGTCGGCTTCACCACCGGCGCCACCACCGCGAACTTCACCTGCCTCGCCGCCGGCCGGGACACGGTGCTGCGGAGCGCCGGCTGGAACGCCGCCCGCGACGGGCTCGCCGGGGGCCCGCCCGTCCGCGTCCTCGCCGGCGCCGACCGCCACATCGCCGTCGACCTGGCGCTGCGCTACCTGGGACTCGGTGAACCCGAAACCGTGCGGGCGGACGACCAGGGGCGCATCGTGCCCGACGCACTGCGCCGCACCCTGGCCGCGGGCGGGCCGGGCCCGACGATCGTGGTCCTCCAGGCCGGGGACATCCACTCCGGCGCCTTCGACCCCTTCCCCGCCGCGATCCGCGCCGCACGCGAGGCGGACGCCTGGGTGCACGTCGACGGCGCCTTCGGGCTGTGGGCGGCGGCTTCACCGGCGCACGCGCACCTGACGGCCGGCTGCGCGTCCGCCGACTCCTGGGCGACGGACGCCCACAAGACCCTGAACGTCCCCTACGACTGCGGGCTCGCCATCGTGCGCGACCCGTCCGCGCTCCGGGCGGCGATGGGCCAGCGCGGCGACTACCTCATCCACGACGAGCAGGGCGACCCCGTCGACAAGGTCCCCGAGCTCTCCCGGCGCGGCCGGGCCTTCCCCGTGTGGGCCGTCCTCAGGTCCCTCGGCCGGTCGGGGGTCGCCGATCTCGTCGACCGGCTGTGCCGGCACGCCCGCGCCTTCGCCGACGGCATCGCCGGGATCGACGGCGCGACCGTCCTCAACGAGGTGGTGTTCACCCAGGTCTGCGCCGGGTTCGGCAGCGACGCCCGCACCGACCGGGTCCTCACCCGGCTGCTCGACGAGGGCGACACCTGGATCAGCGGCTCCACCTGGCACGGCCGGCGGGTCATGCGGATCTCCGTGAGCAACTGGTCGACCACCGAGGAGGACGTGGCGCGCTCGCTCGACGCGATTCGCCGTGCCGTCACCTGCGCCTGACATGCTCCCCGGGCCGCCGCCCCGGGCAGCCGCAGGTCAGCGGGGTGCGGCCAGCGCAGGCGGAACGCGCAGCATTGCATAAAAGTGCGGCGCTACGTATAGTCATGCCATCCAAGAGGAGGGTCCGATGGTGGTACGTGCAGCAGTGGCCGGAGCGAGCGGATACGCGGGCGGTGAGCTCCTGCGCCTGCTCCTGGCCCACCCCGAGGTGGAGATCGGCGCGCTCACCGGCAACTCCAACGCCGGCCAGCGGTTCGGCTCCCTTCAGCCGCACCTGCTCCCGCTCGCCGGACGCACCCTGGAGCCGACCACCCCCGAGGTCCTCGCCGGCCACGACGTCGTTTTCCTGGCCCTGCCCCACGGGCAGTCCGCCGCCGTCGCCGCCGAGCTCGGCCCCGACGTGCTCGTCGTCGACATGGGCGCCGACCACCGGCTGAAGGACTCCGCCGACTGGGACAGGTTCTACGGAGCCCCCCACGCCGGCAGCTGGCCCTACGGGCTGCCCGAGCTGCCCGGCGGCCGCGCCGCGCTGGAGGGCTCCCAGCGCATCGCGGTCCCCGGGTGCTTCCCCACCGCCGTCTCCCTCGCCCTCTACCCGGCCTACGCCGACCGGCTCGCCGAGCCGGAAGCGGTGATCGTCGCCGCCACCGGCACCTCCGGCGCCGGCAAGGCCCTCAAGCCGCACCTGCTCGGCTCCGAGGTCATGGGGTCGGTGAGCCCGTACGGTGTGGGCGGCGTCCACCGGCACACCCCCGAGATGGTGCAGAACCTGTCCCAGGTCGCCGGGCAGCGCGTCTCCGTCTCCTTCACGCCCACCCTCGCGCCCATGTCCCGGGGCATCCTCGCCACCTGCTCGGCGAAGGCCCTTCCCGGCACCACCGCCGAGGCGGTGCGCGCCGCGTACGAGAAGGCGTACGCGGACGAGCCCTTCGTCCACCTGCTGCCCGAGGGCCAGTGGCCGGCCACGGCATCCGTCTACGGTTCCAACGCCGTTCAGATCCAGGTCGCCCACGACGCGGCCGCGCAGCGGATCATCGCGATCAGCGCCATCGACAACCTCACCAAGGGCACCGCCGGCGGCGCCGTCCAGAGCATGAACATCGCCCTCGGGCTCCACGAGAGCCTCGGCCTGTCCACGATCGGAGTCGCACCGTGAGCGCCGTACCGAGCGCCCCATGCGCAGCCCCCGGGCTGCGGACGACGACGGAAGAAGCGAACGAGGAGACGCAGTGACGGTCACGGCAGCACAGGGATTCACCGCGGCGGGCATCGCCGCGGGAATCAAGGAGAACGGCAACCCGGACCTGGCCCTCGTGGTCAACAACGGGCCCCGCCTGGCCGCGGCTGGCGTCTTCACCTCGAACCGCGTCAAGGCCGCCCCCGTCCGGTGGTCCGAGCAGGTCCTGCGCGGCGGCGCCGTCAGCGCGGTCGTCCTCAACTCCGGCGGCGCCAACGCCTGCACCGGCCCCAAGGGCTTCCAGGACACCCACGCCACGGCCGAGAAGGTCGCCCAGGCCCTCGGCGGCGAGCACAACGCCGGCGAGGTGGCCGTCGCCTCCACCGGCCTGATCGGCGTCCTGCTCCCCATGGACCGGCTGCTGCCCGGCGTGGACACCGCCGTCGCGGCCCTCTCCGCGGACGGCGGCGAGGCCGCCGCCATCGCCATCAAGACCACCGACACCGTCCACAAGACCGCCGCCGTGACGCGGGACGGCTGGACCGTCGGCGGCATGGCCAAGGGCGCCGGCATGCTCGCCCCCGGCCTCGCCACCATGCTCGTCGTCCTCACCACCGACGCCGACCTGGACAGCGCCACCCTGGACCGGGCCCTGCGCTCCGCCACCCGCACCACCTTCGACCGGGTCGACTCCGACGGCTGCATGTCCACCAACGACACCGTGCTGCTGCTGGCCTCCGGCGCGTCCGGCGAAGTGCCGGCCTACGAGGACTTCGCGGAGGCCGTGCGGACCGTCTGCGACGACCTCGCCCGCCGGCTCATCGGCGACGCCGAGGGCGCGAGCAAGGACATCCGGATCGAGGTCGTCGGCGCGGCCAGCGAGGCCGACGCCGTCGAGGTCGGCCGGTCCATCGCCCGCAACAACCTCCTCAAGTGCGCCATCCACGGCGAGGACCCCAACTGGGGCCGGGTCCTCTCCGCCATCGGCACCACCGGGGCCGCCTTCGACCCGGACCGCCTGGGCGTTGCCATCAACGGCGTGTGGGTCTGCAGGAACGGCTCCGTCGGCGAGGACCGCGACCTGGTCAGCATGAAGGACCGCGAGGTGCGCATCACCGCGGACCTGTGCAGCGGCAGCGAGTCCGCCGTGATCTGGACCAACGACCTGACCGCCGAGTACGTCCACGAGAACAGCGCGTACAGCTCATGACCGGCACCGCGCGGAAGCACACCGCCCTCCCGAAGGCGCAGATCCTCATCGAAGCGCTGCCCTGGCTGACCCGCCACCACGGCAAGACCGTCGTCATCAAGTTCGGCGGCAACGCCATGGTGAACGACGAGCTCAAAGCCGCCTTCGCGCAGGACGTGGTCTTCCTCCGGCACGCCGGGCTCCGCCCGGTCGTCGTGCACGGCGGCGGCCCCCAGATCAACGCCCAGCTCGACAAGGAAGGCCTGGTCAGCGAGTTCAAGGCCGGCCTGCGCGTGACCACCCCGGAGGCCATGGACGTCGTCCGGATGGTGCTCGCCGGCCGGGTCCAGCGCGAGCTGGTGGGCCTGCTCAACCAGCACGGCCCGTTCGCCGTCGGCATGACCGGCGAGGACGCCCAGACCATCTCCGCGGTCCGGCACATGCCCGAGATCGACGGGGAGCAGGTGGACATCGGCCGGGTCGGCGAGATCACCGCCATCGACACCGGCGCCATCGAGGCCCTGCTCGCCGACGGACGGATCCCCGTGATCTCGTCCATCGCGCGCAGCGCCGACGACGGGCACGTCTACAACATCAACGCCGACACCGCCGCCGCCGCGCTCGCCGCCGCACTCGGAGCCGAGACGCTGATGGTCCTCACCGACGTCGAGGGCCTGTACGCCGACTGGCCCCACAGCGACGAGGTGATCAGCCGGCTCACCGTCAGCCAGCTGGAGAAGCTGCTGCCCGAGCTCTCCAGCGGCATGGTCCCCAAGATGGAGGGCTGCCTGCACGCCGTACGCAACGGGGTGCGCACCGCCAGGGTCATCGACGGGCGCGTCCAGCACTCGATCCTGCTGGAGATCTTCACCGACGAGGGGATCGGCACGATGGTCGTGCCGGACCCGCAGGAGTCCACCACCCGGGGAGGGAAGCAGTCGTGACCGCCAATCAGGAGTACGCGGCCCGCTGGCAGCGCACGCTGACGAACAACTACGGCACGCCCGCCCTGGCCCTCGTACGCGGCGAAGGCGCCCAGGTCTGGGACGCCGAGGGCAAGCAGTACACCGACCTCGTCGGCGGCATCGCCGTCAACGCCCTCGGCCACGCCCACCCCGCGGTCGTCGCCGCCGTGACCGCCCAGGTCTCCACCCTCGGCCACGTCTCCAACCTCTACGCCTCCGAGCCCGTCCTCGCCCTCGGCGAGCGGCTGCTCCAGCTCTTCGGCCGCCCCGGCCGGATTTTCTTCTGCAACTCCGGAGCCGAGGCCATCGAGGCCGCCTTCAAGATCGGCCGGCTGACCGGGCGGACCCACATGGTCGCCACCGGGGGCGGCTTCCACGGCCGGACCATGGGAGCCCTCGCGCTCACCGGGCAGCCCGCGAAGCAGGGCCCGTTCCTGCCGCTGCCCGGCGACGTCACGCACGTCCCGTACGGCGACGCCGAGGCCCTGCGGGCCGCCGTCACCGAGGAGACCGCGCTCGTCGTCATCGAGCCGATCCAGGGCGAGAACGGCGTCGTCGTACCGCCCGCCGGCTACCTCAGGGCCGCCCGGGAGATCACCCGCGCCACCGGCACCCTCCTCGTCCTCGACGAGGTGCAGACCGGCGTCGGTCGGTGCGGCCACTGGTTCGAACACCAGGCCCACGAGGGCGTCGACCCCGACCTCGTCACACTCGCGAAGGGGCTGGGCGGCGGCCTGCCGATCGGTGCCGTGGCCGCCTTCGGGCCGGCCGCGGACCTCCTGCAACCCGGCCAGCACGGCACCACCTTCGGCGGGAACCCCGTCGCCTGCGCCGCCGGCCTCGCCGTCCTCGACACCATCGCCGCCGACGGACTCCTCGACCGGGTCAAGGCCCGGGGCGAGCGGCTGCGCTCCGGAATCGAGGGCCTCGGCGGCGGCGAGGGCCACCCGCTGGTCTGCCATGTCCGTGGCGAGGGCCTTCTCCTGGGTATCGTGCTGACCGGGCCGTACGCACCGCAGGTACAGCAGGCGGCCCAGGACGCCGGCTTCCTGGTCAACGCGCCCGCCCCCGACGTCGTACGGCTCATGCCCCCGTACGTGCTGACCGAGGCCGAGGCGGACGCGTTCGTCGAGGCCCTGCCCGGCATCCTCGATGCAGCGAACGGGGACGGACGAACCGGGGAATGAGACGACGATGAGCCAGGCGCAGGACAACGAGCAGTGGGGGTCCCCCCGGGCGGGGGCACCCCCGTCGGTGGCCGGGGGAGACAGCGGGGGCGGTCCTTCCGTTCCCCAGACCCGCACCGCCCGCCACCGCCGGATCGTGGACATCCTGAACCGGCAGCCGGTCCGCTCCCAGAGCCAGCTGGCCAAACTGCTCGCGGACGACGGGCTGAGCGTCACCCAGGCGACGCTCTCCCGCGACCTCGACGAGCTGGGCGCGGTGAAGATCCGCAACACCGGCGGCGAGCTGATCTACGCGGTGCCCAGCGAGGGCGGCTTCCGCACCCCGCAGGCCCCGCTCGGCGAGTCGGCGAAGGAGGAGCGCATGCGGCGCCTCTCCGGTGAACTGCTGATCTCGGCGGAGGCCTCCGCGAACCTCGTCGTCCTGCGCACCCCGCCGGGTGCCGCGCAGTTCCTCGCCTCGGCGATCGACCAGGCCGAACTGCACGCCGTCCTCGGCACGATCGCCGGCGACGACACGCTGATGCTCATCAGCCGCGACCCGGCGGGCGGCCAGGCCCTCGCCGACCACATGCTCCGCCTGGCCCAGAAGGAGGGCTGACGGGCTCCGGCCCGCGGCAGCGGCCCGGTCCCGCAGGCCGGAACGGCCGTCAGTAGCGGGTGATCGACAGGTCGCCCGCCTGGGTGCCGATCGCGATGTGCGGGTGGCGGCCGGGGTCGGCCCAGCGGAGGATCGCGCGCATCGCCTCCTCCGGGACCGACACGCAACCCGCCGTCGGGCCCTTGCCGTTGACGTGCAGGAAGATGCCCGCTCCCCGGCCGCGGACCGGTCGGTCGTAGTTGAAGGCGATGACCATCCCGTGCGCGTACTGCTGCGCGTACGTCACGAGGTGCTCGGCCTCGCCGGGCGCGCAGTCCGCGGGCAGCGGCTCCACCCAGCGGTTGTAGCCGGCCGACGCGTTGTCCTGGCACCACCAGGAGTGGGCCGTCACCTGCCGGTAGGGGTACTCCGTCCCGGCCGGGGCCCGGCGGATCCCGAAGGCGTACGGGAGTGCGTACAGGCCGGTCGGGGTGGTGTTCGTGCCCTGGACGCGGGTCGCGCCGTCCGTCAGGCCGTTCGCTCCGAACCGGGCCTGGGCGCTGCCCTTCTTGAACCAGCGCCCCGCCACCCGCTCCCACCAGACCACCTGCCCCGTCGTGGAACCGGGTGCGGGCGCGACGGCGGTGATGAGCTGTCTGCCGCCCCCGGTGTCGGCGAGCCGGTCCGGCAGCGGCAGACGGCTCGGGGGGAGGAGGGCGGTGACGATCAGTGAGCCGGTGACGAGAGCGATACTCAGCACACGTCAGACGGTACGCGGAGGGAGGGGCAGGGGCAGCGCAGGCAGGCCGTCGACACTCACCCCGACGTGCTCCTTCCGCTCGCAGTACGCGGCGAACTCTTCGTCCGTCTTGCGGCCGAAGTACTCCGAGTGGAGGGTGCGCTCACCCTGGTACTCCATGAAGGGGACGGCGTATCCGCACACGTCCGCGATCCGCTTGGCGTGCACGACGATGACGGCGCGGGCCCCCGGCCCGTCCGCCCCTTCGAACAGCCCGATCAGCTCGGCCCAGCGGGGGTCGTCGCGGAAGACGGCCTCGGCCTCGCCGTGGATGCGGACGATCTTCGGCGGTCCGCTGAACGCGCACCACATGAGGGTGATCCGGCCGTTCTCGCGGACATGGGCGATCGTTTCCGCGCCGCTGCCGCCGAAGTCGAGGTAGGCGAGGGTCTGCTCGTCGATGACGACGAGCGTCCCCGCGCGGCCCTTGGGGGAGAGGTTCACGTGGCCGTCCGCCGCGAGAGGGGCGGTCGCCGTGAAGAACACCGGCTGCTCCTCGATGAACGTGCGCAGCCTGCCGTCTATGCGTTCGTAGAGATTTCCCATGGTCCGATTATCGGCCCTGAACGGCCTTTTCCGGCCGGTGATTTCAGTCGTCGACGGCCAGGTCGCGCAACCTTCGGCCCAGCTCGTGGTCGTTGAAGTGGTGCGCCGATCGCCGCAGCAGGGTGGCCAGTTCCGCGGTGTCCGCCTCCCCGGTGAGCCGGGCGAGCCGCCAGTCCCAGCCCCGTGCCGACGCCCGCGCCGCCGCGCGCACCTTCGGGTCCCAGTCCTTCGACAGCGCGACGGCGGCCCGCAGCTCGGCGATCCCGCCCCGCTCGCGCAGCAGCCGGAAGGCGGCCCGGCGGGTGTGCAGGCTCTGGCGGGGGGTGGAGCGCGCGGCCAGGAACTCGACGTCCAGGCGGCCCGCCACCGGGAGCAGGCTGAGGCAGGCCTCTCGGGCCACGGAGGGGGCGGGGTCGTCGAGCAGCGCGAGCAGCTCGGCGTCCCCGGTGGTCGAGTCGAGCTGCCGCAGCCCGGCGAGCGCGGCGGCCCTGACCCGGCCGACGGAGTGCTCCAGCAGGCCCCTCAGCAGCGGTATGTCCTCGCGCCTGCCGAATTCGGCGAGTGCGGCCACCGCGTAGGGGGACGGCCCCGCCGGGTCGGCGACGAGCCAGCGGCAGTGCTCGTGCGCGTCGCCGCCGTCCTGACGGACGAGCCACCGGGCGCAGGCCCGGACCAGGCCGGACGGGTCGGCGAGGTACCGCGCGCCCTCGTGTGGGCGCCCGGCCCGGTGCAGGGCGGTCACTCCGGCGGCGCGCACCTGGCCGAGGCGGCCGCCGAGCAGGGCGTCGACGGCCTCGTCGTCCGTGCCCTTGACGGCCAGCTCCCGCATCGCGGCGTCGGTCCACATGCGGCACGTCACCGGGTCGTGCTCGGCAGCGGCCTCCCGGGCGAGGTCCCGTACGGACATGCGGCCCCGGGCGAGGGTGATGCGGGCGGCGAAGCGCCGGGTCGGCAGGTGGGTGCTCCGGCGCAGCCCGGCCAGGATCCCGTCGGCCTGCTTGCGGGTCGGCGGGCCCGCAAGCAGGCCGACGCGCCACCACTGCGCGAGGCGCGGCTCCCGGGCGTGCAGGGCGGCTTCGAACAGCTCCACCGCCCAGGCGCCCTGCTCCCGCCCGCCCAGCCGGAGGACGAGCGGGACGGCGTGGGACAGGGTGTACGAGGGATCCGCGGCCAGGAACCGGACCAGCACCGCCCGGGCCCGGTCGCGTACCGCCGGAACCCAGTCCGCGCAGCGGATCACCACGAGCGGCAGCGGCAGCAGCGGCGGCACCAGCGCGAACGGCGAGCCGAGCGCCGCCTCCCGTACGCGCCCGTCCGGGTGGCACAGGAGCAGCGCCGGGTGAGTGGCGGCGGGCCGGCTGCCGCGGCGCGGCAGTCCGAGCCGGCGGCCGGCCGGACCGCTGCCGTCGTGCACCGCCCGGCCCGGGCCGCCCTGGGCCCGAAGACCGCTCCGTACGTGCTCGTCGAAGGCGATCCAGGCCTCGGGCCGGGCGTCGGGCAGCAGTCCGCCGGCGGGGACCGCCCCTCTCTGCAGCAGTACCCGTGCGGCCGCGCGCCCCGCGTCCGCATCCCACCGGTGTGTGGCCCCCATGCGCCCTCCCGAGCCCTCCCGCGCTGTTCCGGATCCGAGCGTAGCGGCCGGGGCGGTCCGGGCGCCGTCGAGATTCCTGCTGGTCAGGGGAGCGTCGGAGGGGTCGATTGACGAAACATACGGAGCAGTGCATAGTTATGCCCATCGCTGATTGCACCGTAAGGAGAAACCCGTGACCGAGCGCGTCGTACTCGCCTACTCGGGCGGCCTGGACACCTCCGTCGCCATCGGCTGGATCGCCGAGGAGACGGGCGCCGAGGTCATCGCCGTTGCCGTGGACGTCGGCCAGGGCGGCGAGGACCTGGACGTCATCCGCAAGCGCGCGCTCGCCTGCGGTGCCGTCGAGGCCGAGGTCGCGGACGCCAAGGACGAGTTCGCCAACGAGTACTGCCTCCCGGCCATCAAGGCGAACGCCCTCTACATGGACCGCTACCCGCTGGTCTCGGCGCTCTCCCGCCCCACCATCGTCAAGCACCTGGTCGCCGCCGCGAAGAAGCACAACGCCGGCATCGTCGCCCACGGCTGCACCGGCAAGGGCAACGACCAGGTCCGGTTCGAGGCCGGCATCCAGGCGCTCGGCCCCGACCTGAAGTGCATCGCCCCGGTCCGCGACTACGCGATGACCCGGGACAAGGCCATCGCCTTCTGCGAGGCGAAGAACCTGCCGATCGCGACCACCAAGAAGTCCCCGTACTCCATCGACCAGAACGTCTTCGGCCGCGCCGTCGAGACGGGCTTCCTGGAGGACATCTGGAACGCGCCGATCGAGGACATCTACGAGTACACCTCGAACCCGGCCACCCCGCGTGAGCCCGACGAGGTCGTCATCTCCTTCAAGGAGGGTGTCCCGGTCGCCATCGACGGCAAGCCCGTCACCGTGCTCCAGGCCATCCAGCAGCTCAACGAGCGGGCCGGCGCCCAGGGCATCGGCCGGATCGACATGGTCGAGGACCGCCTCGTCGGCATCAAGTCCCGCGAGGTGTACGAGGCCCCGGGCGCGATCGCGCTGATCACCGCCCACCAGGAGCTGGAGAACGTCACCGTCGAGCGCGAGCTGGCCCGCTACAAGCGGCAGGTCGAGCAGCGCTGGGGCGAGCTCGTCTACGACGGCCTGTGGTTCTCCCCCCTCAAGCGGGCCCTGGACGGCTTCATCAACGAGGCCAACCAGCACGTCACCGGTGACATCCGGATGACCCTGCACGGCGGCCGTGCCGTCGTCACCGGCCGGAAGTCGGACGAGTCGCTGTACGACTTCAACCTCGCCACCTACGACACAGGCGACACCTTCGACCAGTCCAAGGCGCAGGGCTTCATCGACATCTTCGCCCTCTCCGCGAAGATCGCCGCCAAGCGCGACCTGGCGTAACAGCCGTACGTTGGAAGCAGCCGCCTCCCGGTTCCTCCGTGGCTGGGAGGCGGTGGCACATCACTTCGAGGAGCACAGCAGTGAGCAGCAACAACGGTGACGTCCGGCTCTGGGGCGGCCGGTTCGCCGACGGCCCCGCCGAGGCCCTGGCGAAGCTGTCCGCGTCGGTCCACTTCGACTGGCGCCTGGCGCCGTACGACATCGCCGGCTCCCGTGCCCACGCCCGCGTGCTCCACAAGGCCGGACTGCTGACCGCCGACGAACTGGACCGCATGATCGCGGGCCTGGACCGGCTGGAGGCGGACGTCGCCGACGGATCCTTCACCGGCACCATCGCCGACGAGGACGTGCACACCGCCCTGGAGCGCGGCCTGCTGGAGCGGCTCGGCGCCGAGCTCGGCGGCAAGCTGCGCGCCGGCCGGTCCCGCAACGACCAGGTGGCCACCCTCTTCCGGATGTACCTGCGCGACCACGCCCGGATCATCGGCGGTCTCATCGCCGACCTCCAGGACGCCCTGGTCGGCCTCGCCGAGACGCACCCGGACGTGGCCATGCCCGGCCGCACCCACCTCCAGCACGCCCAGCCGGTGCTCTTCGCGCACCACGTGCTCGCCCACGTCCAGTCGCTGTCCCGGGACGCCGAGCGGCTGCGCCAGTGGGACACCCGGACCGCGGTCTCCCCGTACGGCTCGGGCGCCCTGGCCGGCTCCTCGCTGGGCCTGGACCCGGAGGCGGTCGCCGCCGACCTCGGCTTCGAGCGCGGCTCGGTCGGCAACTCGATCGACGGCACGGCCTCCCGCGACTTCGTCGCCGAGTTCGCCTTCATCACCGCCATGATCGGGATCAACCTGTCCCGGATCGCGGAGGAGGTCATCATCTGGAACACGAAGGAGTTCTCCTTCGTGACCCTGCACGACGCCTTCTCCACCGGCTCGTCGATCATGCCGCAGAAGAAGAACCCGGACATCGCGGAGCTGGCCCGCGGCAAGTCCGGCCGCCTCATCGGCAACCTGACGGGCCTGCTCGCCACCCTCAAGGCCCTCCCGCTCGCCTACAACCGGGACCTCCAGGAGGACAAGGAGCCGGTCTTCGACTCCTGCGACACCCTCGAGGTCCTGCTCCCGGCCTTCACCGGCATGATGGCCACCCTCACCGTCAACCGGGAGCGCATGGAGGAGCTGGCGCCGGCCGGTTTCTCCCTCGCCACGGACATCGCGGAGTGGCTGGTCAAGCAGGGCGTGCCGTTCCGGGTGGCGCACGAGGTCGCCGGGGAGTGCGTCAAGGAGTGCGAGGCACTCGGCATCGAGCTCGACGAGCTCACCGACGACCAGTTCGCGAAAATCTCCGCGCACCTGACCCCGGAGGTCCGCACCGTGCTGAACGTCCCCGGCGCACTGGCCTCGCGCAGCGGCCGCGGCGGTACGGCCCCCTCGGCGGTGGCGCTCCAGCTCACCGAGCTGAAGGCGGACCTGGTGATCCAGCACGCCTGGGCCGCGCACAAGCAGTAGCCCGCCCGCGGCAGCCGTACGCTGCCGCCCCCGTACACCCGCGGCCCTGCGGCCCCGCACCCCCGTACGCCTCACGGCCCCGGGGCATGTACGTCCGCACGCCCCGGGAAGCCCGGAGGGGCGGCCGGAGCCCCGTGCTCCGTCCGCCCCTCCGCCGCATGTGCGCCGCCCGCTCAGCGCAGCGGGCGGTCCGGCTCGTAGTTGGTCAGGACGCAGCCCTCGACCTGGGACTTCTCCAGCCGGTACCCGGACGGGGCGGAGAAGCCGGGCACGCAGTTCAGGTACAGGAACTGAAGCTGGTACAGGCCGTGCCGGGAGGACGGGCTGTTGGTCTCGACCGCGATGTTCTCGCCGACGAGCAGCAGGCTCCCGGTGGCCTTCAGCCTGCCGTCGTCCTTCAGGTCGGCCTGCTGGGCGGCCTTGGCCTTGGTCTGGAGCTTCTTCATGTCCCCGACGGTGTCGAGCCAGCTCAGGTCGTGGGCGCGCCGCTCGCCGGCCGGCTGCCCGCACAGGGCGCGGCCCGTCACGCCCCACTCGAGCGCGTTGCCCTTGACCACGGGCTGGTAGTCGATCGACTCCACGGCCACCGCCTCGGGATCGGTGGAGAAGTTCTTCTGGCAGTCCAGGCTGTTGCCGACGAGCTTGCGCAGCTCGGCGATGCTGCCCGCGCGCGGGAGGCCGAGGCTGCCGTTCTTCGGCTGGCCGGCCTTCGAGCCGTCGCCGGACGGGTCCTGCGGGGTCTCGAAGTTCGGACTGCCCGAGCCGTCCTCGGCGGAGACGAAGTCCGTGAGGCCGCAGCCCTCCACGAGGGGCTTCTCGCGCTTGTACCCCTCGGGGACCCGGCCGCCCGGGTTGCAGACCAGGACGCGCAGGTCGGAGCGGACCAGCTTCATGGCCGTCTTGGTCGCGGTGGGGAAGGCGACGAAGCCCTTGCCGATCAGCACCCGGCTCTCGTGGCCGTAGCCGCCGTCGCCCCCCTTGATCCGGTCCATGACGTACTGCTTGTAGCCCTCCTGGAACGCCTTCATGTCCTGGGGGACGGCGATGACGATGTCGCCCTTCTCGGCCTTGTCGCTGCACACGCCGACCTCCGTCACCGACCACTGGCCGGTCTTGGGGAAGTCGCCGCCCGGCATCCTCGGGTCGTCCGCCTTCGTGCTCAGGTCGTCGCACGAGGTGAACTGCCGCATGTGGCGCTGCGCCCCGGCGAGGGGCCCTTCCGCGGCGGCTGCGGAGGCGGAGGCGGAGGCCCCGGCCGGTGGGGACGTCTGGCCGCCCCCCTTGCACGCGGCGAGGGTGGCCAGGCAGCTCAGGGCGGCGGTGGTGGCGAGGATCCGCTGGATGCGCATGGGTCGCTTTCGTCGGAGGCAGATCACCAGGGGGTGGCATGTGCATGCTAAGCGTGCCCCGCGCGCGTGATCAAAACCCGGGGTCCGCCTTACGCTGCCCACTCCGCCAGCGCGTCGAAGTCCGGCCAGGTCAGCCCGATCCGCTCGTCGATCCGCATCAACAGGGCCCGGAAGGGGTGGCGTTGGCCGACGTACTCGCGGTCCATGTCCGTGATGTCGTCGTCGATCCAGGCGAACTCGCGCCCGCCCGCGTACTCCAGGACGTACTGCGTCTTCCAGAAGGTTCCGCGCGGCGCCCGGCCGTGCATCTGCGGCCAGTCGATGTACGGCAGCCGCGGCAGGCCGAGGTGCGGGCCTATCCAGTCGTTCGCCTCGTCCTTCCAGGTCGTCGCCCAGACCAGCTCGTACGCGTCCGCCAGCGCGAGCAGCTCCGCGCCGTGGGCCGGATTCAGCCACACGCGCAGGGGCCGCCGGCTCTCGGAGGGCGACCAGCCGGTGGGCCGCATCCGGTGGGTGGTGTACCCCTCGGGGCGGCGCTCGGCCTGCGCGGCGTACGGGTTCAGCGGGCCGTCCACGTCGATCAGGAGCAGGGGCTTCGTCGTCATCTGCGCAGTCTTCCGTTCCCGGTGCCGGGGGGCACCGCAATAAAATGAGACATAGATGTCTCATTTGGTGTATCGTTGTCTCATGGCCATGGATCGTGACCAGGTGCTCCGCGACGCCGCAGCCCTGCTCTCCCGCAAGTCGACCGCCACGATGGACGAGGTCGCCCGCGCCGCCGGCATCGGCCGCGCCACCCTCCATCGGCACTTCGCCGGGCGCGACGCCCTCGTACGGGCCCTGGAGGAACTCGGCATCCGCGAGTTCGAAGACGCCTTCGACCGGGCGCGCCTCGACGAGGGCACCGCCGTGGAGGCGCTGCGCCGGCTCGTCGCCGAAAGCGAGTCCAACGCCCAGCTGCTGGCCTTCCTCGTTACCGAGAACCAGCTGTTCGAAGGCGACCAGGTCAACGAGGGATGGGCCCGGCTCGACGCCCGCGTCGGCGCGCTGTTCCGGCGCGGCCAGGCGGAGGGCGACATCCGGATCGACCTGAGCCCCGCCTGGCTCACCGAGGCCCTCTACGGCCTCATCGGCACCTGCGCCTGGGCCGTCATGGACGGCCGGGTGGCCGCCAAGGACTTCCAACACATGATCATCGAGCTCTTGCTCGGTGGCGCGCAACGGAGTGATAGGACATGACCGCAACCGAGCAGCTGAAGCCCCGGACGGGGGCGGAGACCGGCGGGGGCGGCAGCCGCGGGCGCTGGCTCGCGCTGGCCGTGCTGGTGCTGGCCGTCCTCCTCGTCGCCGTCGACGCCACCGTCCTCGGCCTCGCCACCCCGTCCCTCTCCGAGGACCTCGAGCCGTCCGGCACCCAGCTGCTCTGGATCGGCGACATCTACTCCTTCGTCATCGCCGGCCTGCTCGTCTCCATGGGCTCCCTCGGCGACCGGATCGGCCGCAAGAAGCTCCTGCTGACCGGCGCCACCGCCTTCGGCGCCGTGTCCGTGCTCACCGCCTGCGCCACCAGCCCCGAGCTGATGATCGTGGCCCGGGCCCTGCTCGGCGTGGCCGGCGCGACCCTCATGCCCTCCACCCTCGCGCTGATCCGGAACATCTTCACCGACCCGCGGGAGCGCAGCCTCGCCATCGGCATCTGGGGCGCCACCGCCTCCGCGGGCGCGGCCGTCGGCCCCGTCGTCGGCGGAGCACTGCTCCAGCACTTCTACTGGGGCTCGGTCTTCCTCATCAACCTGCCCGTGATGATCGCCCTGGTCCTCGTCGGCGCCAGGCTGCTGCCCGAGTCCAGGAACCCGGTCGCCGGGCCCTGGGACCTGATCAGCGTCGCCCTCTCCCTCGTCGGTGTCATCGGTGTCGTCTACGCCGTCAAGGAAGCCGCCACCCACGGCCCGACCTGGGACGCTGGCCTCGCCGCCGCGGTCGGCGCCGCCGCCCTGTACGCCTTCGTGCGCCGCCAGTTCGCGCTCCCCGCGCCGCTGCTCGACATGCGGCTCTTCAAGGACCGCGGGTTCTCCGGCGCGGTGGTCGCCGACCTCCTCACCGTCTTCGGCCTCTCCGGCCTGCTGTTCTTCCTCTCCCAGTTCCTCCAGCTCGTCCAGGACCGCGAGCCGCTGGAGGCCGGCCTCGCCGAACTGCCCGCCGCCGTCGGCGCGGTGGTCACCGGCCTGGTCGCGGGCCAGTGGGCCCGCCGGTTCTCCGTCCGGTCCGTCGTGGCCGGCGGCCTCGGCGCCATAGGCCTGGCCCTGGGCGCACTCACCCTGGTCCGGCAGGACAGCGGCTACCCGCTGCTCGGCGCGTCCCTGCTCGTCGTCGGCCTCGGCGCCGGCTTCTCCTTCACCGTCACCGCCGACGTGATCCTCTCCAGCGTCCCCAAGGAGCAGGCCGGCGCCGCCTCGGCCGTCTCCGAGACCGCGTACGAGCTGGGCGCCGCCCTCGGCATCGCCCTCCTCGGGTCCATCGTCACCGGCGTCTACCAGGGCTTCACCGCCCCCGCCGCGGTTCCCGCGCCCCTCGCCGGGGCCGCGCACCAATCCCTCGGCGGCGCGGTCGAAGCCGCCGGGGCACTGGACCCGCAGACCGGGCAGACGCTGCTGGACGCCGCCCGGGAGGCCTTCGTGGACGGCCTGCACCACGCCTCCGGCGTCAGCGCCCTCGTCCTGCTGGCCACCGCCGCGGCCGCCTGGTTCCTGCTCAAGGGGCAGAAGCTCCAGGAGGGCGCCGCCGCCCACCACTGATCCCGCGGTCCGCGGACACCGCGCCGCCCAAGGGGCGGTGTCGCGCCCGGAGTTGACACCATGATCACGGGCGGGACACCATCCCGCGATGGAGATCACCGACCTGACCCCGGCGGAGCGCCGCGTCTGGGATGCCTTCCCGCGCGGCGAGGGCGTCGACTTTCGCGAGAGCCCCGACGAGTCCTCGCAGGACGGCGCCTCCTGGGGCCCCGAGCGCACCGTACGCGCGGAGGTGCTGCGCGCCCTGCTGGTCAGCGGCCCCACCGAGCCCGGCCGGGTCCCCGGCCTCAAGGTGTACGGCGCCCGGATCAGCGGCAAGCTCGACCTCAAGTACGCGGTCGTGGACCACCCCATCCGGATGCGCTCCTGCTGGTTCGAACGCAAGCCCATGATGTACGGCGCCCAGCTGCGTGCCGTCGTCCTCGGCGACTCCACCCTGCCCGGCCTGACGGCCGCCACCGTCCGGTTGGACGTCGTCCTGCGGCTCTCCCGCTGCACGATCAGCGGCCCCGTCCGGCTGGCCGGCGCGCGGATCGCCGGCGGGCTCTTCCTCCAGGAGGCGGTGATCCGGCCCGGCAGCCTCCCCGACGAGGCCGACGAACCCCCGCTCCAGCTCAACCACGCCGAAATAAGCACCGACATCATCGCCGACGGGCTCACCGTCCACGGCCAGCTCCGCATCAACGGCGCCACCGTCGCCGGCCAGATCAGCCTGGACCGGGCCAGGCTGATCCACCCCGGCGGGATCGCCCTGCACGCCGAGACCGTCTCCGTCGGCACCGACTTGCGCGGCCACCGGCTGGAGGCCGAGGGAATGGTCAACCTCACCGGCGCCCGGATACCCGGCCAGCTGATCCTCACCCGCGCACGGCTGGCCAACCCGGACGGGGTGGCCCTGCGCGCCAGCAGCTGCGCGATCGGGGAGTTCTGGCTCCGCAAATGCCCGGCCATCGACGGCATCGTCAACCTGCGCCGCAGCCAGCTGGACATGCTCTACGCCGAACCCGGCACTTGGCCGCCCGTGGTCCGTACCGAGGGCCTCACGTACCGGGTGCTGCACCCGCACCTGCCCGCCGAGGAGCGGCTGCCGCTGCTGGAACGCGAGGAGAACGGCTACCTGCCCTACGCGTACGAGCAGCTCGCCGCCGCCTACCGGACCGTCGGCGACGAGGCGGGCGCCCGTACGGTCCAGCTCGCCAAGTTCCGCCGGCACCGGCACACCCTGCCCCGGCACACCCGGCTGTGGGGCCTGCTCCAGGACGCCACCGTGGGCTACGGGTTCCGGCCGCTGCGCGCGGCGGGCTGGCTGCTGGCCCTGCTGCTGACCGGGTCGATCGCGTACGGGCTGCGGCCGCCCCCGCCGCTGAAGGCGGGCGAGGCCCCCGAGTTCAACCCGGTCTTCTACACGCTCGACCTGATGCTGCCGATCATCGGCTTCGGGCAGGAGCAGGCGTTCGCCCCGCAGGGCTGGTACCAGTGGCTGTCGTACGTGTTGATCGTGACCGGCTGGATCCTCGCCACGACGACCGCGGCGGGCGTCAGCCGGTCACTCCAGCGGCAGTAGGGCCGGGGGTCACGCGGCCTTCGCCTTCGTGGCGTACATGTCCACGTACTCCTGCCCCGACAGCCGCATGACCTCGGCCATCACCGAGTCGGTCACGGCGCGCAGCACGTAGCGGTCGCGGTCCATGCCCTCGTAGCGGGAGAACTCCATCGCCTCGCCGAAGCGGATGGTGACCCGGCCCGGGCGGGGCATGCCCTTGCCGCCGGGCTGGAGCTTGTCCGTGCCGACGATCGCGAACGGGACCACGGGGGCGCCGGTCATCAGGGTCAGGCGGGCGATGCCGGTGCGGCCGCGGTAGAGGCGGCCGTCGGGAGAGCGGGTGCCCTCCGGGTAGATGCCGAAAATCTTGCCCTCCTCCAGGATCCGGCGGCCGGTCATGAGGGCGGCGACGCCGCCGTTGGCGCCGTCCCGGTCCACCGGGATCATGCCGGCGCCGGTGAAGAACCACGCCATGGCGCGGCCCTTGATGCCCTTGCCGGTCACGTACTCGTCCTTGCCGATGAAGTGGACCGTGCGGTCGCACACCAGCGGCAGGATCATGGAGTCGATGAAGGTGAGGTGGTTGCCCGCCAGGATCACCGGGCCGGAGCCGGGGATGTTCTCGATGCCCTCCACACGGGTGCGGAACAACATGCGCATGACCGGTCCGACGGTGGCCTTGATGAGCGCGGTACGGAACAACGTGAGCCCTCCGGCATCGAGAAGCGGCTTCGCACGACACGGCGGCCGTGCAGGTGAGGACGATACTCGTGGGTCAGGCCCGCTCGCACATCGGGTTCACGAAGTCGAAACCTCGTGTTGACGCACGTTTGAGCCATGTTCGGCCGACACCCGCCTGCCCGCCACCGGCTGCTGTCTACCATCGGCAGGCCGATCCGGGCCGCCGGACCCGCCAGACCAGGGGCCGCGGGCCCTTCACACGACGGGAGTGGCACACATGACGCAGGGTGGGGCAGCACGGCGTACGGTCCTGGGGGCGGCCGTCCTGGCGGCGGGCGCCGGCATGGCCGGGCTCAGCGCCGGATCCGCGCAGGCGGC
This sequence comes from Streptomyces sp. NPDC043854, assembly GCF_056436005.1. Lineage (NCBI taxonomy): Bacteria > Bacillati > Actinomycetota > Actinomycetes > Kitasatosporales > Streptomycetaceae > Streptomyces > Streptomyces sp. NPDC043854. The sequence goes on from NZ_JBWKDK010000004.1 coordinate 236,277, forward strand.
GGAGCCCGCCGAGCCGGCCGGGTCCCCGGCGGCGGGGGAGGCGGAGGCGGCGCGCCACGGCGGCGGCTACCGGGACCTGCCCGTCCCGCTGGTCATCGGCCACCGCGGCGCCAGCGGCTACCGGCCCGAGCACACCCTCGGCTCGTACGCCCTCGCCCTCGACCTGGGCGCCGACGTCGTCGAGCAGGACCTCGTGCCCACCCGGGACGGCCACCTGGTGTGCCGGCACGAGAACGAGATCGGCGGTACCACGGACGTTGCCGACCACCCCGAGTTCGCCTCCCGGCGCACCACCAAGACCGTCGACGGGGTCGCGGTCACCGGCTGGTTCACCGAGGACTTCACCCTCGCCGAGCTGAAGACCCTCCGCGCCAAGGAGCGCATCCCCGCCCTGCGCCAGCGGGGCACCCTCTACGACGGCCGCTGGGAGGTGCCCACCTTCGAGGAGGTGCTGCGCTGGGCCGACCGGGAGGGCAAGCGGCGCGGCAAGCGTGTCTGGCTGCACGTCGAGACCAAGCACCCCAGCCACTTCCGGTCCCTCGGCCTCGGCCTGGAGGAGCCCCTCGCCCGCCTGCTGCGCCGCTACGGCCGCGACGGCCGGGGCGCCCCGGTCTTCCTCCAGTCCTTCGAGCCGTCCAGCCTCCAGCGCCTCGCCCGGCTGGTGGCGGCACCGCGCGTGGTCCTGCTGGGCGCCGCGGGCACCCGCCCCTGGGACTTCGAACAGGCCAATGACCCGCGCACGGTCGCGGACCTGGTCAAGCCCGAGGGCCTGAAGTGGATCGCCGGCTTCGCCCAGGGCATCGGCCCCACCCTGGACCTGATCGTGCCGCGCGACGCGGCCGGCCGGCTCGGCACCCCGACCACCCTGGTCAAGGACGCCCACGCGCAGGGCCTGGTGCTGCACCCCTACACCGCGCGCAACGAGAACAGCTTCCTGCCCGCCGAGTACCGCAAGGGCACCGACCCGGCGGCCTACGGCGACGCCTTCGGCGCCTTCCGGACGTACTTCGAGCAGGGCATCGACGGCATCTTCACCGACAACCCGGACACCGGGCTGCTTGCGGCGGAGGCCTTCCGCCCCGGCCGCGGACGCTAAGCGGCCTCGCCGCGACGGCGGCAGGCGTCAACCAGCGACCGGAACATCGCCTTCGGGTGAGCTGTGCCGGGCGGGGAAACCGCCCGGCACGGCCCGCGCGTCCCGCCCGGCATGGACCTGCTGAAGGACTCCGATCTGCTGAACCAACTGGGGCCGCTGCTCTCCGCCGAGGCGGCCGCAGAGGCCCCCGGCGCCGGCGTGGACGCGGCCGACCTGGAACAGGCCGTCTGGGTCAGGCTGCTGGAACGCGGCCCCGCCCCCGCCGAGCCGGCCCGCTGGCTGCGCCGGGCGGTGCGCGCCGAGGCCCGCGTCGCCCGGCGCCGCGCCCGCCGGGAGATCCCGTACGGCCACCGCCATCACTCCGTGGACGGCTGTCGCCCGGGGAACGCGGGCGCCGCCCCCGAAGAGGCTCTGCTGCACCGGGAGGAGAGGCGGGCACTCCGATCGGCTGTCGCCCGGTTGCCCGGACGCTGTCCGGAGCTCATGCAGGCACTTCTGTCGCCCAGAGACTTGACGTACCGTGAAATCGCAGGGGAGTTGGGTATCTCACAAGGCAGCTTGGGGCCGGTCCGTTCCCGCTGCCTGGGATGTCTGCGCAGAATGCTCGCGTCGGAGGTTGCGGCTCCTCGCCTTCGGGGAAGGGAGCGGTAGACCAACGGGCTACCAGGTGAGCAGGAGGCGTGCGCATATGGGCATGAGCGTGACCATTTCGGCGGCGGTCGAAGAGGACGGCGAGCAGATCCTCAAACTCCAGTACCTGGCCTTCCAGCGCGAGGCCGAGCTGTACGGCAATTACCGCATCCAACCGCTCACCCAGACCCTGGACTCCCTCAAGGCGGAACTCGCGGCCGACACCGTGCTCGTCGCCCGGCTCGGCGACGAGGTGGTCGGCGCCGTACGCGGCAGCATCGACGGGGAGGGCACCGGCCGGATCGCCAAGCTCTGCGTCCACCCGCGGATGCAGGGCCACGGCCTCGGCGCCCGCCTGCTGCGCGCCGTGGAGGAGGCCCTCGCGGCGAACGACGGGGCCCCGGCCCGCTTCCGCCTGCACACCGGCCACAAGAGCGAGTCCAACCTGAGCCTCTACCGCAACGCCGGCTACGTACAGGTCGGCGGACGCACCGCCGGCGACGGCGTGAAGCTGCTCATCCTGGAGAAGGAGGCGGGCGCCGCCGACTTCGCGGTCAGCGCCTGACGCGCAGCCAGAGCATCCCGGTGACCGGCAGGATCACCGGGATGAACAGGTACCCCATCCCGAACTGCGACCACACCGTGGAGTCGGGGAAGGCCTCGGGACGCACCAGCGTCCACGTCCCCACCACCAGCACGCCCGCGAGCTCGGCGGCGCAGCACAGTCGCGCCGCCCTGCGGGCGGTCTCCCCGCCGCGCACCAGCGAGTACGTGATGAAGCAGTAGACCAGTGCGGCCAGGCCGGTCAGCGTGTACGGCAGCGGCGCCCGGTCGAACTCGGTGGACATCTGGTAGACGGAGCGCGAGACCGCGCCGACCGTGATCACGCCGTACACCCAGACCAGCAGCAGCCCGGGACCGGACACCAGCCGCCTGCGCGCCGCGGGGGCGGCCCCGCCGGCCGGCTCGGTGGTCATGTCGGTGTCAGGCACCGGGGGTCCCCCAGATGTCGTAGAGCCGTACTTCGAGCACGGCGAGGACGACTGCGCCGGCGGCCACCGTCACCGAACCCCACTTGGTCCGCTCGGTCAGCGAGAGCAGCCCGGCGGCCGGGACCGCGGCGAAGGCGCCCAGCAGGTACGCCACGAAGATCACCGAACCCTCGTCGGGCTTCCCGCCCCGGGCCAGGCTGACCACGGCGACCACCAGCTGGGCGAGGGCCAGCAGGCTCACCACGCCCATGCCGATGAAGTGCCAGTCCTTGGTCGGCTGGTCCCGCAGCGCGGCGAAGCCGCACCAGGCGGCGAGGGCGAGGGCGGCCGCGCCGAGGGCGACCGTCAGGGCGTCGAGCATGCAGCGAGCGTAGTACGGGCCGCCCTGCCGACTGCCCCCGCCCCCGCGCTCGGCCCGCGTGCCTCGCGCCGGGCCGGGCAGTGGTCTTGACCACAGGACGGCCCCGTCTCGCGCCGGCGCGGCCCCTCGGCGCGCACCCGGCCCGCGGCGCGTCCGCGCAGGTCGGCATGGCCGGACGGGCCCCTCTGGCGGGGATGGGGACAGGCCGGCGGTGTCCGGTATGCGGCCGAAACGTGTCCGCTATCCGGACAACTTTGATCGCACAAGGGACATGTCTGCTTTACTGGGGCCCATGACCACGACGAGCAGCCGCACCCTTGCGACCGAGGCGACGATGACGCCCGGTGCTCGTTGTATGTGTCGAATGTGCGCCTTCTGAGGGCCCCTCTCCTCCCGTCTCGCGCCCCGAAGCGAGACCGGCCGAGCCCGTCCGGCCCGCCGCTGCACGGCAGCGCCAGGAAACGGAACGGATAGCTCCCGCCCCGCGCATGCGTGGAAACCGCCGAAACCTTCCGGTTCGACCCGTATCGCGCCCAGATGTTTGCCCCGTGCCCGGCCGGCACCAGTCTGCGCCGCGCACTCGACAGCGACGGAATTCCTGTGATCACCACATCGGGCCTCACCAAGGTCTACCAGTCCCGCGGCCGCGAGGTCACCGCCCTGGACGGCGTCGACCTCCACGTCCGCGAGGGCGAGGTCTTCGGAGTCATCGGCCAGAGCGGCGCCGGCAAGTCCTCCCTCATCCGCTGCGTCAACCTGCTCGAGCGCCCCACCTCCGGCACCGTGACCGTCGACGGCGTCGACCTCACGGCGCTGGCCGGCCGCGGCCGCCGCGCCGGCCGCGAGCTCCGCGAGGCCCGCAGCCGCATCGGCATGGTCTTCCAGCACTTCAACCTGCTGTCCTCGCGCACCGTCCAGGCCAACATCGAACTCCCCCTGGAGATCCTCGGCCACCCCCGCCGCGAGCGCTCCCGCAGGGCCCTCGAACTCCTCGACCTCGTCGGCCTCGCCGACAAGGCCAAGGCCTACCCCGGCCAGCTCTCCGGCGGCCAGAAGCAGCGCGTCGGCATCGCCCGCGCCCTCGCCGGCGACCCCAAGGTGCTCCTGTCCGACGAGGCCACCAGCGCCCTGGACCCCGAGACCACCCGCTCCATCCTCCAGCTGCTGCGCGACCTCAACCGCCGGCTCGGCCTGACCGTCCTGCTCATCACGCACGAGATGGACGTCGTCAAGACGGTCTGCGACTCCGCCGCCCTGATGAAGAAGGGCCGGATCGTGGAGACCGGCACCGTCGCCGAACTGCTCGCGACCCCGGGCTCCGAACTCGCAGCCGAACTGTTCCCCGTCAGCGGGGACGCCACCGGCCCCGACCGCACCGTCGTCGACGTCACCTTCCACGGCGAGTCCGCCGCCCAGCCGGTCATCTCCCAGCTGTCGCGCACGTACAACATCGACATCTCGATCCTCGGCGCCGCGATGGACACCGTCGCCGGCCGCCAGATCGGCCGCATGCGCATCGAACTCCCCGGCCGCTACGAGGACAACGTCGTCCCGGTGGGCTTCCTGCGCGAACAGGGCCTCCAGGTCGAGCTCGCCGCCGCCGACACCCCCGCAGCGGCAGCCGCAGCCGCAGCCGCCGAAGACGCAGACGCCGAGCTCGCCCAGCTCGTCAAGGATGGTGCCCAGTGACCTGGTCCGAGATGCAGCCCCTGCTCACCCAGGGCACGTACGACACCCTCTACATGGTCCTGTGGTCCACCCTGGTCACCGTCCTCGGCGGACTGCCCCTCGGGATCCTGCTCGTCCTCACGGACAAGGGCGGCCTCCTCCAGAACCGGCCGCTCAACAAGGCCATCGGCGTGATCGTGAACATCGGCCGCTCGCTGCCGTTCATCATCCTGCTGATCGCCCTGATCCCGGTCACCACCGCCGTCGTCGGCACCTTCATCGGCCCCACCGCGATGATCGTCCCGCTCGCCATCGGCGCGATCCCCTTCTTCGCCCGCCTGGTCGAGACGGCCGTCCGCGAGGTGGACCACGGCCTCGTCGAAGCCGTCGAGTCCATGGGCGGCGGCATCCCGACCATCGTCGGCAAGGTGCTCCTCCCGCAGGCCCTGCCCTCGCTGGTCGCCGGCGTCACCACCACCCTCATCACCCTCGTCGGCTACTCCGCCATGGCCGGCGCGGTCGGCGGCGAGGGCCTCGGCTCCAAGGCCGTCACCTACGGCTTCCAGCGCTTCGAGACCGGATTCATGATCGCCACCGTCGTGATCCTGATCGCCATCGTCACGTTGATCCAGCTCATCGGCGACGGCGTGGTCCGCCTCCTCGCCCGCCGGGGCCGCACGGCCTGACCGCCACCCGGACCGGCACACGGACCGGCGCCCGGACCCGCCACCCCCACAGACCCCCCACCCCACAGAGCCCGCACTTGTCGTGCTTGGGCCACCACCCGCAAGACCCGCGCACCCTCGCGCACTTGCACCACATGAAAGGCACTCTTCGTGCGTAAGAACACTAAGCCCACCGCCGTCGCCGCCGCCTCCGCCGCGCTCGCCCTGGGCCTCACCGCCTGCGGCAGCGCCTCGGACCCGTCCTCCGCGAAGGCCGACGGCAAGGCCGACGAGACCAAGCCCCTCGTCGTCGCGGCCTCCCCGAGCCCGCACGCCGACATCCTGAACTTCGTCAGGGACAAGCTCGCCGCCAAGGAAGGCCTCAAGCTGGAGGTCAAGGAGTTCACGGACTACGTCCTGCCGAACACCGCCACCGAGCAGGGCCAGGTCGGCGCGAACTACTTCCAGCACAAGCCGTACCTCGACGACTTCAACAAGAAGAACGGCACCCACATCGTGCCCGTCGTGAACGTGCACCTGGAGCCCCTCGGCCTGTACTCCAAGAAGGTCAAGGCCCTCGCCGACATCAAGCCCGGCCAGACCATCGCCGTCCCCAACGACACCACCAACGAGGGCCGCGCCCTCCAGCTCCTCGCCGCGAACAACCTGATCACCCTCAAGGAAGGCGTCGGCACCAGCGCCAAGCTGTCCGACATCACCGACAAGAAGGGCCTGGAGTTCAAGGAGCTGGAGGCCGCCACCGTCCCGCGCGCCCTGAACGACGTCGACGCCGCCGTCATCAACGGCAACTACGCCCTCGAGGCCAAGCTCTCGCCCGCCAAGGAGGCCCTGGCCCTGGAGAAGGCCGAGGGCAACCCGTACGCCAACTTCCTCGCGGTCAAGGCCGGCAACGAGAAGGACCCGCGGATCGAGAAGCTCGCCCGGCTCCTCGGCTCCGAAGAGGTCAGGAAGTTCATCGAGGAGAAGTACCAGGGCTCGGTGGTCCCCGCCGCCGGAACCCCGGCCTCCTGACCCGCGGTTCCCACCGCACCCACCACACCCGGCGCACCCCGCGCCACCAGCGCACACGGCCCCGCACGCCCTCCCCGGCGCGCGGGGCCGAGGCCTGCCCGCTTCCGGGCAGGGGCGGCCATGCGCATCCGCCGGGCGATGCTGCATGCTGTGGCTGGACGGCCCGCACGACGGCGCCGTCGCACATTCGGTCCCGCACCACGGTCGCCCCACCTCTCAGGCATGGAGCTGCGCATGACTACCACCTTCCCGGACGTCACCATCAGCACGGACCGGCTGGTGCTGCGCCCCTTCGACGTGGAAGACGTCACCGCGCTCGCCGAGATGATGAACGACGAGCAGGTCACGGCCTGGACCTCCCTGCCGCACCCGTACACCCACGCCGACGCCCACGCCTGGGCCACCCGGCACTCCCGCGCCGAACGCACCGAGGGCCGCGGCATCGCCTTCGCCGTCACCGAGTTCCTCACCCAGCGCCTCGTCGGCAGCGTGCACCTGAAGAACACCGACTGGCGCACCCGCACCACCGAGGTCGGCTACGTCACCGCCCCCTGGGCCCGCGGCGAGGGCTACGCCAGCGAGTGCGTCCTCGCCGTCGCCCAGTGGCTCTTCCGCGACCAGCGCTTCGAACGCCTCGAAATCCGCACCGCCGCCGACAACACCGCCTCCCAGCAGGTCGCCCAGAAGATCGGCTGCATCAGCGAAGGCGTCCTGCGCAACGCGTGGATAGTGCGCACCCAGGACGCCGACGGCACCTGGACCGGCACCCGCACCGACCTCATCGTCTGGAGCCTCCTCCCGGAAGACCTGGAGGACGCGGACGAATTCGGCGACCAGGACGGCTACGGACGCGCCGTCGTGAACCGGGCCGACGCAGGCGGCCACCGCGTCTGCGCCGACTGGAACTGAACCGGCGGCCGGGTAGTCTCGACCTGCCCGGCCCCCGAAGAAACCTCGCCCGCCCCCCACCCCAGCAGGAGACAGACGACGATGGCCGACCGGGTCACGGTGATCGGCTGGGACGGCTCCCCCCTGACCGCGGCCGCCCGCTCCGCGCTCTCGGCCGCCACCCTCGTGGCCGGCGCCGCCCACCACCTCGCACTCCCCGAGGTCCCGCCCGCCGCCGAACGCATCCGCCTCGGCAGCCTCGACCTCGCCGCCCGCCGCATCGCCGGCCACCGCGGCAGCGCCGTCGTCTTCGCCGACGGCGACCCCGGCTTCTTCGGCGCCGTCCGCACCCTGCGCGCCCCCGAGCACGGCCTCGAAGTCGAGGTCGTCCCCGCCGTCTCCTCGGTCGCCGCCGCCTTCGCCCGCGCCGGCATGCCCTGGGACGACGCCCAGGTCGTCGTCGCCCACCCCCGCACCCTGCGCCGCGCCGTCAACGTCTGCCGCGCCCACGGCAAGGTCGCCGTCCTCACCTCGCCCGGCGCCGGCCCCGCCGAACTCGCCCTGCTCCTCGGCCCGGTCCACCGCACCTTCGTCATCTGCGAGGAACTCGGCACCGAGCGCGAGCAGGTCACCGTCGTCACCTCCGACAAGGCCCCCGACCACGTCTGGCGCAACCCCAACATCGTCATCGTCATCGGCGGCCGGACCGTCGCCGCCGACCCGCCCTGGCTGCTCGGCCAGAACCCCGCCCGCACCGCCGAACGCGGCTGGGCCCGCCCCCTGCCCCACGCAGCGGAAGGGGAATCCGCCCCACTGCGCGCCGCCCAGCTCGCCCGGCTCGGCCCGCGCACCGGCGACCTCGTCTGGGACATCGGATCCGGCTCCGGGGCCTTCGCCGTGGAAGCCGCCGCCTTCGGCGCCGCCGTCATCGCCGTCGACGCCGACCCGCGCGCCTGCGAACGCGCCACCGCAGCCGCCCGCGCGCGCGGCGTACAGCTCCAAGTCGTCGCCGGGCGCGCCCCCCACGTCCTGGAGGACCTCCCCGAACCGGACGTCGTCCGCGTCGCCGGCGGGGGAGCCGCGGTCGTCGCCGCCGTCGCGGACCGCCGCCCCGAGCGGATCGTCAGCCACGCCTCCACCCGCGACGAAGCGGAAGCCATCGGGCGCGCCCTGGCCGAGGGCGGCTACACCGTCGAATGCGCCCTGCTCCAGTCCGTCGGCCTGGACACCCGCACCTGGACCGAACAGGACCGTTCCGTCGTGTTCCTGCTGGCAGCCGAGCGCCCGGTGATCCGCCAGCCCTGATGCCGCGGTAGGCTGGCCGATCGTCGTACTGCCCTGGTACGTCCTGGGGTGACGGCACAACAAAACGCGCGACGTGGCGCAGTCCACAGCACACCATGGTGGTAATGGCCGCCAGGGTGGCGAACGGGCGCGACAATGCTTACTGGTTGTCGCAGGGGACGTACGCACGCAGCACGCGTCGCACGGCAACCGCGCTCGTTGGGTCATGCGGGCGCCGGGCGATCGAAGAGGCAACACGATGGGCGAGGGGTACGCATGACTGACACCGGCCAGGTACCGGGCGAGGGGCTCCCGGACAACGCGGGCATGGTGGATCAGCAGGGCATTCCGGCTCCGGTCCCGCATCCGGGCTCCGTCCCCGCTCCCGTCCCGGGGGGCTACGCCTTCCAGGACCTCGTGGACAACCCGGCCGAGCCGGAGGACGAGGAACTGCTGCTGATGCCGAGCGGGCACGGCCAGGGCGGTGCCTGGAGCGACCCGCAGATCGTCCCGCCGGCGCCCGTCTTCCCCGTCGAGACCGTCGGGGCCCCGTACGGCGACGCGCCCTACGCCGACTACTCCGACTACGCCGACGCCCAGGCGCAGGCCCAGGCACAGGCGCAGGCCCTCGCCCAGGCGCAGGCCGGGTACGCGGAGCCCGGCCATTCCGCCCCCGGCTTCCCCGACCCGGCCGCGGGCGAGGCCGCGTACACCCTCGGCGCGCACGAGGCCGGCGGCCGCGACTCCGGCGCCCTCGACCTCGGCGGCCTCGTCGTACCGCCGCCCACGGGCGCCCCCGCCTCCCCGCTGGGCCCGGTCCCGCCCGTGGCCCCCGCCCGCCGGCCGCTGCACATGGGCCCGCCCGTCCCCGAGGCCACCGGCGTCGTCCGCTCGCTCGCCGACCGCGGGCCGGCCACCCCGATGGCCCCCGCGGCTCCGACGGCCCCCGCGGCTCCGATGGCCCCGATGCCGGGCGTCCCCGCTCCGGTCGCCACCGCCACGCCCCCGGCCGGCACGCCGGTGGCCCCGATGCCGATGCACCAGGCGGGCCCGCCGACCATCGGCCCCGAGTACCTCGACGTACCGCGCACGGAGGGCGGCGTACCCGCCGGACCGCGGCTCGGCGAGATCCCGCCGCAGGCCGGCGCCCCGTGGGCGGCGGAGCAGGCCCCCGCGGTGGCCCAGCCCGTGGCCGCCGCCGAGGCCGTCGTCCCCGCCCAGGCCGGTCAGCCCGCCCAGCCCCAGGCGGCCCAGGTCCAGCCCGGTCAGCCCGGCGAGCCCGCCCAGCCCACCGAGCCCGGTCAGCCCGCCGAGGCCGCCCAGGGAGGTCAGCCCCCCCAGCCCCAGGCGGCCCAGGTCCAGCCCGGCGAGCCCGCCCAGTCCGCCGAGGCCGCCCAGCCCGGTCAGCCTGCCGAGGCCGCCCAGCCCGTCGCGGCCGTCGTGCCCGAGCAGCCGGCCGCCGCCGAGGCCGCCGCGGCCCAGCCCGAGCAGCCGCAGCCCGTGCCCGCGGAGCAGCCGCAGCCCGCCCCGGTGGCGGAGCCCGCCCCTGCTGCCGAGGCCGTTCCCGCGCCGGAGGCCGTTCCCGCGGCCGAGGCTGCCGGGGCCCAGCCGGAGCAGCCCGCCGCCGCGCCCGAGGCCGTCGAGGTCCCGGCGGCCCCCGAGGGCCCCGAGGCCCCGCAGGCGCAGCCGCAGACCGAGCCCGCCGCGGCGGCCGAGCAGCCCGTGGCCGAGGTCCCGGTCGCGGTCCCGGCGGAGCCCGCCGAGGCCGCCTCCGCCCAGCCCGCCGAGGCCGTGGAGCCCGTTGCCGCCGAAGCCGTGGCCGGGGTCGAAGCCGAAGCCGAAGCCGTGGCCGAGGCCGCGGCGGCCGACGCTGCCCCCGTGGCGGAGCCCGGCGCCCCCGTCCAGACCGAGCCGGAGGCGCAGCCGCAGCCGCAGCCTGCGGAAGCCGTGGCACAGCCGGCCGAGACCGCGCCCGAGGCCGTGGCCGCCGCGGCCGAGGAGCCGGCTGCCGCCGAGGCCACCGCGGCCCGGCCCGAGGCGGCCCCCGCCGCCGGGGCCCCGGCCGGCGAGGGCGCGCCGGCCGAGCAGTCCGCCGGCGACGAGCCCGCCGCCGGGGAGCCGGCCGCCGACGGTCCGGTGGAGCCGGAGCCGTCCCCGGGCGAGGCCGCCCCCGGTTACGCCGAAGCAGAGCGCGAGGCCGTCCTGCGCGTCATGCGCGAGCGCCGCGACATCCGCAACGGCTTCCGCACCGACCCGATCCCGCACGAGGTGCTGCTGCGCGTCCTCGAGGCCGCCCACCACGCGCCCAGCGTCGGCCACTCCCAGCCCTGGGACTTCGTCGTCATCCGCTCCGCCGAGACCCGCCGGACGATGCACGAACTCGCCCAGCGGCAGCGCGAGGCCTACGCCAAGTCGCTGCCCAAGGGCCGGGCCAAGCAGTTCAAGGAACTGAAGATCGAGGCCATCCTCGACACCCCGGTCAACATCGTCGTCACCGCCGACCCCACCCGCGGCGGCCGCCACACCCTCGGCCGGCACACCCAGCCGCAGATGGCCCCGTACTCCTCCGCCCTCGCCGTCGAGAACCTCTGGCTCGCCGCGCGGGCCGAAGGCCTCGGCGTCGGCTGGGTCAGCTTCTTCGACGAGCGCGAGATGGTGCGCGAGCTGGGCCTCCCCGAGCACCTGGAGGTCGTCGCCTACCTGTGCGTCGGCTACGTCGACGAGTTCCCGGACGAGCCCGAGCTGGCGCAGGCCGGCTGGTCCCAGCGCCGACCGCTGGCATGGGTCGTCCACGAGGAGACGTACGGGCGCCGCGCGCTGCCCGGCGAAGAACCGCACGACCTGCTCTCCGAGACCGTCGCCAGCATCCGCCCGCTCGACGCGAAGGCGCTCGGCGAGGCGTGGGAGCGCCAGAAGCGGATGACGAAGCCCGCCGGCGCCCTCGGCATGCTGGAGATCATCTCGGCGCAGCTGGCCGGCCTGTCCCGGGTCTGCCCGCCCCCGATCCCGGAGCCCGCGGCGGTCGCGATCTTCGCCGGCGACCACGGCGTCCACGCCCAAGGCGTCACCCCGTGGCCCCAGGAGGTCACCACGCAGATGGTCGCCAACTTCCTGGGCGGCGGCGCGGTCTGCAACGCGTTCGCCAACCAGGTCGGAGCCGAGGTCTGCGTGATCGACGTCGGCGTCGCCGGCGACGTTCCGGCCACCCCCGGCCTCCTGCCGCGCAAGGTCCGCCCGGGCACGGGCGACCTCACGGCGGGGCCCGCGATGACCCGCGAGGAGGCCGTCGCGGCCATCGAGGTGGGCATCGAGACGGCTCGCGACCTCGTCGCCGCCGGCAACAAGGCCCTCCTGACCGGCGAGATGGGCATCGCCAACACCACGGTGTCCGCCGCCCTCATCTCGGTGTTCACCGGCGCCGACCCGTCGGAGGTCACCGGCCGCGGCACGGGCATCAACGACGAGACGCACGCCCGCAAGGTCGACGTGGTCCGGCGCGCCCTGGAACTCCACCAGCCCGACCCGGCGGACCCGATCGGCGTCCTCGCGGCCATCGGCGGCCTGGAGCACGCGGCGATCGTCGGCATGATCCTCGGCGGCGCCTCCCTGCGCACGCCGGTGATCCTCGACGGCGTCAGCGCCGGCGCGGCCGCGCTGGTGGCCCGGGCCATCGCCCCCGAGGCCCTCTCGGCGTGCATCGCCGGCCACCGCAGCGCGGAGCCCGGGCACGTCGCCGCCCTGAACAAGCTGGGCCTGCGCCCGCTGGTCGACCTGGACCTCCGCCTCGGCGAGGGCACGGGCGCGCTGCTGGCCCTGCCGCTGGTCCAGAGCGCGGCCCGCGCGATGCACGAGGTGGCCACCTTCGACTCGGCCGGCGTCACGGAGAAGTAACCCCGCCCGACGGACCGAGCCCGCCGACCCTGGCCCCCCGACGCCTCGCGCGCCGGCGGGGCCAGGCGCCGTTTTCCCGGCCGCTGCCAGGACCCGTCGGCCCCGCCGGACGGATCCGGCCCCCGCACCATCCGGCCTCGCCGCATCCGGCCCGGCAATCCGGCCCCGCCGGCGCTTGAGGCGCAGGTTCGGGCGGAGCCCGGGTGCCGTCCGGGACGGGTCCGGGGCCGCCGCCCCGGGGTTCGGCGGGGGGCGGGGTCGGCGCGGGGCGCGGGGGCCTTATCGTGGACCCGGACAGCGAAAGTGCACGTCACGCCGACTCAACCGCACGACCAGACAAGCCGCTCCAGCGCAGCAGCGGCCCGCAGACCCGCCGCACCAGGAGCCGCAACCGCCATGGCACACCCGGCACACCCCGCCTACCCCGTAGGACTCCGCCTCGCCGGCCGGCGCGTCGTCGTCATCGGCGGCGGCCAGGTCGCCCAGCGCCGGCTGCCGGCGCTCGTCGCGGCCGGTGCCGACGTCCTCCTCATTTCGCCGTCGGCCACCCCCTCCGTCGACGCGATGGCCGAGACCGGCGAGATCCGCTGGGAGCGCCGCCGCTACCGGGACGGCGACCTCGCCGACGCCTGGTACGTGCTGATCGCCACCCAGCACCGCGAGGTCAACGAGCAGGCCTCCGCCGAGGCCGAGCGCGAGCGGGTCTGGTGCGTCCGCGCCGACGACGCCTCCGCCGCCACCGCCTGGACCCCGGCCACCGGCCGCGTGGAGGGTGTCACGGTGGCCGTGCTCACCGGGAGCGACCCGCGCCGTTCCGCCGCCGTGCGCGATGCGGTGGTCGAGGGGCTGCGCGACGGCAGCCTTGCCGCGCCTGCCCACCGCAGCCGGCCCCAGGGCGCGCCGCGCGTCGCGCTCGTCGGCGGCGGCCCGGGCGACCCGGACCTGATCACCGTCCGCGGGCGCCGGCTGCTCGCCGAGGCCGATGTCGTCATCGCCGACCGGCTTGGGCCGCGTGATCTGCTCGACGAACTACCGCCGCACGTCGAGGTGATCGACGCGGCGAAGATCCCGTACGGGCGCTACATGGCCCAGGAGGCCATCAACAACGCCCTGATCGAGCACGCCAAGGCCGGCAAGGCCGTGGTCCGGCTGAAGGGCGGGGACCCGTACGTCTTCGGACGGGGGATGGAGGAGCTCCAGGCGCTCGCCGAGGCGGGCATCCCCTGCACGGTCGTGCCCGGCATCTCCAGCTCCATTTCCGTGCCCGCCGCCGTCGGCATCCCGGTCACGCACCGGGGCGTCGCCCACGAGTTCACCGTGGTCAGCGGGCATGTCGGTCCCGACGACCCGCGGTCCCTGGTGGACTGGGCCTCGCTGGCCAAGCTCACCGGCACCCTGGTGGTCCTCATGGGCGTCGACAAGATCGGTCTGATCGCCGAGGCCCTGGTCCGCCACGGCCGCCCGGCCGACACCCCGGTCGCCGTCGTCCAGGAGGGCACGACCGCCGCCCAGCGGCGCGTCGACGCCACGCTGGCCACGGTCGGCGAGCGGGTGCGTACCGAGGACGTCCGCCCGCCCGCCGTCATCGTCATCGGCGACGTCGTACGGGTCGCGGAGGCCGGCCCCACGCCCCCGACCCACTGAACCCCCGGCGCCCGGCAGGGACGTTGGCACCGCACCCAGGACAAGGCAGTATCACCCTGTGGCTGATCTCATCACCGTCGAAGACCCCGACGACCCGCGCCTGCGCGACTACACCGGCCTGACCGACGTGGAGCTGCGGCGCCGCCGCGAACCCGAGGAGGGCCTGTTCATCGCCGAGGGCGAGAAGGTCATCAGACGGGCGAAGGACGCCGGGTTCGAGATGCGCTCGATGCTGCTGTCCGCGAAGTGGGTCGACGTCATGCGCGACGTCATGGACGAGCTGCCCGCCCCGGTCTACGCCGTCAGCCCGGAGCTCGCCGAGCGGGTGACCGGCTACCACGTGCACCGCGGCGCCCTCGCCTCGATGCAGCGCAAGCCGCTGCCCGAGGCGTCGGAGCTGCTGGCGGGGGAGGGGACCGGGCAGCGCATCGCGGTGTTCGAGGGGTTCGTCGACCACGCCAACCTGGGTGCCGCGTTCCGCAGCGCCGCCGCCCTCGGCATCAGCGCGATACTCCTGTCCCCGGACTGCGCCGACCCGCTGTACCGGCGGGCCATCAAGGTGTCCATGGGATCGGTGTTCTCGGTGCCGTACGCGCGTCTCGACCAGTGGCCCGCGGACCTGGAGAAGGTCCGGGAGGCGGGCTACCGCATCCTGGCCATGACGCCGAGTCCGAAGGCCACGCCGCTGGACCAGGTCCCGCCGGAGCGCTTCGAACGGTGCGCGATCATGCTGGGCTCGGAGGGGCACGGCCTGTCGACGCACGCACTGCGGGCCGCCGACGAATGGGTGCGGATCCCGATGGCCGAGGGCATCGACTCCCTCAACGTGGCCGCGGCCTCCGCGGTGGCCTTCTACGCGACCCGTCCCAAGGCCTGACCCGACCGGCCCGCCGGGCTGCGGCCGCCTTCAGAGCTTCTGCGCGGCGGCGATGCCCAGGGCCACGATCAGCGTCACCACGACGAACACGATCAGCCGCTGCCGCATGAGCCGCGGGTCCGGCCGTGAGGGCCGGCGCCCCGCCCCCGTCGTACGGGGTGCCGGGCGGCTGCCCGAACGCCCTGCCGTCGGCCGTGACGACGGACCGCCCGGGTTCCGCGGCGAGGAGGGGCGGGAGGACGGGCCGCCTGCCGGAACCCGGCCGGCGGCGGCCTTGCCCGCCGCCTGCGGCGTCGGCGTGCCGCCCGTGCGCCGCTCCCGCCGCTCCTGCCGCTCGGCCCGGTCCGTCCGCTCGTCCGGGTACGGCTGCGGCAGCCGCCCCGTCGGCAGGTCGGTCCGCGGCACCCGCTGCGCCGGAGGACGCCCGTCGGACAGGCCCTGCGCCTCGCGGGCCGCGATCTCCTTCAGCCGCATCGACAGCTGGAGCGTGGTGGGCCGGTCCTCCGGGTCCTTGGCCAGGCAGGCCCGTACGAGCGGCGCGAGCGCGTCGGGGACGCCGACCAGGTGCGGCTCCTCGTGCACCACGCGGTACAGCATCACCTCGGAACTGCCGTGCCCGAAGGGCGAGTCGGCGGTCGCCGCGTACGCGAGGGTGGCGCCCAGCGCGAAGACGTCGGTGGCGGGGGTGACGGCCGCGCCGCGCACCTGCTCGGGCGCGAGGAACCCGGGGGAGCCCACGGCGGTGCCGACGTGGGTGAGGGTGCTGGCGCCGGTGGCCCAGGCGATGCCGAAGTCGATGATCCGCGGCCCCTTGGGCGACAGCAGGATGTTCGAAGGCTTGAGGTCCCGGTGCACGACGCCCGCCTCGTGCACGGCGACCAGCCCCTCCGACAGGGCGGCGCCGATCGCGGCGATCTGGGCGGCGGTGAGGGGGCCGTCCTCGGCCACCTTGTCGTGCAGCGACGGTCCGGGCACGTACTGGGTGGCGAACCACGGCCGCTCGGCCTCCAGGTCGGCGGCAACGAGGCGCGCGGTGCACCCGCCGCGGATCCGCCGGGCCGCGGACACCTCCCGCGCGAACCGGGAGCGGAACTCCTGGTCCTCGGCCAGGTCCGGCCGGATCACCTTGAGGGCGACGCGCTGCCCGCGCCGGTCGGACCCCAGGTAGACCACACCCATGCCGCCGGCGCCGAGCCGCCGGTGCAGCCTGAACGAGCCGACGACACGCGGGTCCTCGCGCCGGAGCCGCATCATCGCCATGTCCACCCCGCTGCCCGGTCGTCCTGCTGACGTGGCACAGCTTACGGACGATCCGGCACGAGCGCTCAGAGGCCGCGCCCTCGCCCCCGCAATCGATTGTCAGTGCGGCGGCGCCCACTTGAGGGTGTCTCAGCCCCGGGGGAGGGCGCGAATGTGCCGGAGGGTGGAATGGTCAAACCGCCCTCGGCGCAAGGGGGTTGGCGTTACCGGGCGCTTGGCGGGGGGCGGTGCCCAGCGGGCGGCGGGCGCGTGCGCGGGGCGTGCGGGCCGGGCGGCCGTACGGGTGCCCGTCGCCGACACGCGTGTGCGGGGAGTGACGGAAGTGAGCGAACTCACTACCCTCCGGTCATCCTCCGCGATCATCCCCGGCCCCGGCCCCGGCGCCGTCCCCTCCGGGACATCCCCCATCCCGGGGGTGGGGTCTCCAACCAGCGGAGTACGCCGTAGGCGCCCCTGTCATCCTCCTGGAGGCCCTCCAATGGGTACGACGGCAGGACGCCGCGCCACCCCCGTCCGCCTAGTGTTGAGGACATGCGGCGGGCGGCACTCTCGTCCCCCGAGGTCCCGGGCCCGCCGCAGCCAGACGACAGGGGAGAGGACCATGGCGGACACGGCACGGCACGGACGCAAGGCCTTCGCGTTCAACGCCCACGAGTCCGGTACGCGCCACCCGCTGGTGGCCGCCGCCATGGTGCTCCCCCTGGCCGCCCTCCTGCTCTTCCTCTTCGGAGGCTTCGACCAGGTGGCGGCACAGGCGTCGTCCGTGGGCGTGATGCTGGGGCGCTGAGCGGCGCCCCGGGTCCGGGAGAGCGGCCCGGGCCGGGACATCGGCCCGTCGAACCCCGTGGGGACGGGGGAGCGGCGGACGGCAGGTGAAGGGTGCTGCCCGTGCGACTGGGGAGTCGCACGGGCAGCACGCTCACGCACACCCATCCGTGGTCACCCGCGCCACCCGTGCCCGCGTCATGCCCGGCCGCCTTTTCGTAACCTGCTCCCGAGAGGGCGAGTGACGACAGTCCGGGAGCCGCGATGAACCAGGAGCACGCCGCCCGGCGCCTCGGGAAGGGCTCCGTGCCCGCCCCCGCGGCGCCGCTGCCCGCCGCGCTGGCCGTGTACGCCACCGGCGAGCCCGCAGCGCCGTACGAGCTCCTCGCCGACCGGGAGGACGGCACCGTCGTCCGCTGCGGCGGGCTCGTGGCCAAGGCGCACGCCGCCGACAGCGACTGCGACGGCCTCGCCGTCCGGATGCGGATCGCCGCCGACCGGGCCCTGGCGGGCGTCCTGCTGCCCCCGCTGCGCCCCGCCGCGGGCCTGCTGCGGGGCCGCCCGGTGTCCCTGTGGCCGTACGGCGTCCCGGTCGACCCCGAGTACCCCGAGGCCGCCCCCTGGGAGGCGGCCGCCCGGCTGCTGGCGGCCCTGCACCAGGTGCCGCTGGACGGCCTCCCGGGCCCGCTGCCGCCGATGCGCGGCCCCGCCAAGCTCTCCCGCGCCCTCGGCCGCCTCTCCCGCGCCGCGTCCGCGGAGCACGCCGGCCACCGCTTCGAGCCGGGCCTGGGCCCCGGGGTGGTGCGGGACGCCGCCGGGGCCCTGCCCGCCTGGGTGCGGGGGGCGGCCCCGGCGCCGCCCGGCGGGGTCCTGTGCCACGGGGACCTGCACCTGGGCCAGCTGGTGCGGGGGAGCGCCGCCGACGGGGGCTGGCGGCTGATCGACGTCGACGACCTCGGCGTCGGGACGCCGGCCTGGGACCTGGCCCGGCCCGCAGCCTGGCACGCGGCGGGGGTCCTCAGCGCCGACGCCTGGGGCCGGTTCCTCGGCGCCTACCGGGCGGCGGGCGGCCCGGCCGCCGGGCCGCCCGGCCGCGATCCCTGGCCGGTACTGGAGCTGGCGGCCCGCGCCCTGACGGTGCAGACCGCCGCCCTCGCCCTGGCGAGATCGGCCGAGAACCGCCGTCGGCTCGACGGCGTGGAACGGCTGATGGTGGAGTCCTGCGCCCGAATCGCCACGCTCCCGCCCGACTTGGCGGCCCGCACCCCGTCCTGAATCCGGGTCCCAGGACAGCAGGAAGCGCGGAAGCCCCGGCCGTCGAGACGGCCGGGGCTTCCGGTCTGTGCGCGATACTGGGATTGAACCAGTGACCTCTTCCGTGTCAGGGAAGCGCTCTCCCGCTGAGCTAATCGCGCGAGCTCCACGGCTCGAAAGCCGCAGGTCAAACAGGTGTTGCAGGTAGTGCGTGCGCGATACTGGGATTGAACCAGTGACCTCTTCCGTGTCAGGGAAGCGCTCTCCCGCTGAGCTAATCGCGCGGGGGATCCGAAGATCCGGTGGACGATACTGGGATTGAACCAGTGACCTCTTCCGTGTCAGGGAAGCGCTCTCCCGCTGAGCTAATCGTCCTTGGAGGTGGAGACGGGATTTGAACCCGTGTAGACGGCTTTGCAGGCCGTTGCCTCGCCTCTCGGCCACTCCACCTCGGAGTTGAGGGGGTTCTCGGGAAGATCCCCCACTCAGAGCGGACGACGAGACTCGAACTCGCGACATCCACCTTGGCAAGGTGGTGCTCTACCAACTGAGCTACGTCCGCAGTGTCACCCTGTTCGCTCCGGGGTTTTCCCCCTTCGCTCCCTGGCGACGTGTTGAACTCTAGCGGATTCCCGGGCCAGCTCAAAAACGCGTTTCCGCAGCGTGCTGCCGCCCGATCACCACCGGTCACCCTTCGGTCACCTCCACGGCGGCTTTCCGCCACCGGTCATAGACTCGCAGCCGTGCACGACCTGCTTCCTCTGGCCCGCTTCGGCGGCCTCCTCGCGACGGATCTCCGCGACGTCACCAGCGACCCCGCGGCCCTGGACTCCTCGGGCTTCTGGGCGGTCGCCGCAGACTTCGAGGGGCGCCTGGTGTGCGCGCGGTTCGGCGACGTACGCCCCGCGCCCGTCCCGGAGCCCGTCCCGGGCGCCTGGCGCGGCCCGGCCGCCGACCGGTGGTCCTCCTCCCTGGACCGGGCCGCGTACACGGCCGGCGTCCGCCGCATCCGCGAGCACATAGCCGCCGGCGAGGTCTACCAGGCCAACCTCTGCCGCGTGATGTCCGCGCCGCTGCCCGAGCCGGACGGCGCCGATGTGGACGCCCTGACCGCGCTGCTCGCCCGCGGCAACCCGGCCCCGTACGCGGGAACGATCCGCCTCCCGGCCCACGGCGTCGAGATCGCCACCGCCTCGCCCGAGCTGTTCCTGCGCCGGGCCGGCCACCACGTGGAGTCCGGCCCGATCAAGGGCACCGGCCGCACCGCCGCGGACCTGCTGCCCAAGGACCACGCCGAGAACGTGATGATCGTGGACCTGGTCCGCAACGACCTGGGTCGGGTCTGCGCCACCGGCTCCGTCACCGTCCCCGAGCTGTGCGCCGTCGAGGAGCACCCGGGCCTGGTCCACCTCGTCTCCACCGTCAGCGGGGAGCTGGCCGACGGCGCCGGCTGGCCGGAACTGTTCGCCGCGACCTTCCCGCCCGGCTCCGTCACCGGCGCCCCCAAGTCCTCCGCCCTGCGGATCATCAAGGCCCTGGAGACCGCCCCGCGCGGCCCCTACTGCGGCGGCATCGGCTGGGTCGACGCCGACCGCGGCACCGCCGAGCTCGCCGTCGGCATCCGCACCTTCTGGATCGACCGGCAGGCCCCCGGCGGCCCGCGCCTGCTCTTCGGCACCGGCGCCGGCATCACCTGGGGCTCCGACCCGGACCGGGAATGGGCCGAGACGGAGTTGAAGGCCGCCCGGTTGCTGCGGGTAGCGTCTGGGGAGCATGCGGTGACTGCCACCCCTGGCTGAGCGGAGGGATCGTACGGTGTGGATCTGGCTCGACGGCGCGCTGCGGGACGCCGACAGCGCGCGGGTGTCCGTGTTCGACCACGGACTGACCGTCGGTGACGGCGTGTTCGAGACGCTGAAGGCGGAGGGTGGCCGGGTCTTCGCGCTCACCCGCCACCTCGAGCGGCTGACCCGCTCGGCCCGCGGCCTCGGCCTGCCCGACCCGGACCCGGACGAGGTCCGCCGGGCCTGCAAGGCCGTCCTCGAAGCCAATCCCCTGCCCCTGGGCCGCCTGCGCATCACGTACACCGGCGGGCTCTCGCCCCTCGGCTCCGACCGCGGCGACTCCGGGACCACCCTGGTCGTCGCCGTCGCCGAGACGACCCGCAGGCCGGACACGACGTCCGTGATCACCGTGCCGTGGGTGCGCAACGAGCGCTCGGCCGTGGCCGGCCTGAAGAGCACCTCCTACGCGGAGAACGTCGTCGCGCTCGCCGCCGCCCACAAGTCCGCGGCCTCCGAGGCCCTGTTCGCCAACACCCGCGGACGGCTGTGCGAGGGCACCGGCTCCAACGTGTTCGTGGTCCTGGACGGGGAACTGCACACCCCGCCCCTGTCCTCCGGCTGCCTCGCCGGCATCACCCGGGCCCTCGTCGTCGAATGGGCCGGGGCCAAGGAGACCGACCTGCCCTTCGACGTGCTGGAGCGGGCCGAGGAGGCCTTCCTGACCTCCTCCCTGCGCGACGTGCAGGCCGTCCGCCGCATCGACGGCCGCCCCCTCGCCCCGGCCGCCCCCGGACCCGTCACGGCGGAGGCGATGCGGATCTTCGACGCGCGCTCCGCCGACGACCTCGACCCGTAGCGGCCGCACGGCCCGGAATCCGCTGTGCACGCGGCCGCGGGGCGGGTAGAACCAGAAGGATGACCACCACCCTGCGGCCCAGCGGGCCGCTCCAGCAGAGCGCCGGCGGCGCCCGGTCGCGTCCCTACGAGATCCGGGTCAACAGCAGGCGCGTCGGCGCGCTGCTCATCGCCTGCGACACCCCCTTCGGCCCGGCGGTCGGCGAGATCCGCGACCTGGCCGTCGACCCGCCCGACCGCGGGCGGGGCCGCGCCACCGTCGCGGCGCTCGCCGCGGAGGAGGTGCTGCGCGGCTGGGGATGCCGCCGGGTCACCGCCTCGGTCCCGACGGCATCGCCGGCCGGCCTGCGCATGGCCGCCGCCCTCGGCTACACCGAGTCCGGCCGCAACATGGCCAAGGACCTCCCGGCCGAGCCGCCCGCGCTCTCCGGCGGGGCGGTCGGCCGCCCGATGTCGCCGGCCGAGTACGAGGTCTGGCTCGCCGAGGCGCTGGAGGGCTACGCCGCCGACTGGGCCGGCCGGGGCATGCCGCCGGAGGCGGCGCGGGCGAAGTCGGAGGCCGACCACGCCCGCCACCTGCCCCGGGGCCTGGACACCCCGGGGGTCGACCTGAGCGTGCTGGAGGCGGCGGGCGTCCCCGTCGGCCACGTGTGGGTGGCGCCCTCCGGGCAGGGCGCGTACGTCTACGACGTGGCGGTCGCCGAGCCGTACCGCGGCCGGGGGCACGGGCGGGACCTGATGCTGCTGGCCGAGCGCACGGCGCTGGCCGGCGGCCACCGCGTGCTCGCACTGCACGTCTTCGCCGGCAACACCCCGGCCCTGCGGCTCTACGAGTCCCTCGGCTACCGGACGACCAACATCAACTTCGCCAAGGACCTGCTCTAGTCCGCTCCGGGCCGCTGTGGACCGTCCCTTCCGGATCCTGCCGATCAGGTCCGGATCCTGCCGGTCAGGCCGTCTCCCCGGCGGCCAGCAGCCGGTCCGCGATCTCCTCGATGCGGGCGCGCAGCCCCTCCTGGCTCTTGCCGCCGTCCAGGCGCTCGCCGCCGATGACGTACGTCGGCGTGCCCGTCACGCCGATGGCCTTGCCCTCGGCGTGGTCGGCGTCGACGATCAGGATGTGCCGCCCGTCGATCAGGGCGGTGTCGAACTCCTCGACGTCGAGGCCGAGTTCACGCGCCACGTCCAGCAGGACGGCCTCGCCCCGCGCGCCCAGCTCCGCGGTGCGGGCGAGGACGGCCTCCGCGTACGGCCAGCCCTGCCCCTGCTCGGCCGCCTCCTCGGCGGCCTGTGCCGCGGCGAAGGCGTGCTTGTGCTTCTCCAGCGGGAAGTGGCGCAGCCGGATGTCCAGCCGGTCGCCGTATTGGGCCCGCAGGGCGCGTACGTCGTCCAGAGCGCTGTGGCAGTCCGAGCACTGCAGCTCGCACCAGACGTCGAGGATCACGGAATCGGTCATGCGGACAGTCTCCCAGCCGCCGGGCCCCGGCCGCGCCGCGCACCCCCTGAGGAGGAGGCGGACCCCGATATGTCCCGGAGATCCACCGCAGGGCCCTCCCGTGCGTGGCCCCGGCGGCGGCGCCCGGTGCAGGATGGAGGGGACGGAGAACCGCCCCGACGGCACTGCCCTGGAGGACCGCATGCTTGCCGAGACCATATGTTCCGCGCTGGCTGCGGCAGGCCTGGGCATCGCCGCGGTGACCGCCTACCGCAAGCGCTTCCTCACAGCCGCGCGGATCGCCGCGTACGCGCTGGTGCCGGCCGGGCTCGTGCTGACGGGCGTGGTGGCGTGGGCCTCCGACATCGTCTTCAAGCCGACCGTGTGGGCGGGCTTCGGCGTGCTCGCCCTGGCCTGGGCGCTGTTCGCCACCACCCGCGCCGTCGAGCGCCGCGCCCTCGGCAAGGCGGAGCAGGCCGGCCAGGCAGCCGGGAAGCCCGGCAAGCCCGGGAAGGCGGCGCGGGCGGCCCGGCGGAGCGCCGCGCGGGACGCCGTCGCGCCCGCCGCGTCCGCACCCTCCCTCGGGCAGCCGGCGGCCAGGCCGAAGCCCGCGTCCGACGACGACTTCTCCGACATCGAGGCGATCCTGAAGAAGCACGGCATCTGAGCCCTGAAGCACGGAATCCGAGCCGCCGCCCCCGGTTTGCCGCGCGGATGACGAGAAGGGGTGAACTCCCGCGCGAACGCTGGCGTGTTGGGGGCGCGGCCCGGCGCACTGCGCCATCATCGCCCCGACATGCTCGAGACATCGCAGGGTGAGCCGACGGTTCCCGCGCCGGCCGCGGCTCCCGCCCCCGTTGCCGAGGAGCCGAGAGGCTGCCTCTTCGCGCTCTCCCAGCCGCCCCTGATGATCTTCCTAGGGGTGATCGGCACCCTGCTGCTGCTCGCCGCCGTGCACGATCTCTTCCTGCTCTGACGCCCCGGCGTCGGCCTCCTTGCGCCGCGCCCGGTACGCCGCCACGTGCAGCCGGTTCCCGCAGGTCCGGCTGTCGCAGTAGCGCCGCGAGCGGTTGCGGGACAGGTCCACGAAGGCCCGCCGGCAGTCGGGGGCCTCGCAGCGGCGCAGCCGCTCCTGCTCGCCGGAGACCACGATGAAGGCCAGCGCCATGCCGCCGTCCGCCGCGAGGTGCTCGCCCAGCGAGGCGCCGGGGGCGAAGTAGTGCACGTGCCAGTCGTAGCCGTCGTGGTTGGTCAGCTGGGGCGTCGTGCCGGCCGTGGCGACCAGATCGTTGATCAGTCCGGCCGCGGCGCGGGCGTTCGGCGCCCCGAAAATCTGGGCGAACTTCGCGCGGATCGCGCGGACGCCCGCCAGGTCGCGGGCCCCCAGGTCGCCGACGTCACTGATCTTGTGCTCGCGGACGAATGCGCGCAGCGAGCCGACGTCCGCGAGTCCGTCGGGCTGGTCCGCCTCGGCCGCGGTGTTCACCAGCGCGACGACGACGTCGAGCGCGCCACGGGTGTCGTGGGGGATCTGCACGGAACTCGCTCCCTGTGGCCGGGCCTGCGGCGACGGGCCGGTGCCGCCGCTTGGGGGCCGACTCTAGCCGCCGCCGGCCGCCGCCGGGAGGTGCCTCTGTGCGGACGGCCGGCGCCGACGAGCGCACCGGCGCCGCTCTCGCGGGCGGCTTCCGCGAGAGCAGCGCCGGCACTGCCGTATGTGGTTTTTCCCCAGCCCGCACCGTCGCCCCGAGTCGGACGGTGCAGAGTGGTCCCCGGCTGCTGCCGGGGGCGCTCCCCGCGGGGGCTGGCTCAGCTCTCGGCCAGGATGTGCGAGAGCTCCTTGTCCAGGTCGAAGTGCCGGTGTTCGGTCCCGGGCGGGACCGCGGCGTCCGTGCGCTTGAGGAATGACTCGAGCGCCCGGGCGGGTGCTTCGAGCAGTGCTTCTCCCTCCGGTGAGCTCAGGGCGATGCAGACGACGCCCTGACCGTGGCTGCGGGACGGCCAGACACGGACGTCCCCGGTTCCGGTGGGCCGGTGGAGGCCCTCCGCGAGGAGGTCGCGGGCGAACACCCATTCGACCGTCTCCTCGGCGCCGGTGTGGAAGGTGGCGTGCACGGCGTAGGGATCGGCCGTGTCATACCGCAGGCCCGCGGGAACAGGCAGTGAGGACTCGCTCGACACAACGAGGCGCAGGTGCAGCTCGCAGCTGACCGTGGTGTTCATAAGCGCCAGGGCCTTTCGCTCAGTGTGCGCTCGGGGATTCGCACGTCGGCGAAATCGACATGCCACCTACGGTGCCGTTGTAAACCCCTCTGACCGTTTTGCGGACCTCTGGGTCCCTCGGACGGCGGATCCCCACCGCCATGCACGTGTGCTTCCGGCTCCGGTAGATTCGGCCCCATGAATACGGGGAGTGACCGCGAGGCCCAAGGGTCCGCAGCCGGGCAGACCGGCAACGAAGCCGGCGTCGAGAGCGCCGCGACCACCACCGAGAAGGCGCCCCACGTGTCGAAGGCGCCCGCGTTCATCCGGCGCAGCCGCTCGCTGCACATCAGCTGGCAGGTCGGCGTCTTCGTCGTCGGCCTCGCCGTGATCGCCGCGGGCGCGGCCATGCTCGTCCTGCCCGGTCCCGGGTGGGTCGCGATCTTCGCGGGTCTGGCGATCTGGGCCACCGAGTTCGCCTGGGCCCACCTCGTCCTGGCCTGGACGAAGCGCAAGGTCACCGCAGCCGCCCAGAAGGCCCTCGATCCGAAGGTCCGCCGCCGCAACATCATCCTGACCACGGCCGGGCTCGTGATCGCCGGCGGGCTGATCGGCTTCTACCTCTGGAAGTACGGCCTCGTCATGCCCTGGGACCTCAAGGACCAGTGACGGTCAAAGAGCACCGCTGACATGGGGTAATGTTTGCGGTGCGCCCGGGCGATTAGCTCAGTGGGAGAGCGCTTCGTTCACACCGAAGAGGTCACTGGTTCGAACCCAGTATCGCCCACCCGGACCGAGGGCCCGGAGACGGAAACCGTCTCCGGGCCCTCGGTGTGTTTCTCACCGGAGGCGGCCCAGCGCCGCCCGGAGCCGGCGCGCGTCCCGCAGCCGCTTCTCGTACGTCGCCCCCACCGCCAGGAGCAGCAGCCCCGCCAGCGCCGGCGGCAGCCAGCGCGGCAGCACCCCGACCACCTGGACCACGTACGGCGCCAGCTCGTGCAGGGCCACCGCGGCCAGGACGCCGCCGCCCAGCAGCAGCGGGGCCTGGAGCCGGCGGTGCGCGCCCGCCAGGGTCACCGCGAGCGCCGCCGCGCCCAGCAGCAGCGGCCGCAGCCAGTACGGGTCCTGCCAGGCCTCCGCCAGGCTCGGCAGCAGCGTCGCCGCCAGCCCGGGCCCGTACGCCGTCCAGGACGAGGCCAGCGGGTCCCGGCGGCGGCGCAGCAGCCCCACCGCCAGGGCCGCCGCCGTCACCGGCAGCGTGTACGCCTCCGTCACCGCCACCCCGGACACCCACAGCCGCAGCCACACCGCCGCGACACCCAGCACCGCCGCCGCCCAGCCCAGCCGGCGCCGCTCCGGCCGGACGGCCGCGCCCGCGCAGACCACCGCGGCCAGCGCACACGCCTGCGACAGCACCGCCGGCTCCCGGCCCGCCGCCGCGAGCGCCACCGCGCCCACCCCGGCCGCCGCCGCCTCCGCCGCCGCGCGCACCCGGCCCAGCCGCGGCCCCGCGGCCGCCGGCGCCGCGGCCACCGCCAGCAGCGGCAGGGCCCACCAGGCCACCGCCAGCCCCGCCAGCGCGCACAGCGCCGCCACCGTGGCCGCCGCGTACCCGACGGCGAGCACCGCCGCACCCGCCCGCACGTCCGCCGGGGCGGCGCGCCGGGCAGCCACCGCCGCGCAGCCCGCACCCAGCAGACCGAACACCGCGAAGGTGGCGAAGCGCCCGTCCAGCGCCGCCAGGGCCACATCCACGGCCGCCACCGCGGCGCACACCGCGGCAGCCCGACCGACCCCGCCCGTCACACCCGCGCCGCCGGTCGTGCCCGTGGCGTCCGCAGCACCGGCCGCGCTCGCCCTGTCTGCGTTGCCCGTGGTGTCTGCGTCGCCGCCGGTGTCTGCGCCGCCCGCCCCACCTGCCGTTCCTGCGGCGCCCTTCGCGGCCCCGGCCGCCGCCGTGCCTGCGGCGCCCGCGGCGCTCGCCCTGGGCGCAGCGCCCGTCGTGCCGGCGCCGGCTGCGCTCCCGGTGCCGGCCGCCGCCCGCAGCGCCACCACCGCGGCCGCCGCCGTCACCGCCAGCTGCACCGCGAGCACCACCGCCACCGGCAGCCCCTGGCCCATCGGCGCCGTGAACAGCCCGGCCCAGCCGCACACCACCGCGACCGCGCCCGCAGCCGCCGCCCCCGAAACACCCGTACCCGGCACGCCCGTGCCCGCTGTGCCCGCGCCCGGCGTGCCCGTCGCCGCAGCACCCGTACCCGGCGCGCCCGGGCCCCGTGGGGTCGCCGGCAGCAGGCGCGCCGCCCACCAGGCGGCGCCCGCCGCGATCAGCAGGGTCGCCACCGCCGGGGCGCCCGGTCCGTACGCCGCCACCCCGGCCGGAACGGCCGGCGTCCACATCTCCCGGACCACCCCCGCCCGTGAGGCGAGCGGCGCCACCGCCGACGCAAGACCCCACAGCGCGGCCCCCGCCGCCACCACGGCCCCGGCCCGGCCCAGGCCGCGCCGCACCGCCCCCGGCAGCGCGGCCGCCGAAGCCGCCCCCAGCAGCGGCAGCGCGAGCAGCAGGCACACCGCCACGGGCCAGCCCGCCGCCAGCTCCGGCCGGACCGGGCCGCCGAGCGCCGCCACCGCCGCCAGGCCCCCCGCCAGCGCGGCGCCCGACGCGGCCGGCACCCGCCAGGCCACCGCCACGCCCAGCGCCGCGCACCCCGCGGCCAGCAGCGCCGGCTCCACCGCGGCGGCCGCCGACTCCGCCGACGCGAGCCCCGGCACACCGCACAGCAGCGCCCCGGCCCCGCACACGGCCGCCAGGACCCACACCGCCGGCGCCGTCCAGGCCGCCCGCGCCCGCAGCCCCGCCGCGAAGCCCCCGGTCACCGCCAGCGCGCAGTCCAGGGCCGTCGTCGCCAGCAGCGCCCACCCGAGCCCCACCGGGCCCTCCGCCGACGCGAGCGCCGCCAGCGGCAGCGGGAGCTGCACCGCGAGCACCGCCCCCGCGGCCGGGACCACCAGCCTCGGCAGCAGTGCCCCGTACGCCGCCCACACCGCCGTCAGCACCGCCGACGCCCCGGCCGCGTACGCCGTGCCGCCGGTCCCCGGCAGGGCCACCGCGTGCACCGCGTACGCGTCCAGCACCGTCAGCAGCAGCCCCACCGCCGCCACCGACTCGGCCGTCGACCGGAGCCCGCGCCGCAGCAGCAGCGCCGGCGCGCCCAGGGCGGCCGCCGTCACCGCAGCCAGCACCGCCGAGCGCCCCCCGATCCCCAGGGAACCCCAGCTGACCAGGGTGAACGCGAGCGCCGCCACGGCCAGCAGCACCGCGCCCAGCGTCAGCAGCACGTTCTGCGCACCCGGGCCCGAGGCCTCCGCCGCCTTCCCGGGCCGCGGCACCGGCCGCCCGCCGGCAGGCGTCCCGGACGCCATCGCGAACTCCAGCAGCCAGGCCCGGCGGGCCAGCAAGTAGCCGCGTCTGGCATCGAGTTGAGCCAGCTCGCGGTCGATCAGCGCCAGCTCCTCGGCGGGCGGCAACGGCAGAGGCATGTCCATGCCCGGAGTGTGGCGCCCGTCACGCCCCGAGGGTATGGGCGCGCGTACTCAGATCCGCACTGAGTACCCCTCCGCCCGCCCCCGCCCCGCGCCCACCGGGCCAGACTGAAGCCATGGACCGCAGCAACCGCGCCCGGGAGGCCGCGGGACCAGGGCGCTGTACGAGCAGGAGGCCGAGGTGCGGCGGCCGCTGCTGCGCCGCCTGTCCCTGCCCGCACGGCCGCTGTTCCGGCTCGGCCGCGCACTGATGATGCGGGCCGGACGGCGCGCCCTGGCCGCCCGGATGGCCGCCGGTGCGGACGCGGTTTGAACCAGACCCCGTGGCTCTTGTATTGTTCAGTGCGTTCCCGGGCGATTAGCTCAGCGGGAGAGCACTTCGTTCACACCGAAGGGGTCACTGGTTCGATCCCAGTATCGCCCACCGGGAGAGGCCGGTCCGTCGTACGACGGACCGGCCTTCCGCATTCCCGGCCCGCACCGCCTCAGGCCGCCGTCGACACCTCCGGCCGCAGCGGCCAGTGCGGATCCACCGCCTCCGGCGTGCCCTGCCGGGCGAACCACGCCTGCAGCCCGCGCGCCTGTGCCGCGTGCCACACCGCCTGGAGCGTGTGCAGTTCGGCCGGCGACAGCCGCTCCAGCCGGCCCGCGAAGCGGCGGCCCACCGCACGTACGACCTCCAGCGAGGCCAGCGCGTCCGCCGCCGCGTCGTGCGCGCCGTCCAGTTCTATCCCGTAGTGCCCGCACAGGTCCGCCAGCGTGCGCCGGCCCTTGCGGTACCGGTCCAGGTGCTTGTCCAGCACCCGCGGATCCAGCACCGTCAGCGGCCGGTTGTCCAGGTACCGGGTCAGCGAGGACGCCCGGTGCCGGCGCAACTCCCGGTCCAGCAGGGTCAGGTCGAACGGCGCGTTCATCACCACCACCGGGCGGCCCGCGACCTGCTGCTCCGCCAGCGCCCGGGCTATCTCCTCCACGACCGGCGCCGGCCACCGGCCGTTGTGCTGGAGGTACTCGTCCGTCAGGCCGTGCACTTGCGTGGCCTCCGGCGGCACCGGCACCCCCGGGTTGACCAGCCAGCGCGTCTGGCGGACCCGGCCGCCCGCGCACTCCTGCACGACGAGAGCGGCGGACACGATCCGGTCCTGCTCCACGTCCACCCCGGTCGTCTCCGTGTCGAATGCGGCCAGCGGGCCCTCGTACCAGCGTGTCATGGCGAACTCCTCGTCCCCGATCGGCAGATGGGGCGTACGTCGAACACGCCACCCATGCCCGAATCCGTGATACCCGGCCCGTTTGCGCCGTACGCCGTTTGCGGCCCGCCCGCTCGGGAGACAACCACCCTGGGGCGACCGCACACATGACCGGCCGTCACCCCCCGTCCGCTCTCATCCGGCAGAGCCGCAAGGCATGGGGAGCATCCGGCCATGGCACTCACACAGCCCGAACCGGGCGGGGTGCTGCAGGGGCGCACGGGTGCGCGCGACGAGGCGCGCCCCGCACCGCTGCGCGGCACACTCGCCACCACCGCCTGCATGGAGACCCTCCAGGTGGGGTACCTGCACGCCGTCGCGGCCGCCGCCGGCTGCTCGCTGTCCCAGCCGTTCCCGGACAACGGCATCGACTGGCAGGTCAGCCACGGCGCGCCCCAGCACGTGGTGGACGACGAGGTCACCATCAAGGTGCAGTTGAAGGCGACCTACCAGATCCCGCCCGAACCGCCCGGGCCCACCTTCGCCTTCACCCTGGACAACGAACACCTCGTGAAGCTGGCCCGGACCCCGGTCGCCGTCCACAAGATCCTCGTCGTGATGCTCGTCCCCCGCGAGCGCGACCGGTGGCTGTCCGCCGGACACGACCGGCTCGACCTGCGGCACTGCTGCTACTGGACCAACCTCGCCGGGCACCCCGTGACCGGCCGGCGCCGCACCACCGTCCGGATCCCCACCACACGGATCTTCGACGACCGCGCGCTGTGCGAGATCATGACCCGCGTCGGGTCGGGAGGGACACCTTGATGCACCGGCCGCCACCGCGCCTCGAACCGCCCGCCGCCCTGCCGGAGTTCGGCGACCGCCCCGGCTCGGGAATCCCCGATCCCGCGCAGGTCGACCCGGCTGTGTTCGGCGTCCTGCTGCGCCGGCACGGCTGGCAGCGCCGCGGCGGCGCGGCCGGCCGCTACGGGCGCTGGACGCCGCCGGCGGCCGAACCGGCGGCCCGGACGGCCGCCAGCCTCCTCGTCCCGGAGTCCCGCGCCTTCCCGGACTGCACCGACCTGCTCGAGGAGGCGCTCGATGCGCTCGCCCGCGGGGCCCTGCCCTGCGCGCGCGAGGTGCTCCACGGGCTGAGCGTCCCCAGTGACGAGATCCGCTGGGAGCGGCAGAACCCGCAGCTCCCGCGGACCCCGGGGCACAGCCCGGGGGCCCCGGACGCGGAGGAGCACCTGCGCTCGGCCGCCCACCGCCTGCTGCTCGCCGGGGCGCTGGCGGCCCGGTCCACCGCCGGGTACTACGGAGCCCGGCACCGCCGGCAGGCCGAACGGGACCTGGACGGGGTGGTGGCCGGGCCGTCCTCCGCCGGGGGCCGGCTCACCGCGTACCTGCCCGTCGCGGGCGGCCGCGGCACCGTGACCCGGCTGCACCACGCCCTGCACGCGGCCCGCGAAGCCGTCGACTACCGGCGCACCGCCGGCGGGATGGAGGCCTTCGACGCGGCGGTCCGGGCCGGCGTCAGCCGGGAGCTCGCCGAAGCCCTGATCGACCTCGTCAGCGGTTCGGAGGGGGCCCGTATCGCGCTGGCCTGGGCGCCGGCGGCCGGGCCGCCCGCCGGATGCGCGGCCAGGCCGGAACCGGTGGAATTCTCCCCGGGGGACCTGCCCGCGCTCCGCGAGGCCTCCGCGCGCTACACCCGGGACGAGCCCTCCGTCCCGGTGCAGATCACGGGAACGGTGGTCCGCATGCGCCGCACCACCCCGGCGGTCGGCGGGGCGGTCCGCCTCCAGGTGCTGTCCGGGGCGGACGTACCGCAGGTGCGGATGGCCCTGGACGAGCAGGCGTACCGGGTGGCCGGGCACGCGCACCTCGCCGGAGTGCCGATCATGGTCACCGGGCTGCTCCAGCGCCGGGGCGGCTTCCGCCGGGTCGCCGGGATCACCGACGTGCGGGCCGTCCCCCTGGACGAGGCCCAGCGCGACCGGCTGATCAAGTCGCTGGACGAGTCCCTCGACCCGTCGGACGTCCTCGCCGCGGACGACTAACCGGCGGCCGGGCCGGCGGCGAGGCCCGCGGCCGGGCCGGGCGCCTCCCCGGCCGCCGGCCCGCTGCGCGGGGCCAGGGTGAAGGACGCCATGACCAGACCGGGCGCGGGGGAGAAGTCCGCCCCCCGGACGAAGCCGAAGCGCTCGTACAGGGCCACCGCCGGGGCGTTCGCCGCGCCCGTCGACACCGTCACCGGCCGGTCGGCCGGGACCTCCGCCAGCAGGGCCCGCAACAGCAGCGAGGCCACGCCCCGCCGGAACCGGGCCGGGTCCACGCACAGCCGGTCCACGCACACCGAGCCGTCCGGCTGCCGCTCCCAGGCCAGGAACCCGGCGACCGGGCCGTCCTCCGCGCCCGCTCCCGCTCCCTTGTCCGCCGCTCCCAGCCAGCGCAGCGGCAGCTCCCGCAGCTCGGCGAGGCTCTCGCGCAGTGCCGGTATGCCGTCGAAGCCGATCAGCTGCGCCTCCACCCCGTACGCCGCCCGGCCGATCCGGTGCACGGCGGCAGCGGTCGCCTCGTGGCCGAGGTCCAGGGGCCGTACCGGCCCGATCGTCGTCTCCATGCCGCCACGCTAGCGAACGGGCGTTCATGCCGGGCGCGGGAAGGAGCACGGGAAGGAGCACGGGAACGGCACGGGAACAGGCATAACCGTTTCGCGGGCGGGCCGCCGCTCTCGGTACGATTCAGTCGCGTCGCAGCGTTCGCTGCGGCATTCCTTCAGTCAGGAGAGACCGGTGTCAGACGTCCGTGTGATCATCCAACGCGATTCCGAGCGGGACGAGCGCGTGGTGGCCACGGGCACTACTGCCGCCGACCTCTTCGCCGACGAGCGCACCGTGATCGCCGCGCGCGTGGCGGGCGAGCTCAAGGACCTCTCCTACGTGGTCCAGGACGGCGAGACCGTCGAGCCCGTGGAGATTTCCTCCCCGGACGGCCTCGACATCCTCCGCCACTCCACCGCGCACGTCATGGCGCAGGCCGTGCAGGAGCTCTTCCCCGAGGCCAAGCTGGGCATCGGCCCGCCGGTCCGGGACGGCTTCTACTACGACTTCGACGTCGCGAAGCCCTTCACCCCCGATGACCTCAAGGCCATCGAGAAGAAGATGCAGGAGATCCAGAAGCGGGGGCAGAAGTTCTCCCGCCGCGTGGTCACCGACGAGGCCGCCCGCGAGGAGCTCGCCGACGAGCCGTACAAGCTGGAGCTCATCGGCATCAAGGGCTCGGCGTCGACCGACGACGGCGCGAACGTCGAGGTGGGCGCCGGCGAGCTCACCATCTACGACAACCTGGACGCCAAGACCGGCGAGCTGTGCTGGAAGGACCTCTGCCGCGGTCCCCACCTGCCCAGCACCCGCAACATCCCGGCGTTCAAGCTGATGCGCAACGCGGCCGCCTACTGGCGCGGCAGCGAGAAGAACCCGATGCTCCAGCGCATCTACGGCACCGCCTGGCCGTCGAAGGACGCGCTGAAGGCCCACCTCGACTTCCTCGCCGAGGCCGAGAAGCGCGACCACCGCAAGCTCGGCAACGAGCTCGACCTCTTCTCCATCCCCGACGAGATCGGCTCCGGCCTCGCCGTCTTCCACCCGCGCGGCGGCATCATCCGCCGGGTCATGGAGGACTACAGCCGCAAGCGGCACGAGGAGGAGGGCTACGAGTTCGTCTACTCGCCGCACGCCACCAAGGGCGCCCTCTTCGAGAAGAGCGGCCACCTGGACTGGTACGCGGAGGGCATGTACCCCCCCATGCAGCTCGACGGTGGTACCGACTACTACCTCAAGCCCATGAACTGCCCGATGCACAACCTGATCTTCGACGCGCGCGGGCGCTCCTACCGTGAGCTGCCGCTGCGCCTGTTCGAGTTCGGCACCGTGTACCGGTACGAGAAGTCCGGCGTGGTCCACGGCCTGACCCGGGCCCGCGGCTTCACCCAGGACGACGCGCACATCTACTGCACCCGCGAGCAGATGGCCGACGAGCTCGACACCACGCTCACCTTCGTGCTGAACCTGCTGCGCGACTACGGCCTGACCGACTTCTACCTGGAGCTGTCCACCAAGGACCCGGAGAAGTTCGTCGGCTCGGACGAGGTCTGGGAGGAGGCCACCGCCACCCTCCAGCAGGTCGCCGAGAAGCAGGGCCTCCCGCTGGTCCCGGACCCGGGCGGCGCCGCCTTCTACGGCCCGAAAATCTCCGTCCAGTGCCGCGACGCCATCGGCCGCACCTGGCAGATGTCGACCGTGCAGCTCGACTTCAACCTGCCCGAGCGCTTCGACCTGGAGTACACCGCGGCCGACGGCTCCCGCCAGCGCCCGGTCATGATCCACCGTGCGCTGTTCGGCTCGATCGAGCGGTTCTTCGCGGTCCTGCTGGAGCACTACGCCGGCGCCATGCCGCCGTGGCTCGCCCCGGTCCAGGCCGTCGGCATCCCGATCGGCGACGCGCACGTGGACTACCTGAAGGAGTTCGCCGCCGAGGCGAAGAAGAAGGGCCTGCGGGTCGAGGTGGACGCCTCCTCCGACCGCATGCAGAAGAAGATCCGCAACCACCAGAAGCTCAAGGTCCCGTTCATGATCATCGTCGGTGACGACGACATGGCCGCGGGCACCGTCTCCTTCCGCTACCGCGACGGTTCGCAGGAGAACGGGATCCCGCGCGACGAGGCCCTCGCCAAGCTGGTGAGGGTCGTCGAGGACCGCGTCCAGGTCTGACCGGCCGCCCTGCTCAACGAGGGGCCCCCGGGGAACGCCCGTTCCCCGGGGGCCTCCTCTCGTCCCGCTCGAAGACCTGGACGAGCCACGACGAGAACGAGCCCGTCACCGCGCCCAGCAGCGCCAAGCCGAACGCCATCATCACGGCGGCGATCGTACGGCCCATCGGCGTCACCGGAACCACGTCCCCGTATCCGATCGTCGTCAGCGTCGCGCACGTCCACCACACCGAGTCCCCGAAGGTGACGATGTTCGCCCCGGGGGCGTACCGCTCCTGCTGGTACACCGCGAGCGCGCCGGAGAAACCCAGCAGCAGGGCCGCGATCCCGGCGTACGCGACCACCCGCGCGTACAGCTCCATCCGGGGCCCGTCCCGCCGGCGCTGCATGGCGTTGTAGATCTGCACCACGCGCAGGGGGCGCAGCAGCGGCAGCACCAGGACCAGGGTGTCGAGCCAGTGCGTGCGCAGGAAGCGCAGCGGACGCAGACCGCTCAGCTGCATCCGGACCAGGTAGTCCACGGCGAAGCACAGCCAGGTGCCGCCGATGACGAAGAGGGCGATGCCGTGCAGCCAGGTGTCCGCAGGCGGGACGAGGACGTGGACGGCGTAGGCGGCGAGGTAGAGCAGCGAGGCGATCAGCAGGGGAACCTCGGTCAGGTCCTCCCAGCGCTGCCTGCGCTCGGCCGATACTTCGTGCATCCGGCCAGGATCCCCGCCCGCGGGGCGATCTCCGCCCCGGCGACACGCCGCGCCGGGACAAGGTCATATGCTGCATCACATGACGACTCAGCCGGAGCAGCAGAACGGCGTCGGGACGCAGGACTCGTTCCAGCGGCTGTGGACGCCCCACCGCATGGCCTACATCCAGGGCGAGAACAAGCCCACCGGCCCGGAGGCCGGGGACGGCTGCCCCTTCTGCGGGATCCCGGAGATGTCCGACCGGGACGGCCTGATCGTCGCCCGGGGCAGGCACGTCTACGCCGTGCTGAACCTCTACCCGTACAACGGCGGCCACCTGATGGTGGTCCCGTACCGCCACGCCGCCGACTACACGGAGCTGGACTCGGCCGAGACGGCCGAGCTGGCCGACCTCACGAAGCGGGCCATGGTCGCACTGCGCAAGGCGTCCGGGGCGCACGGGTTCAACATCGGCATGAACCAGGGCTCGGCGGCGGGCGCGGGCATCGCCGCGCACCTGCACCAGCACATCGTGCCCCGCTGGGGCGGCGACACGAACTTCATGCCCGTCGTCGGCCACACCAAGGTGCTGCCGCAGCTCCTCGCCGACACCCGGCAGATGCTCGCCGACGCCTGGCCGAACGACTGAGCCGGGCGGGCACCCGGCGGTCCGGGGCCGGGCGGTCCCGGACCGAGCGGTCCGGGAGCCGGCAGCGCGCCGCCTCCCGGATCCCCCTCCGCTAGGCGTCGTAGACGTCCGCCTTGCGCGGGGACGCGTCCTGCACCAGGCCGCTGACCACCATCGACCGGTTGCCGAAGCGCTCGGTGTCGACGCCGTTCTCGTCCAGGACCCGCATCGCGGCGGCGTGGACGGCGCGCAGGACCGGCGTCGCGGCGCGCAGCGCGTCGTCGGCCATGAACCGGTTGCCCCACGGCTGGCCCGCCCACACATGGCGGGCGCCGAAGGGCTCGGGCAGCACCAGCTTGCCGCCGAAGTAGTCCAGCAGCGGCGGGTACCAGGTCAGCGGGGCCCGGACGGCGAGCCGGACCACCTCCTGGGCGTCGACCAGGGGCAGCGGGCGCTCCACGGTCTCCCAGAACCTGATCGACTTGGGGACCTCCACCACCGGGGGCTTGGACTTCGTGCCGAACAGGCCGTGGACCGGGCCGAGGGCGTGGCCGGTGACCTCCACCCGCAGCGTCTTGTAGAGCACCGTGACCGTGACCAGCATGGTGATCACGAGCTGCCCGTCCCACAGCGGGTACTGGATGCCCAGGTAGTGCCGGTTGCCGCCGCTGAACTGCTGCTCGTTGCAGATGCGGGTGATCTCGTGCGGCTTGACGAGGAAGGTGTCGACGTCCGCGCCGGACGGGCGGCTCACCTCGGCGGCGCCCTCGCCGACCGGGGCGACGATCCAGTGCTGGACGGACGCGGGCGGGAGCCCGCCGGTGTGCAGGGGGCCGCGCTCCAGCTTGCGCAGTTCGGTGTCGATGGCTCGTATCACGTCCCAGCTGCGGAACGGGTGGATGTCCGCGCCCTCGGTCTTCGGGATCAGCTCCTCGGCCAGCTGCCAGCTGCCCCAGCGGGTGCCCATGCCGAGGATGCCCTTGGCGCCGGCGTAGAAGACGGCGTTGCTGCGGTTCTCGGCGGTGAGCTTGGCCAGGGCGTGGCGCAGGTCCTCGCGGGCCTTCTCGTCGGGGTTGCCGGGCACCGCCTCGGGGATCTTGGCGCCGACGCCGTCGCCCGAGAGCAGGCCGTCCCAGCGGGAGCGCAGGTCGGCGGCGGTGGACTCGCAGATCCGGCGGGCGAGGAACCAGCCGAGGGCCGGCGCGATGATCATGCCGCGCAGGTAGAGGCCGAGGAACCCGTCCAACGGCAGCCGGAACATCATGACGGCCGCGACGACGCCGACGCCGACCAGGACGAGGGTGCTCATCCACGAGGCGTACTTCTCGCTGCCCAGCAGGCTCTTCCGGAGCTGGAACAGGCCCAGCCAGAGCAGCAGACCGGGCAGGAACACCACCCCGGCGACCAGCATGATCAGGCGCAGCCTGCGGTCGCGCTCCTTGCGGATGTGGGAGGCGGCCAGGCAGTGCTCCACCACGGTCTGCGGGTCGGCACCGAAGGACTGGATGATCGGCTTGCGGCCGGCCGGGAGGGTCCGGGCCTCGACGGCGCGGCAGAAGGCCTCGCCGAGGTTCGGCTCGAAGAGGGAGATTCTCGGGGGCTTGACGGTGGAGGAGTGGTACTCGTTGTTGGCGTCGAGTATGGCGGACAGCTTGGTGTCCTTCCCCCCGTCGCGGTAGGCCGCCGAGGCGAGGGCGTTGGTCGCGCCGGTCTGGCCGCCACCGCCCTGGAGTGGGATCTGCGCCCCGGGCCTGAAGTCGAATCCGTCGTCCGCCACCGCTGCCCCCATCGCTGTGCGTCGTGCTGTTGTGCCGCGCGGATGAGCCTATCGGCGTATCTGCCCCCATGGTCATGGGACAGGGAAATGCCGCCCGCCGCAAGCGGGTTGGACGGGCGGCTCCCTGGCGCTACGTCAGAGTGCTTCCCTTCTCCAGCTGTTCGCGCACCTTGTCGGCGATATGCGGGGGCATCGGCTCGTGCCGGGCGTAGGCGCGGGTGAACCGGCCGGTGCCGTGCGAGACCGAGCGCAGGTCGATCGCGTAGCGGCTGATCTCGATCTCGGGGATGTCGGCGCGGACCAGGGTGCGCCCCTGGGCGGCCTGCTCGGTGCCGACGACGCGGCCGCGCCGGCCGGCGAGGTCGCTCATGACGGGACCGACGTAGTCGTCGGGCACGGTGACGGTGAGCTCGGCGACGGGTTCGAGGAGGTGGACGGGGACTTCGGCGGCGGCCTCGCGCAGGGCGAGCGCGCCGGCGGTCTGGAAGGCGGCGTCGGAGGAGTCCACCGAGTGGGCCTTGCCGTCGAGGAGGGTCACCCGGATGTCGACGAGGGGGTACCCGGCGGCGACCCCGCGGGCGGCCTGGCTGCGTACGCCCTTCTCGACGGAGGGGATGAACTGCCGGGGGACGGCGCCGCCGACGACCTTGTCGACGAACTCGATGCCGCTGCCCGGCGGGAGCGGCTCGACCTCGATCTCGCAGATGGCGAACTGGCCGTGGCCGCCGGACTGCTTGACGTGCCGGCCCCGGCCGGCGGCCTTCGCGCCGAAGGTCTCGCGCAGGCTGACCTTGTGGGGGACCGGGTCGACCTGGACGCCGTAGCGGGTGCGCAGGCGTTCGAGGGCGACCTCCTGGTGGGCCTCGCCCAGGCACCACAGGACGAGCTGGTGGGTGTCCGGGTTCTGCTCCAGCCGCATGGTCGGGTCCTCGGCGACGAGGCGGGCCAGTCCCTGGGAGAGCTTGTCCTCGTCGGCCTTGCTGTGGGCCTGGATGGCGACCGGGAGCAGCGGGTCGGGCATCTGCCACGGCTCCATGAGCAGCGGCCGCTCCTTGGCGGACAGGGTGTCGCCGGTCTCGGCGCGGCTCAGCTTGGCCACGCAGGCCAGGTCGCCGGCGATGACCCGGGTGAGGGGGCGCTGCTGTTTGCCGAAGGGGGAGGTGAGGGAGCCGATGCGCTCGTCGACGTCGTGGTCCTCGTGGCCGCGGTCGGTGAGGCCGTGGCCGCTGACGTGGACGGTCTCCTCGGGGCGAAGGGTGCCGGAGAAGACCCGCACCAGGGAGACGCGGCCGACGTAGGGGTCGGAGGAGGTCTTGACGACCTCGGCGACGAGGGGGCCGTCGGGGTCGCAGGTGACGGCCGGGCGCTCGGCGCCGTCGGGGGTGGTGACGGGGACGGGGGCGGTTTCGAGGGGGGTGGGGAAGCCGCCGGTGATCAGTTCGAGGAGTTCGACGGTGCCGAGGCCCTGGCGGGCGCCGTCCGCGGCGGGCGCGGCCATCAGGACCGGGTGGAAGGTCCCGCGGGCGACGGCCCGCTCCAGGTCGTCGACGAGGGTCTTGAGGTCGATGTCCTCGCCGCCGAGGTAGCGGTCCATGAGGGTCTCGTCCTCGCTCTCCGCGATGATGCCCTCGATGAGGCGGGAGCGGGCCTCCGTGATCTGCCCGAGCTCCTCGGGCGTGGGGTCGCGCTCCACTCGGGCGCCGCCGGCGTACTCGTACACCCGCTGGGACAGCAGGCCGAGGAGGCCGGTGACGGGCGCGTGCCCGTCGGGCCCGGCAGGGCCGTACAGCGGGAGGTACAGGGGGATGACGGCATCGGGGTCATCGGCGCCGAAGGCCTCCCCGCAGACCGCGGCCATCTGGGCGTAGTCGGCGCGGGCCGCCTCCAGATGCGTGACGACGATGGCCCGGGGCATGCCGACGGCCTGGCACTCCTCCCAGAGCATGCGGGTGGTGCCGTCGATGCCGTCCGAGGAGGAGACGACGAAAAGGGCCGCGTCCGCGGCGCGCAGACCGGCCCTGAGCTCGCCGACGAAGTCGGCGTATCCGGGGGTGTCCAGGATGTTGACCTTGATCCCGTCCCATTCGACGGGGACGAGGGAGAGCTGTACGGAACGCTGCTGGCGGTGCTCGATCTCGTCGTGGTCGGAGACAGTGGCGCCGTCCTCGACCCGGCCCGCCCTGGTCACGGCTCCGGCGGTGAGGGCGAGGGCTTCGACGAGCGTGGTCTTGCCGGCCCCGCTGTGGCCGACCAGCGCGACGTTCCGTACGGACGAGGGCCGGTCGGCCGTCGGTGCCCTGCCGGCGGCTCCGGCTTGGTGTGATGTGGCTCCCATGGTGCTCGTGCCTCCCGGGGTGACGGTGAGGAGGGTGATCGGCGTCCTTCGAGCTTTGCACCGGCGTCACTCTGCGTCCATATGTAATACGCGCCGCCGTCCGCCGCATGGCGGGAGCGTGGCCGGGACCGTTCCCGGCCACGTTTCCGGCCGGGGCGCGGCGGGGCGCTGCGGGCTCCGGGGGCGCCCCGCCGATTGCCGGCATGAACCGGTGGGTGCGCGGGTATGCCGCCCCGGGCCGCTGGCTACGATGGGCCAGCCGGTGGCCGACGGGGCCGTACGGCCCAGCGACCCTCCGGGAAGGCCATGCTGAACAAGTACGCGCGTGCGTTCTTCACGCGTGTTCTCACGCCATTCGCCGCTTTTCTCCTCCGGCGGGGGGTGAGCCCGGACGCGGTCACGCTCATCGGCACGGCCGGTGTGGTGGCCGGAGCACTGGTCTTCTTCCCCCGGGGCGAGTTCTTCTGGGGCACGATCACCATCACGCTCTTCGTGTTCTCCGACCTGGTGGACGGGAACATGGCCCGCCAGGCCGGGGTCTCCAGCCGCTGGGGCGCCTTCCTCGACTCCACGCTCGACCGGGTCGCCGACGCGGCGATCTTCGGCGGCCTCGCGCTCTGGTACGCGGGCCTGGGCCACGACAACGTGCTGTGCGCGGTCGCGATCTTCTGCCTGGCCAGCGGCCAGGTCGTCTCGTACACCAAGGCCCGCGGCGAGTCGATCGGCCTGCCGGTGGCGGTCAACGGGCTCGTCGAGCGCGCCGAGCGGCTGGTGGTCTCGCTGGTCGCGGCCGGGCTGTCGGGACTCCAGACCTTCGGCGCGCCCTCGTGGCTCGGGGTGCTGCTGCCGGTCGCGCTGTGGGTGGTGGCGGTCGGCTCGCTCGTCACCCTGGTCCAGCGCGTGGTCACCGTACGCCGGGAGGCGGCGGAGGCCGATGCCGCGGCCCCCTCGTCCGAGCCGGGCGCGGCCTGATGGGCGCGGCACAGGACCGCCTGGTCGACGGGCTCTACGGGCTCGGCTGGGCCGGCGTGAAGAAGCTGCCCGAGCCCGCGGCGGTGGCCCTCGGCCGCCGGATCGCCGACTTCGCGTGGCGGCGCCGCGGCAAGGGCGTGCTGCGGCTGGAATCGAACCTCGCCCGGGTCGTGCCCGATGCCGGGCCCGAGCGGCTCCGGGAGCTGTCGCAGGCGGGCATGCGCTCCTACATGCGGTACTGGATGGAGTCCTTCCGGCTGCCGGCGATGGACCCCGCACGGTTCGGCACCGACGTGTCCATCAAGGACGACCACCTCCTCAAGGAGGCCGTGGCCTCCGGCCGCGGGGTCATCGCCGCCCTGCCCCACCTGGCCAACTGGGACCTCGCCGGCGCCTGGGTCACCGGGCACCTGGGCATCCCCTTCACCACCGTCGCCGAACGCCTGAAGCCCGAGTCGCTGTACGACCGCTTCGTCGCCTACCGCGAGAGCCTCGGCATGGAGGTCCTCCCGCACAGCGGCGGCGCCGCCTTCGGGACCCTCGCCCGCCGGCTCCGCGCCGGCGGCCTCGTCTGCCTCGTCGCCGACCGGGACCTGTCCGCGTCCGGCGTCGAGGTGGACTTCTTCGGCGCGACCGCCCGGATGCCGGCCGGACCGGCCCTGCTGGCGCAGCAGACGGGCGCGGCCCTGCTGCCCGTCACCCTGTTCTACGGGGACACGCCCAGGATGTCCGGCCGGATCCACCCCGAGGTGGAGGTCCCCGACACGGGGACCCGGACCGAGAAGACCGCGGCCATGACCCAGGCGGTGGCCGACGCCTTCGCGCAGGGCATCGCCGACCACCCGCAGGACTGGCACATGCTCCAGCGGCTGTGGCTGGACGACCTGGAGGAGCGCTCCTCGTGAAGATCGGCATCGTCTGCCCGTACTCGTGGGACGTGCCCGGCGGCGTGCAGTTCCACATCCGGGACCTCGCCGAACACCTGATCCGCCTCGGCCACGAGGTGTCCGTGCTGGCTCCGGCCGACGACGAGACCCCGCTCCCGCCGTACGTGGTCTCGGCCGGGCGGGCCGTACCCGTCCCCTACAACGGGTCGGTGGCCCGGCTGAACTTCGGATTCCTGTCGGCGGCGCGGGTGCGGCGGTGGCTGCACGAGGGCGTCTTCGACGTCATCCACATCCACGAGCCCGCCTCGCCCTCGCTCGGGCTGCTGTCCTGCTGGGCCGCCCGCGGGCCGATCGTGGCCACCTTCCACACCTCCAACCCGCGGTCGCGGGCGATGATCGCCGCGTACCCGATCCTCCAGCCGGCCCTGGAGAAGATCAGCGCGCGGATCGCGGTGAGCGAGTACGCCCGGCGCACCCTCGTCGAGCACCTGGGCGGGGACGCCGTCGTGATCCCGAACGGCGTCGACGTGGACTTCTTCGCCTCCGCCGAGCCGAAGGCCGAATGGGCCGGGCAGACCCTCGGGTTCATCGGGCGCATCGACGAGCCGCGCAAGGGCCTGCCCGTGCTGATGGCGGCGTTCCCGCGGATCGCCGAGGAGTGCCCCGGCGTTCGGCTGCTCGTCGCGGGCCGCGGTGACGAGGAGGAGGCCGTGGCCTCCCTGCCCGCCGAGCTGCGCTCGCGCGTGGAGTTCCTCGGCATGGTCTCGGACGAGGACAAGGCGCGGCTGCTGCGCAGCGTGGACGTGTACGTCGCCCCCAACACCGGTGGCGAGAGCTTCGGCATCATCCTCGTCGAGGCCCTGTCGGCCGGGGCCGCCGTACTGGCCTCCGATCTGGACGCGTTCGCCCAGGTCCTGGACCAGGGCGCGGCGGGGGAGCTGTTCGCGAACGAGGACGCCGACGCCCTCGCCGCGGCCGCGGTGAAGCTGCTGCGGGACCCCGGGCGGCGGGCGGAGCTCAGCGCGCGCGGCTCCGCGCACGTGCGCCGCTTCGACTGGTCGACCGTCGGGGCGGACATCCTGGCCGTCTACGAGACCGTGACCGACGGCGCGTCGGCCGTGGCCGCCGACGAGCGCGTCCCCCTGCGGACCCGCCTCGGCCTGACCCGCGACCCGACGGCCTGATCCGGCTCCGCGCCCTCCGCTCCCGCCCCCGCCAAGACCGCCGCCCCCGCTCCGGCCGCCGCCCCGGCTCCGGCCGCCGGGCCCGGGGCCGGGGCGGGGCCCGGGCGGGGCCGGACGGTAGAGTCGCGGGCCGTGATCGAAACCCTTGTCTGGACCGCCCTGGTCCTCGCCGTCGTCGGGGTCTACCTCAGCTGGACCGCCGGACGCCTGGACCGGCTCCACACGCGGATGGACGCTGCCCGCGCCGCCCTGGACGCGCAGCTCGTCCGCCGG
Organism: Streptomyces sp. NPDC043854; assembly: GCF_056436005.1. NCBI lineage: Bacteria > Bacillati > Actinomycetota > Actinomycetes > Kitasatosporales > Streptomycetaceae > Streptomyces > Streptomyces sp. NPDC043854. The sequence continues at coordinate 279,106 of NZ_JBWKDK010000004.1, forward strand.
GCCTCGGTGGTGCTGGAGGTGGCCACCTCCGGTGCGCTCGACCCGGCCTCCTCGATCGTGCTGTACGAGGCCGCGCACGCCGCCCGCCAGGCGGACGAGGAGCACCGCGAGGTCGCCGAGAGCGAGCTCAGCCAGGCGCTGCGCGCGGTGTTCGCCGACGCCGCCCAGGTGGAGGAGCTCAAGGCCGCCCCGGGCGGCGAGGCCGCCGCCGAGGAGCTCGCCGCGGCCGTGCGCCGGGTGCCGATGGCCCGCCGCTTCCACAACGACGCCGTACGGGCGGCGCGGGCGCTGCGCCGGCACCGCAAGGTCCGCTGGTTCAGGCTGGCCGGGCACGCCCCGTTCCCGCTCGCCTTCGAAATGGACGACGAGCCTCCGGCGTACCTCGCGGACCGGCCGTAGCAGTTGTACCCATTGGCCAAGTCGAAAGGAGCCACCGGCTCCTCATTGGCCCTTGCGGTGGACTGATCGGGGAGGGTTTGCTCTGCGGAGCACCATCGCAGCACCGTCTTCCTTCGAGTGAGGTTCACCCGTGAGCACGCTTTCCTCCACCCCGCTGACCCCCGAGACCGGCACCGCGCGCGTCAAGCGCGGCATGGCCGAGCAGCTCAAGGGCGGCGTGATCATGGACGTCGTCAACGCCGAGCAGGCGAAGATCGCCGAGGACGCCGGCGCCGTGGCCGTCATGGCCCTGGAGCGGGTCCCCGCGGACATCCGCAAGGACGGCGGCGTGGCCCGCATGTCGGACCCGAACATGATCGAGGAGATCATCGACGCGGTCTCCATCCCGGTCATGGCCAAGTCCCGCATCGGCCACTTCGTCGAGGCCCAGGTACTGCAGTCCCTCGGCGTCGACTACATCGACGAGTCCGAGGTCCTGACCCCGGCCGACGAGGTCAACCACTCCGACAAGTGGGCGTTCACCACCCCCTTCGTCTGCGGTGCCACCAACCTCGGCGAGGCCCTGCGCCGCATCGCCGAGGGCGCGGCCATGATCCGCTCCAAGGGCGAGGCCGGCACCGGCAACGTCGTCGAGGCCGTCCGCCACCTGCGCCAGATCAAGAACGAGATCGCCAAGCTGCGCGGCTTCGACAACAACGAGCTGTACGCCGCCGCCAAGGAGCTGCGCGCCCCGTACGAGCTCGTCAAGGAGGTCGCCGAGCTCGGCAAGCTCCCGGTCGTGCTGTTCTCCGCCGGCGGTGTCGCCACCCCGGCCGACGCCGCGCTGATGCGCCAGCTCGGCGCCGAGGGCGTCTTCGTCGGCTCCGGCATCTTCAAGTCGGGCGACCCGGCCAAGCGTGCCGCCGCCATCGTGAAGGCCACCACCTTCTACGACGACCCGAAGATCATCGCGGACGCGTCCCGCAACCTGGGCGAGGCCATGGTGGGCATCAACTGCGACACCCTGCCCGAGGCCGAGCGCTACGCCAACCGCGGCTGGTAAGGCACCACCGAAGATGAACAACCCCCCCGTCATCGGCGTCCTGGCCCTCCAGGGCGACGTCCGGGAGCACCTGATCGCCCTGGCCGCGGCGGACGCCGTGGCCAGGCCGGTCCGGCGCCCCGAGGAGCTCGCCGAGGTCGACGCCCTCGTCATCCCCGGCGGCGAGTCCACGACCATGTCGAAGCTCGCCGTCCTGTTCGGCATGCTGGAGCCGCTGCGCGAGCGCGTCCGCGCCGGCATGCCCGTGTACGGCACCTGCGCCGGCATGATCATGCTCGCCGACAAGCTGCTCGACGGCCGCGAGGACCAGGAGACGCTCGGCGGCATCGACATGATCGTCCGCCGCAACGCCTTCGGCCGCCAGAACGAGTCCTTTGAGGCGGCGATCGACTTCGCCGGCATCGAGGGCGGCCCGGTCGAGGGCGTCTTCATCCGCGCCCCGTGGGTGGAGGCGGTCGGCGCCGAGGCCGAGGTCCTGGCCACGTACGACGGCCACACGGTCGCCGTCCGGCAGGGCAAGGTCCTGGCCACGTCCTTCCACCCGGAGCTGACCGGCGACGACCGGGTCCACGCCTACTTCGTCGACATGGTGCGCGCGGGGCTGTGACCGGCTCCCGGTAGGATCAGAGGCGAACACCATGTTGGTTACGCGAAGGAGACAGGCGGATGTCCGGCCACTCTAAATGGGCTACGACGAAGCACAAGAAGGCCGTGATCGATGCCAAGCGCGGCAAGCTCTTCGCGAAGCTGATCAAGAACATCGAGGTCGCGGCCCGGATGGGCGGCCCGGACATCGACGGCAACCCCACTCTGTTCGACGCCGTCCAGAAGGCCAAGAAGCAGTCGGTCCCCAACAAGAACATCGACTCCGCGGTCAAGCGCGGCGGCGGTCTCGAGGCGGGCGGCGCCGACTACGAGACGATCATGTACGAAGGCTACGGCCCCAACGGTGTCGCGGTGCTCATCGAGTGCCTCACCGACAACCGCAACCGTGCCGCCTCCGACGTGCGCGTCGCCATGACCCGCAACGGCGGCTCGATGGCCGACCCGGGCTCGGTCTCGTACCTGTTCAACCGCAAGGGCGTCATCATCCTGCCCAAGGGCGAGCTGACCGAGGACGACGTCCTCGGCGCGGTGCTCGAGGCCGGTGCCGAAGAGGTCAACGACAACGGCGACACCTTCGAGATCGTCAGCGAGGCCACCGACCTGGTCGCGGTCCGCACCGCGCTCCAGGAAGCGGGCATCGACTACGACTCGGCGGACTCCAGCTTCGTCCCGACCATGCAGGTCGAGCTCGACGAGGAGGGCGCGCGGAAGATCTTCAAGCTGATCGACGCGCTCGAGGACAGCGACGACGTCCAGAACGTCTTCGCCAACTTCGACGTCTCGGACGAGGTCATGGAGAAGGTCGACGCCTGACCGGCGTCCGCCGCCCACAGCAGGTGAGACGGGCCGACGGGGAACACACCCCGTCGGCCCGCTGCGTTGTCGGTGCCACCCGATAGCCTGCACGCACAGGCGATCCAAGGAGGGGCGGGGCGGTGCGCGTACTGGGCGTGGACCCGGGGCTGACACGCTGCGGCGTCGGCGTGGTGGAGGGCGTGGCCGGCCGTCCCCTGACCATGCTCGGCGTGGGCGTCGTCCGCACCCCGGTCGCGGCGGAGCTCGGCGACCGGCTCGTCGCCGTCGAGCAGGGCATCGAGCAGTGGCTGGACGAGCACCGGCCGGAGGTCGTCGCCGTCGAGCGGGTCTTCAGCCAGCACAACGTCAGCACGGTCATGGGCACCGCCCAGGCCAGCGCCGTCGCCATGCTGTGCGCCGCCCGCCGCGGCATACCCGTCGCCCTGCACACCCCGAGCGAGGTCAAGGCCGCCGTCACCGGCACCGGCCGGGCCGACAAGGCCCAGGTCGGCGCCATGGTGACCCGGCTGCTGCGGCTCTCCGCCCCGCCCAAGCCCGCCGACGCCGCAGACGCGCTCGCGCTCGCCATCTGCCACATCTGGCGGGCCCCCGCCCAGAACCGCCTCCAGCAGGCGGTCGCCGCACACTCCGCACGCTCCGGCGCCGCGGGCCCGCTGCCGCCGCCCCCGGGACGGACGCCCGCCGCGGCCCGGCACCCGAGAACCGAGAAAGGCCGTACCGCATGATCGCCTTCGTCACCGGCCCTGTGGCCGCCCTGGCGCCGACGACCGCCGTGATCCAGGTCGGCGGCGTGGGCATGGCCGTGCGCTGCACTCCGCGCACCCTCGCCGAGCTGCGCGTGGGGCAGGAGGCACACCTGGCCACCTCCCTGGTGGTGCGCGAGGACTCGCTCACCCTGTACGGCTTCGCCGACGACGACGAGCGACAGGTCTTCGAGGCCCTGATGACCGCCAACCGGGTCGGCCCCAAGATGGCGCAGGACATCCTCGCGGTGCACAGTCCCGAGGCCTTGCGGCTCGCGGTGTCGACGAAGAACGTGAAGGCGCTGACCGCGGTGCCCGGCGTCGGTCCGAAGAGCGCCGAGAAGCTCCTGCTGGAGCTCAAGGACAAGCTGGGCGCTCCCGCGGGCACGCAAGGCCTGGTGGGGGCCCAGCGGGGCGCGGTCGCCGCCGGACCGGCACCCTGGACCGAGCAGCTGCACGCCGCCCTCGTCGGCCTCGGCTACCAGGCCCGGGAGGCCGAGGAGGCCGTCGTGGCGGTGACCCCGCAGGCCGAGGCCGCGATCGCCGACGGCGGATCGGCCCCCGTCCCGCAGCTGCTGCGCGCGGCCCTGCAAACCCTGAACCGCGCACGCTGAGGCAGGAGCGGCGGCGCCGGCCCGCACCGCCACGCCCGACACCCGCCACGCCCGACACCCGCCCGTGACCCCCCGCCCCGTGACCCCCGCTCACCCGCACCGAACCGAGAAGGCACATCCGTGAACTGGGACGACGAGACCGCAGCCGAGACCCCCGGCGCAGCGCCCGAGCGCCTCGTGGGCGCCGCCGCCGACGGGGAGGACAGCACGGTCGAGGCGGCCCTGCGTCCCAAGGACCTCGACGAGTTCGTCGGCCAGGAGAAGGTCCGCCAGCAGCTGGACCTGGTCCTCAAGGCCGCCAAGCAGCGCGGCGCCACCGCCGACCACGTCCTGCTCTCCGGCGCCCCCGGTCTCGGCAAGACCACCCTCTCGATGATCATCGCCGCGGAGATGGGGGCACCCATCCGGATCACCTCCGGCCCCGCCATCCAGCACGCCGGCGACCTCGCCGCGATCCTCTCCTCCCTCCAGGAGGGCGAGGTCCTCTTCCTCGACGAGATCCACCGCATGTCCCGGCCCGCCGAGGAGATGCTCTACATGGCCATGGAGGACTTCCGCGTCGACGTGATCGTCGGCAAGGGCCCCGGCGCCACCGCGATCCCGCTGGAACTGCCCCCGTTCACGCTCGTCGGCGCGACCACCCGGGCCGGCCTGCTGCCGCCGCCGCTGCGCGACCGCTTCGGCTTCACCGGCCACATGGAGTTCTACGCCCCCGAGGAGCTGGAACGCGTCATCCAGCGCTCCGCCCGCCTCCTCGACGTGGAGATCGACACCGGCGGCGCCGCCGAGATCGCCGGCCGCTCCCGCGGCACCCCGCGCATCGCCAACCGCCTCCTGCGCCGCGTACGGGACTACGCCCAGGTCCGCGCCGACGGGGTGATCACCCGCGAGGTGGCGGCCACCGCCCTCCAGGTCTACGAGGTGGACGCGCGCGGCCTCGACCGCCTCGACCGGGCCGTGCTGGAGGCGCTGCTCAAGCTGTTCGGCGGCGGCCCCGTCGGCCTGTCCACCCTCGCGGTCGCCGTCGGCGAGGAACGCGAGACCGTGGAGGAGGTCGCCGAGCCGTTCCTCGTCCGCGAGGGACTGCTCGCCCGCACCCCGCGGGGGCGGATCGCGACCCCCGCGGCGTGGGCCCACCTGGGACTCGTCCCGCCGCAGCAGGGCGGCGGCGGATCCGGCGGCCAGCAGGGCCTGTTCGGGGTGTGACGGTGCGGAGGTTCGCCCGACCGGGAACTGCGGTGCCATGCTGGGCGTTGTTCCATCGGTGCGGACTCGCCTAGACTCCGCCGATGCCGACCCTTCGGGTCGGTGTGCCCACCCCCCGTAGAAAAAAGGCCGTCTCCCCGGCGGTCGTGCGAAGGATCTCCGTCCCGTGAATCTCGTGACACTCCTCCCGTTCATCGTGCTCATCGGGGCGATGTTCCTGATGACCCGCTCCGCGAAGAAGAAGCAGCAGCAGGCCGCGCAGATGCGCGACCAGATGACGCCCGGCACCGGTATCCGCACCATCGGCGGCATGTACGCCACGGTCAAGGAGATCGGTGACGACACCGTCACCCTCGAGGTGGCCCCCGGCGTCCACGCGATCTACGCGAAGATGGCTGTCGCCGCCGTGCTGGAAGACGCGGAGTACAACCGCATCGTGCACGGCTCCGAGAACCCGGCCGACCACGACGACACGCCCGTCGTCCCCGACGACATCTCCTCCCTGACCAAGGACGAGACCGAGCCCAAGCCCGACCTCGGCAAGAAGGACGCCCCCCGGGGCGACGAGCCGAAGGACGGCAAGGCCGACGGCGAGGCCGGCGCGAAGTAACGCGTGCGCGGGGACCGCGACGGCGCCCGACCGGCGGCCGCGCGGTCCCTGCCAGTGATACTTCTTCTGCGGGGGGCAGGGGTCCCCACCACACATTTTCGTGGCCGTCCGCGCGCTGACCGAAGCGCCGCCCGGACGGTTGGACAGGGAGATACGACAAGGTGGCAGCACCGAAGAAGGGCCGGCGGCCCACGGGGGCTCAGGGGAGGCCGGGGCGCGCCCTGGCCGTCATCCTGATCGCGATGGTGGCGCTCACCGCGGGCATGTTCCTCTCGAAGCAGACGACCCCCCGCCTGGGCATCGACCTCGCGGGCGGTACGACCATCACGCTCAAGGCGAAGAGCGAGCCGGGCAAGCCGGATGCGGTCAACGAGACCAACATGAACACGGCCGTCGGCATCATCGACCGCCGCGTCAACGGTCTCGGCGTCTCCGAGGCCGAGGTCCAGACCCAGGGCCGCGACCACATCATCGTGAACATCCCCAAGGGGGTGAACGAGCAGCAGGCCCGCGAGCAGGTCGGCACCACCGCCCAGCTCTACTTCCGCCCGGTCCTGACGTTCGCCGACGGTGCCCCGGCCGCCCCCGCGGCCACGCCGAGCCCGTCCGCGAGCACCTCCGGAGCCCCCAAGGCCGAGGGCAGCGCCAAGCCCGGTGCGACGGCCACCCCGTCGTCCAGCGCCAAGCCCGGTGCGGCGGCCACCCCGTCGTCCAGCGCCACTTCCCAGGGCCGCGCGGTCAGTGAGGCCCTCAAGGCCCCCGCCGCCACGGCCACTCCCTCGCCCTCGGCGAGCGAGTCGAAGAAGGCAGACGACAACAAGGCCGCCCCGTCCCCCGCCCCGACCCCGTCGGGCACGGACGCGGCCGCCGACCTCCAGGCCAGGTTCGCCGCCCTGGACTGCACCAACGAGCAGCAGCGCGCCGCCGCCGGCAAGGGCGTCAAGCCCGAGGAGCCGACGCTCGCCTGCGGCCAGCGCGGCACCGCCTGGGGCAAGTGGATCCTCGGCCCGGCCGCTGTCGCCGGTACGGACGTGAAGGAAGCCAAGGGCGTCATCGACCCGCAGCGCGGCCAGTGGATCGTCACGATGCAGTTCACCGACAAGGGCGCCGACAAGTTCGCCAAGATCACCGGTGAGCTGGCCACCAAGCAGGCCCCGCAGAACCAGTTCGCGATCGTCCTCGACGGCAAGGTCATCTCCGACCCCTCCGTCAGCCAGGCCCTGACCGGCGGCAACGCCGAGATTTCCGGCGGCTTCACCCAGCAGTCCGCGCAGGACCTGGGCAACATGCTCTCGTACGGCGCCCTGCCGCTCTCCTTCAGCGAGGACAGCGTCACCACCGTCACCGCCGCCCTCGGCGGCGAGCAGCTCAAGGCCGGCCTGATCGCGGGCGCCATCGGCCTCGCGCTCGTCGTGATCTACCTGCTCGTGTACTACCGGGGCCTGTCGTTCATCGCCATCCTCAGCCTCATGGTCTCGGCGATCCTCACGTACACGCTCATGGCGCTGCTCGGCAAGGGCATCGGCTTCGCCCTGAACCTGCCGGCCGTGTGCGGTGCCATCGTCGCGATCGGCATCACCGCGGACTCGTTCATCGTGTACTTCGAGCGCATCCGCGACGAGATCCGCGAGGGCCGCACCCTGCGCCCCGCGGTCGAGCGGGCCTGGCCGCGCGCCCGGCGCACCATCCTGGTCTCCGACTTCGTGTCGTTCCTGGCCGCCGCGGTGCTGTTCATCGTCACCGTCGGCAAGGTGCAGGGCTTCGCCTTCACCCTCGGCCTGACCACCCTGCTCGACGTGGTCGTGGTGTTCCTCTTCACCAAGCCGATCATGACGCTGATGGCCCGTACGAAGTTCTTCTCCAGCGGACACCCGTGGTCCGGCCTGGACCCGAAGCGCCTGGGCGCCCGCCCGCCGCTGCGGAGCTCCCGCCGCCCCGCCCCCGCCCCCGTCGAAGCAAAGGAGGCGTGAGATGTCGAAGCTCGGAGATCTCGGCGCCAAGCTGTACCGCGGCGAGGTCGGGTACGACTTCGTCGGCAAGCGCTTCATCTGGTACGGCGTCTCGATCCTGATCACCATCACGGCGATCGTGGGCCTGGCCGTCCAGGGCCTCAACATGGGCATCGAGTTCAAGGGCGGTGCCGTCTTCACGACCAGCAAGACGACCGTCTCGGACGTCAAGGCCCGGGAGATCGCCAAGGAGGCCTCCGGCCACGCGGCGATCGTCCAGAAGCTCGGCAACGGCACCCTGCGCATCCAGATCGCCAGCCTGGACACCAACTCCGCCAACGACGTCAAGAAGGAGCTGGCGGCCGGCCTGAAGATGCCGGAGCAGGACATCAACGCGGATCTGGTCGGCCCCAGCTGGGGTGAGCAGATCGCGAACAAGGCCTGGACCGGCCTCGGCATCTTCATGATCCTCGTGGTGATCTACCTCGCGATCGCCTTCGAATGGCGCATGGCGGTCGCCGCGCTGATCGCCCTGGTCCACGACCTCACCATCACCGTCGGCGTGTACGCGCTGGTCGGCTTCGAGGTCACCCCGGGCACCGTGATCGGTCTGCTGACGATCCTCGGCTACTCCCTCTACGACACGGTCGTCGTCTTCGACGGCCTGAAGGAGGGCTCGAAGGACATCACGAAGCAGACCCGCTACACCTTCGGCGAGATCGCCAACCGCAGCATCAACGGCACCCTGGTCCGTTCGATCAACACCACGGTCGTGGCGCTGCTCCCGGTCGCCGGCCTGCTGTTCATCGGCGGCGGCTTCCTGGGCGCGGGCATGCTGAACGACATCTCGCTGTCGCTGTTCGTCGGCCTCGCGGCCGGTGCGTACTCCTCGATCTTCATCGCGACCCCGCTGGTCGTGGACCTCAAGGAGCGCGAGCCGGCGATGAAGGCCCTGCGCAAGCGGGTCCTCGCCAAGCGGGCCGCCGCGGCCGCCAAGGGCGAGACCGTGGACGACGAGGCGTACGGCGCCGAGGAGACGCCGCAGATCGTGGCGCAGGGCCGGGCAGCGGGGCGCCGGCGATGACCGCACTGCCCCCCGAGGTCCGCGAGCTGCTCCTCAGCCGCATCAAGGACGTGCCGGATTACCCGAAGCCGGGCGTGATGTTCAAGGACATCACCCCGCTGCTGGCCGATCCGGCGGCCTTCGCCGCGCTGACGGACACCCTCGCCGGGCTGGCCGCCAGCTACGGCGCGACGAAGATCGTCGGCCTGGAGGCGCGCGGGTTCATCCTCGCCGCCCCCGTGGCCGTCCAGGCGGGCATCGGCTTCGTGCCGGTCCGCAAGGCCGGCAAGCTGCCCGGGGCGACCCTCGCCCAGGCGTACGAGCTGGAGTACGGCACCGCCGAGATCGAGGTCCACGCCGAGGACCTCCGGGCCGGCGACCGGGTCATGGTCATCGACGACGTCCTGGCCACGGGCGGCACCGCCCACGCCTCGCTGTCGCTGATCCGCCGGGCCGGCGCCGAGGTCGCCGGTGTGGCCGTGCTGATGGAGCTGTCGTTCCTGCCGGGACGGGAGCGGCTCGCCGAAGCCCTCGCGGGCGCACCGCTGGACGCGCTGATCATCGTCTGACGACCGAACGGCCCACCGGAGCGGGGGGGGGGGGGGGGGGGGGGGGGGGGGGGGGGGGGAGGGGGGGAGGGGGGGGGGGGGGGGCGGGGGGGGGGGGTGGGGGGGAGAGGGGGGCG
>NZ_JBWKDK010000005.1:0-8164 GCF_056436005.1 Streptomyces sp. NPDC043854
TGCACAACCTCGCCCTCGCCGGATAGCCGAGCCACCCACACGGCGACCAACCATGCCCGAGGCAACAGGAAGATCATTTACGGGACAGCCCTTAGGCGACCTGGACGTTTCCTCTCCTGGTCATAGTCTGGGTGTGTGCTCTCCCTGCACCTCGGATTCCCGGTGAGTCTCCGTTCCATCTGGCACGAGGATGGCGTCCCGCCGAGTGGTGTCGCCGGTCGCGAGTCGTGAACGCCTGGATGTCTGCCCGGGGCGTGCAACCACTGGTCGTGACTGCTCCCTGAACAAGGGCAGGCCACCGCGCAAATCTCCCTGGTGAACGGGTAGTTCGACCGGAGGAGCGCACGGTAGTGGTGAAGCGCTCCGCCCTTGCGGACCTGGGTGTGGATGGGCCCTGTGGCACCTCAGCTTTCCTCCGCACCGCGCAAAACCCCCGCCACCCCAATCCCGGCATCGGGCCCGGCCAGGACCTCGTTGCCGACACGGGTCGTGAAGACTCGTCCCGCCCGCGGATCGGAGCCAGATCTGTTGGAGATGGGCCGGCTGTGGGAGATCGCTACCGAGTTGCGGCCGCTGCTTGAGTAGACCGCCCGCTCCGGCGCCACCAGTCCATCGGCCACACCCTCGGACCGCTCCTCGGCGGAGTCCTGGTCTGGGCGGGCGGGCTGAGTTTGCTCTTCGCCGTGATGGCCGCCTGCGCGGCGGCGGTCGCCGTGTGGGCCGCGCTGGCCGTGCCAGCCCTGCCGCCGCTGCCGAAGTCACGGCAGACCGTGGCCGACCTCGCACGGCGCCTGACCGAGCGTTCCTTCCTGGCCCCCACCGCCGCTCTCGCCGCCACCGCCGCCCTCTCCGTAGGTGTCGGCTTCCTGCCGATCTCCAGTGCTGCAGCCGGGCTGGGCACGGTGGCGACCGGAGCCGCCGTCTCCGTTTTGGCCGCGACCGCCGCCTTCGTCCAGCCGAAGGCCGGGCGCGCAGTCGACGCCGGGCGCCTGACGACCCGTATCGGCCTCGGCGCAGGACTGCTCATCACCGCGGCGGGCCTCGGGGCCGCCATGCTGCCCGGCGTCGCCGGGTCCTGGCCGCCGCCGCGCTCATCGGATGCGTCACCGGCCTGATCACCCCGCTCGGCTTCGCCGCCCTCGCGACGAGCACCCTTAACGCAGCCCGCACTCACCGTCCTGACTCACCTCTCAGCTCGACGAACGCGGCGGGCGGCGCCGGCCGCTGACAGGCAGGCCCAGGTCATTCGACCTGGGCCTGTTTCGTTGCCCGCCGGCACTGGCGCGGTCGGCGATGTGGATGCGCTCGGCCTCACCGCGAGATAGCTCGACGGCGCGGGCAGTGCGGCCTCAACCGATGGCGGCACCACCGCGTTGATCGGTGGTGCCGCCTTGTTCCTGCCCGAGGCGCCGCGTCCGTTTCGCCATCGCTTGCCGGTCGGACGTTGATGTCGATGACCTGCGCAGCCTCGGAGTAGCTCAGTCCTTGATCCACAAGCCGGGAATACGGCTCCCGCTCCTGGACCGATTTCCTTGGTCCCCGCGGCCTCCAGTCCACCCGGATCTTGAAGTCCATTGCATCCCCTGAGCCGGGGTATTGCAACGGACACTAGAACCTGAGGATTTCCATGGGTCTCCTGACCTGTGTGCGCTCGGCAGATTCGAACCTGCAACCTTCCGACCATGGGATCGGGCGGCGTGTCGGCGGGGTCTCCGCCTTCCTCCGGGCTGATCGCCGGTGGCCGTGATCAACGGTCCCTCTGTGCCGTCGTTGCCGTCAGGTTAGGAGCGAGCGGGTTCCCCGGTCATGTAATGCGGATTTCGCCCAGCGGTGTGAAGCCGGCCCAGCAGTCTGACGGTGCCGTGTCCAGGCGGAGGGTACCGGTACCGCCGGCTCCGCCGTCGCAGTAGCTGCCGGGGATGACCGAGTTGAGGAAGGCTCCGTTCGGGTCGACGTCGGTTCCGACGTACGGCGAGCCTTGATAGGTCTTCGCTCCGACGTTGAGCGAGTCGTACGGGCACCCGGGTGCCGATGAGAAGCACGCCGCGCTCTCGCCGATCGGGGTGGAGCCGTAGTGCGTCGTATTGAACGCAACGGTCCAGATGACCTGGTTGGGCAGGGTGGTCCCGGTGGGGAAGTTGAACGTGAGCAGCTGCGGGATGGAGTTCACGCACTGGTTGATGTCAGGATTGAACCACTTGCCCGCGTCGGTCCCCGTGCACTGCGGCGAGGCTGTGGGCCGGTAGGGGATCGTCTGGTTCTGGGTGATCGTGGCGAGGAGCGCACCCGGCTGCGGAACCGGACCGCTGTTGTCCACGGCGTAGATGTTCGCCGTGATGGGGTGGGTGAAGGTCGCTCCGGGGGTCGTCACGCAGTCGCCCGAGAACCAGTGCCCGCTGACGCTGCATCCGAAGCTTTGGAAGTCCACCGTCAGCGAACTCAGGTTGCCCGTCGAGCTGAGTCCCGCCTCATCGCCGAACTCGCTGGTCCCGGTGGCCTCGAAGGCCTGGCTGGGGGCGGGTGCGCACTTGGGGAAGTTCGTGGGAATGGCGGTGTACACCGTACCGGGAGCCTGACCGCCGAAGTCGCAGGTTGCGGGGGGAGCGGGCTTGACGAAGCACCCCGTGACCGACTTCCCCTTCTGCTTCTTCGAATTCTTGTCGGCATGATCGCCGGACTTGCCGCGGGAGCCCTTGTAGAAGGAAGTGCATTCAGCGGCGTCGTTGATGTGGAGGAGGATGGCCTGGTTGGCCGGAGCCGCGCCGGGGAAAGTGGCGGTGCCCATCGTGGTGGACGCTCCGTCGAGCGGGATGTTGCTCGGATTGCCGTCCGGGCGCGAGAACGAGAAACGGCCAGTGCCCGTGGCGCCTTGCCACGACGAGCCGTCGGCCCCCACGGCCTGCGCCGTGACGTTGGTGGGCTGGGTGACTCCTGGGTAGACGCAGTAGCCGATCAGCCCCGGAACCCCACCGACCGGGTTCTGGTTCTGGAGCGAGTCGAAGCTGTAGGTGGTGGTGTTTCCGCTGTTCGTGTACGCCGCCGAGACATTGCCGGCAGTAGCGAAGTTGTTCGAAGCCCAGCTCGGTGGACAGCCGACCGAATGAGCGGCAGCTGGCATGGCGGAGGCTGGCTCGGCGCTTCCCAGTCCGAACGTGCCCGCCGTCACCATCGACAGCCCCACCGTCAGGAGAATCCGCGGCAGCGGGGGATGGCCTGACCTTCCCCGCCACCAGCGGATCTTGCCGTGTGCCCTCATGCGTTGACCTTCCTCCGCGCTTCCGCGGCGCTCAACCTGCGGGAATCCCACTCCTGGCTTTCATGGCGGGCAGATCATCCATCGGCTCGCCACGCGACCCCGCATAACGACGCGTCAAACGTTATGATCCAATCTCGCCATACAGGCTCCTATTTCTTCAGGTATCGCCTGATTGGCTCATACGCCGCACGTGAGGACGAGCTGCCCCGCAGCGTGGCCCGGAACGTGGAGCCGAGCATGGGGACGCGCGAGATCGGCGTCAGCTGCTGGCGGCGGCCAGGGACAACCGCCGAATCCCGAACGGGCATGGAAGTCCTCAGCTACAGCTCGATCCATCGACGGCTGTACATTCGTCCGGCTCGGCTCGCAGCGCTCGGTGTTCGACCCGGATGAGCAACGACACGACACCACCGAGGACGGAGCCGCCCCCCGGCCCGCAGGACCATGACGGTGCCGTCGTACCTGCGGCACGAACAACGCCGGCGCCCGCCTCTCCCCTGCACCGCGGCACGTGCGAGACCGGCAACCCGACGTACGGCCAGCCAGCCCGCTTCTATGCAGCCGGATGGCGATGCGATCCCCACCGGCCCCGCCGCTACTGGGGAGCGTAGTCCGCCCCGACATGCTCTTCACTCGTTGATGACGAACCAGCGTCGAGCCAGCGTCATCCAGCTGCCGCCGACCCCACACCGAATCCCGGAACGTCCCCCACCTCCACGTCCGCGCGCAGGCGCACGTACCGGATCGGGTGCCGGTAGACGCCGCCCCGGGCCCACCAGCGCCGACCCGGCCCGGGTGGCGCTGCTGTGCCTGTTCCACGACTCCCAGGAGACCCGCGCACTCCCAGGAGACCCGCGTCGGGGACATCCCCCACATCGGCCGCAAGTACATCAAGGCGGCGCCGCACCAGGAGGTGACCGCCGACCAGGTCGCCAACGCCCACCCCGCGGTCCGGGCCAGCGTGCAGGACGCGGTCGACGAGTACGAGACCGGTGACACCCCGGAGGCGATCGTCGCCCGCGACGCGGACAAGCTCGAGTGCCTGGTGCAGGCGGCCTGGCCGGCACCATCCCCGGCGAGGCCCATGGCACTGCTGGGGGCCTCTGCTGTTCGGCGGGGTATGGCGTGAGGTGGTCTTGTGCCGCCGCTCGCACCTGGCTGAGGCGTGGCTGATCACACACGGAGGGGGTGCCTCGACGGGACGGTTCAAGCCCAAGGAGCAGCGGCGTGACCGGCAGCAAGAACCTCAGCAGCGGTTCCATATCGACGACCATGGCCGACTGCTCTACGCCCAGGGCAAGCACCACACCCAGGCCCTGCTCTGCCTCGCCCGACGACGGGCCGACGTCCTGTTCGCGATGCTCCGTGACGGAACCCTCTACGAACCGCAGCCGTCGGCCGCAGTCACCTGACCTGCAGGTCTCCCTTGACCAAAGAGATGGGGGCACCCCCCGCTCTGCCCGGACCCGCGCCTCAAACGCCGACTCGACGGGACTGGAAATGCCGGACCTCGGCTGCGGAGGCGCGGACTTTTACCGGGACCGGATACGGGCGTCAAGCCACGTGTTCCAGTGGCGTGACGCGCCTTCGCTCGCAGGGTTTATTTGAAGTACGCCCCACCGGGAACCCCCGGAAGAGCCCGGGCCGGAATCCAATCCCCGGCCCGCTCCACAGGGCGGCTCATAAAACCCTTTCCATACCGAGTGGAGAATTCTGATGTTCGAGCGTTCTTGGACCCGTCGTATTGTTCTGGCCGGCGCCTCCGCGGCTCTGGTGGGTGGCGGTATCGCACTGCCCGCGACCGCGATGGCCGCCCCGGTCGCCGCCGCCCCGCAGCAGGCGGTCTCCTTCCTCCAGGACGACAGTGCCGACGGCATCGGCACCAGCGGCGACGCGACCGCCGGGAACACGACGGTCGGCGGCGAGGCCACCAGCGGTGATGCCAGCTCCGGCGTCGGCAACTGCGAGGGCGGCTGCGACATCAGCACCGGCAACGCCACCAGCGGCGACGCCAGCGCCGACGCCGTCAACACGGGTGATGCCACCGCGGTGACCGGTGACGCCACGGGCACCGGCGGCACCGTCACGAAGCAGGAGATCAAGGAGAACCTGAAGGAGAAGCTGAAGGCGAAGCTCGGCAAGTGAGGGCCGACAGCCCCGCACGCAGCCCCCGGGAGAGCATCCCGGGGGCCGCCTGCGATGCCGCGACGCCGCAGAGGCCCACCGCCTCTCCGGCGTCGCCCTCGTGCGCCCGGGGCCTGCCGTTGCCACCCCACGAATTCCACCGGCCGCGCCTACCAAAATCAGCCACACCCGTCAAGCCACGTGTTCCAGTGACGTGACGCATCTCCGCTCTCAGGGTTTATTGGAAGTACGCCCTCACCGGGAATTCCCGGAAGAAAACCCCGGCCGATTCCACGGGGCGGCCCACAGAAAATCCCCCCTTTTTTCTATACCGAGTGGAGAATTCCGATGTTCGAGCGTTCTTGGACCCGTCGTATTGTTCTGGCCGGCGCCTCCGCGGCTCTGGTGGGTGGCGGTATCGCACTGCCGGCGACTGCGATGGCCGCTCCGGTCGCCGCCGCCCCGCAGCAGGCCGTGGCCTTCCTCCAGGACGACAGTGCCGACGGCATCGGCACCAGCGGCGACGCGACCGCCGACAACACCACCGTCGGCGGCACCGCCACCAGCGGCGACGCCAGCTCCGGAGTGGGCAGCTGCAAGGGCAAGTGCACGATCACCACCGGCAACGCCACCTCCGGCGACGCCAGCGCCGACGCCATCAACACCGGCGACGCCACCGCAGTGTCCGGCGACGCCACCGGCACCGGCGGCACCGTGTCCAAGCAGGAGATCAAGAAGCAGCTGAAGGAACAGCTGAAGGCGAAGCTCGGCAAGTGAGGGCCCGGCAGCCCCGCACGCAGCCCCGGAGCCCGTCCCGGGAACCGCCACCCGCACCACCGGATGCCGGAGAGGCCACAGCCCCTCCGGCATCCGCATGCTGCCCGGCAACCCGGCCCGCCGCCCCGGCGGCGCGGCCGGGTGCGTACGCGGCCGGTACGGCCCGTACCCGCGATCGGCGCTACAGCTTGTTCACATGCCCTCGCGCGTCGCGCCTTCCTCGACGTCGATCACACCGTGGCCGTAGCCCGTCGCCTTGATTCCCAGCCGCTGGTTCTCGCGGCTCGGACAGTCGGCGTAGTTCTGCCGGGCCGCGTCCGCGAACGCGACGGCCTCGGCCTCCGTCGCGAAGACCGACACCTTCTGCGGGGGCCTGCCTGGCTGTGGGACGGAGCGGGGCGTCTCAGCAGTGGTTGACGGCCACGGGGCGGTTCTCGTACGGCCCGTATCCCGCGAAGGTGGCGGTCGCGCCGGCGGCGACCTGCCGGCAGGCCGAGCTGCTGCCGTCCCGGTAGAGCACCTGGAGGCCGTGGGTGTCGCCGCAGCCGTTGAAGACGGAGGTGTAGCGCCAGGTCTCGGACCAGGTGATACAGGTCGGCGCGATCCCGGACGCCGGTGTTCCGGGGGTGAGTCGGAAGGTGTCCCGGGTGGTGACGGGGGCGCCGGCCCGGGGCTGCATGCGGCGGTTCGCGCCGTCCTCCCACGTGAGCGTCCCGTCGGCCTTCTTCACCAGGTACTTGTACTCGACGGGGGAGTCGGACGGAATGACGGTCTCGGCGCCCCACAGGGGGTAGCCGTCCGCATCGAGCGGCACCGCATGTGCCGGATCCCACGAGCCCAGCGCCGGCACGCTGCCGACCGCGAAGACCTGGTCGCCCCACTGGGTGGTGGCCGTGACCTGGAACCGGATCGCCGAACTCGACGGGGCGTCCGCGGCAGCGGATGGCGTACCCGCCCAGGAGAGGAGTGCGGCGGCCAGTGCCGCCGTCGTAACGCCGGCGCGCCTGCTTTTCGGTCTCTGCACGGGAGTTGGTCCCTTCGCTGGAGGACTGGGAGCGGCCGCAGCCTATCGAGCTTTGCAAAGTCTTGCAGCAACTTGCAGAAAATCTGCGGGGTTTGTCGAGTGCCGCCCGAGCAGCCGTGGCGGGATCTGAGCGGACCCCGGCGTGCTGCCTGTTACGTTGACGGCTCTTTGTTGTTCCTGAGGTTTCGGGCGGGGGTACGGGCGATGCGGCACGGGCTGGTGCGGGCGGCCATGGGGGTTGTCGGAGCGGGGATCCTGGCGGTGGGAGCGACGGCCTGCGGGACGTCGAAGCCGGACAAGGCCCAGGACGCAGGGAACGCGCAGCCTGCGAAGGGGACCGCCACCGCCACGCCGGGCCCTTCCGGGAGCGCAGGCGCCGGCGTCAAGGCCGCCGGATCCGTCGGAGGCGCCGGAACCCCCTGCCGGCTGCCCGTCACCTTCGACCTCGTACAGGACTGGAAGCCGAAGGCCGTCACGCACACGGAAGACGACCAGTTCGCCTCGCTCTTCAAACAGGGCGGAATGACCCTGGCCTGCGAGATCGACGCCAAGCCCGCCGGGAACACCGGCTTCCTGCGCGTCTGGGTCGCCGACGCGCCTGCCGCGCCCGGGGACGCGCGCAAGGTGCTGGAGTCGTTCATGGCCGGCGAGAAGGCCAAGGGCGCGCCCGTCTACACCGAACGGCGAGCCGGTACGGGCAGTGCCGCGCTGCCGTCGGTCGAGGCCGCGTACGAGACGGCCCCCCTCGACGAGGCCAAGAAGGAAAGCGCCTTCGCCGTCGTCACCCCGCGCGGTGCGGCCGTCGTCGTCCACCTGGGCGGACTCGACAGCGCCGAGCACGAGGCGATGCAGCCGGCCTACCGGTTGGCCCAACAGTCCCTGAAACCGGGCGACTAAGCGGTCTCGGGGGGGGGGGGGGGGGGGGGGGGGGGGGGGGGGGGGGGGGGGGGGGGGGGGGGGGGGGGGGGGGGGGAGGGGGGGAA
>NZ_JBWKDK010000005.1:8173-280502 GCF_056436005.1 Streptomyces sp. NPDC043854
CCCCCCCGCCACCCCCCCCCCCCCCCCCCCCCCCCCCCCCCCCCCCCCCCCCCCCCCCCCCCCCCCCCCCCCCCCCCCCCCCCCCCCGAGACCGCTTAGGGCGGCGTTCGTGGCGCCACGCCGAACGGAGTTGCCCTCGGCGCCGCCGTGGGTGCGGTATACGTCCTCCTCGGGTGCACCCGACGCCCCCGAAGGGAGTGGTTGCCGTGGAGCGAACGACCTGCTGCGTCGTGGGAGGCGGCCCCGCCGGCATGGTGCTGGCACTGCTGCTGGCCCGGGCCGGGATCGAGGTGACGGTGCTGGAGAAACACGGCGACTTCCTGCGGGACTTCCGCGGAGACACCGTCCACCCCTCGTCCCTGTCGCTGCTGGACGACATCGGCCTCGCCGAACGGTTCGCCCGGCTCCCGCAGCGCCGCGTCACCTCGGTGCAACTGCCCATCGGGCCGGACGGGGCCCTCGTCACCGTCGGGAACCTCGGGGCGCTGCACGGAAAGTACAACTACATCGCGATGGTGCCCCAGTGGGACCTGCTCGACCTCCTCGCGGACGAGGCCCGCCGGGAGCCGTCCTTCCGCCTGCGCATGGACACCGAGGCGACGTCCTTCCTCATCGAACGCGGACGGGTGAACGGTGTGCGCTACCGCACCGCGGACGGCGGCACCGGCGAGCTCAGGGCCACCCTGACCGTGGCCTGCGACGGCCGCGGGTCCCTCGCCAGGACGCTGCCCGAGCTCGGCCTGGAAGGCTTCCCGTGCCCCATGGACGCCTGGTGGTTCCGGCTGCCGCGCCGCGAGGACGACCCCAGCGGGCTCGTGGGCGGCGCGGGGGACAGGTTCTTCACCGCACTGATCGACCGCGGCGACTACTGGCAGTGCGCGGGCCTCATTCCGAAGGGGGCCGACGCCGCACTGCGCGCCGAGGGCCTGGAGGCGTTCATGGCCCGGTTCGCGGCCGCCGTCCCCTGGCTCGCGGACCGGGCCGACAGCCTCACGTCCTGGGACGACGTGAAGCTGCTCGACGTACGGCTCGACCGCCTGCGCCGCTGGCACCGTCCCGGGCTTCTGTGCATCGGCGACGCCGCCCACGCGATGTCACCGGTCTTCGGCATCGGCATCAACCTCGCCGTGCAGGACGCGGTGGCAGCGGCCCGCCACCTGGTGGGCCCGCTGCGCGAGGGCACCGTGGGGCTCCGGGATGTGCGCCGGGTACAGCGCCGCCGCTGGCCCACCACCGTGGCGACCCAGCGCCTGCAGCGGCTCGCCCACACCCAGGTCATCGAGCCGCTGCTGGCCGGCCGTCCCGCGTTCGGCAATCCGGAGCGCGTGAAGCGGCTGACGGAGCTCGTCACCGAATCACGCCGGCTGAACCGGATCCCGGCCTACTTCGTCGCCTACGGCGCCCTGCGCGAGCGGCCCCCGAGGGAATCGCTCCGCTGAGCGGGCCCGCGGCCGACGCCGCCCGGAGGGCAGGTCAGGAGGTGCGCTTCAGGGTCCACGTGTTGGCGTTGAAGCTGGGCACCGCCGAGTAGCGGCAGCCGCTCGAGTAGTGGCTGCCGACGATGGTCCAGCCGGCCGGCGGCCACGTGGAGGCGCATGCGTTGACCTGGGTGCCCACCGGGTACCCGGTCAGGTCCTTGATCTGCTTGGTGTTGGGGGTGAAGCCGGAACCGCAGCCGGCACTGTTCCACCACTGGACGTCCACCCAGCCGCTCGGCGTGAGCGCGCTGGCACACATGTTCTGGGTGGTGCCGGGTGCCGCGCCGGCGGGGGTCGCGGCGACCGCGAGGGCAGTGAACGCCATGGTGGCGAGGGCGGCGAAGCGGGTGCGGAGCACGGGGCTTCCTTTCCGGCACGCTGGAACCCGCCGACCGTCGGCGGGCCGTGCCCAGGGTGCCGCCCCCTTGCTATCCGATCTTGCCCGGCCGCAGACAGTCATATTTTGGGCACAACAGTGCGACTGTTTGCGGCCGTCGGTGTCCTTCTCGGCGCCGGTCAGGCGCCCGATCGCCGTGCGCACACGCTGCGCGGCAGCCCCGGCGCCCACTGCGCCGCCGCCCGACCGGCCCCGGGCCGACCACCGGCCGGCCCCCGACCGGCCGCCGCCGGTGCGTTCGGCCGTGCCGAACGGGATCGCCGGGCCCGGACCGGCATAGTGGTGCAGTGACCAGCGAACGCGACGACGCAAGCGGCGACCCCACCACCGACGGCCCCTCCCCGCAACCGGAGGCGGCCGGTGACGAAGCAGCACAGGTCATCGTCGTCGGGGCCGGACCGGCCGGATCCGCAGCCGCGGCGCACCTGGCACGCGCGGGCGTGGACGTCCTGCTGCTGGAGAAGAGCGGCTTCCCCCGCGAGAAGGTGTGCGGCGACGGGCTGACCCCGCGCGGCGTACGCCAGTTGGTGCGGATGGGCATCGACATCAACGCACCGGGCTGGATGCGCAACAAGGGGATGCGCTGGGTGTGCGAGGGCCGCGGGGTGGAGCTGGACTGGCCGCGGCTGGGCAGCCACCCGGACTTCGGGCTCACCCGCAGCCGCTATGACTTCGACGAACTGCTCGCCGCCCACGCCCGTGCCGCCGGGGCCCGGCTGCGGACGCAGGTGAAGGTGACGGCCCCGCTGTGCGACCGGGCGGGAAACATCACGGGCGTGTCCGCCGCACGCGGCCCGGGCAAGGAACCGGTGCGGTACCGGGCCCCGCTCGTCGTCGCGGCCGACGGCGCCTCCGCACGGACCGCGCTGGCCCTGGGACTCGAGCGGGACACGGCCCTGCCCGTCGCGACGGCCGCCCGCCGCTACTACCGCAGCGAGGCCCGCACCCACGACCCGTATCTGGAGCTGTGGGCCGACCTGCGCTGCCCGGGCACCGGACTTGACCTGCCTGGGTACGGCTGGGTGTTCCCGCTCGGCGACGGGCGCATCAACGTCGGACTCGGCGCCCTGCCGCGCCGGGGCCGCCGCCCCGTGGACCTCAGGGCCGCCCTGGACCACTGGCTGCCGCGCCTGCCCCCGCACTGGGGCGTACGCGAGGAGAACGCCGACTCGCCGCTGCGCAGCGCGCCCCTGCCGATGGGCCTGAACCGGCGCCCGCAGTACCGGCGGGGCCTGCTGCTGGTGGGTGACAGCGCCGGGATGGTCAGCCCCTGGAGCGGCGAGGGCATCGCCCAGGCACTGGAAGCAGGGGAGGCGGCCGCGGAGACCATCGCCCTGGCGCTGGCCCGGCCCGCCGGGGCGCGACGGGAACACGCGCTCCAGCAGTACCCGGCGGAGATCCGCCGCCGCTGGGGGCGCTACTACCGCCTGGGCGCCCTCGCCGGCGACCTCGTCCTCGCCCGCTACGGCTACCGGCCGCTGCTCCACCCGCGGGTCATGGCCTCGCCGCCGCTCCTGCGCGCCCTGGCCCGCCTGCTCACCCACGTCGCCGACGAACCGGCCCAGGACCGCATCGACGCCGTCGTCCACGCGCTCCTGCGCGCCGTTCCCGCACCGCGGCGCTGACACGCCCGCCGGGCCGGCCCCGTAACGGCACCACGCTCCCCAGGGGTGTGATCCCCCAGCGCATCGTGTGGCGGTCCCATCAGAGCGATCCCAACCGCGTGTCCAGCACCACCCCGCAGCCCCGGCTCCGGCCCCGGGGTCAGCCCTGGCTCTCCGGGCCGCCCCGCCGCAGGTCCTCATCGGTGAGGGACTCCAGCTCACCGCGCGTGTCGAGCCGGTACAGCAGCACCACCGGGGGGAAGACCAGCACGACGGCCACGACGGTCACGATGACCAGCCAGTGCAGGGTGGCGGGAGCCCCCGCCCCCTCGGCCACCGTCAGCGAGCCCGGGATCAGGTACGGGCGCTGCGCCACGCCCCAGGCGATGACGGTCGAGGCGACGATGGCCGCGGCCGAGACCCGCGACCACGCGCCGGAGGTGCGCAGCAGCAGCCAGGCCGTCACCAGTGTCGCCACCACGGCCACGAGGACGAAGAACAGCCCCACGCCGTGGGTGAGGCCGTGCCACACGTGCGGGGCGTCGCCGTGGGTGACGAACAGGGTGACCACCGCCAGGACGGCCAGGGCGGCGAGGGCGGCGACGGCCCGCCACCGGAAGTGGGCGTGCAGGTCCGGGGCTTCAAAGCGCACCGCGTCCGCGGCCAGGAACACGGCCCCCAGCAGTGCCGTGGCGACGACTGCGAGCAGGCCGAAGAGCACGGAGGTGGGATTGGCCCAGGCATGAGCCGACGGTTCGGTGCCGGGCGCCACCCGGCCGGAGGCGATCCCGCCCGCGGCGGCGCCCAGGAAGAACGGCGTGAGGAGCGAGGAGACCGCGAACACGGCACCGTAGACGCGCCGTCCGGCGATCCTGCGGGTGGGCTTGCGCAGGGCGAACCCGGCGCCGCGCAGCACGATGCCGACGGCCGCGAGGGCCAGCGGCAGCCACATCGCGAGGAACACCGTCTGGAAGAACACGGGGAACCCGGTCCACATGATGACGAGGATGAAGACGAGCCAGACGTTGTTGACCTCCCACACGGGGGCCATGGCGTGGTCGATCAGCCACCGGGGGCGCTTCCCCCGCTCCGCCCCGCCCGCGGTCAGGTCCCAGAAGCCCGCACCGTAGTCCGTACCGCCCGCGCAGGCGTACGCGGCGATCGCGAGCAGCAGGACGGCCGCCACCGCATCGGCGGTCACGGCCTGCCTTCCTCGGTCGGTGCCGGGCCGTCGCCGCGGCGGGGAACGCGGGTGCCGCCGGCGGCCACCGCGGAGCGGGGGCCGTAGGGGGTGTCCGTTTCCGGATGCTCCATCGTTCCTTCCTCACTGCGCCGTTCGTCGTCCATCCGCCAGCGGGTGCGCATCTTCAGGAGCACGGCCAGGAAGGAGCCGAAGATGAAGACGTACACCACGACCACCAGCCCGAACGTGGTCCACAAGGCGCTGGAACGGGTCGCGGTCACCGCTTCGGCGACCTTCATGTTCTGGTAGACGATCCACGGCTGCCGGCCCACCTCGGTGGTGATCCAGCCGCATTCGACCGCGATGACGCTGGCCACGCCGGCGCATGCGGCACTGCGGTAGAACCACGGCGAGGCGGGCAGCCGGCGGCGGCGCAGCCAGACGACCCCGTACCAGAGGGCGAGCAGCACGAGCACGGAGCCGATGATCACCATGATGTCGAAGGCCCAGTGGGCGATGGTGGCCTGGGCGGCGGTCGGCCGCTCGTCCGCGGGCACGGACGTCAGTCCCGTCACCTCGGTGTCGGGACTGAACCCGGCGAGGACGGAGTCGAGCTGCGGGATCTTGATGCCGCCGGAGACGGTCCCGTCCGGGTGGAGGCGGCCGAAGAGGTACTCGGGCATGTGGGTGCCGGTGTTCCAGACGATCTCCATCG
The DNA here is from genome assembly GCF_056436005.1 of Streptomyces sp. NPDC043854. NCBI lineage: Bacteria > Bacillati > Actinomycetota > Actinomycetes > Kitasatosporales > Streptomycetaceae > Streptomyces > Streptomyces sp. NPDC043854. The sequence goes on from NZ_JBWKDK010000005.1 coordinate 13,551, forward strand.
CGGCGAACTTCACCGGCTGCCTGTGGAACACGGCACGGGCGATGGCGTCGCCCAGCATGAACTGGATCGGGGTGAGGATGGCCGCGACCGTGAAGGGAACGGTGAAGCCGAGGCGGTGGTAGCGGTCGCGGCGGCCGCGCAGCCAGCCGGCGGCGTAGACGCCGGCGACGACGTAGCCGGCGGTGAGCAGCATCGCCACGACGAAGTGCCAGTACTCCGGCCCGAACATCGGCGTGAAGACCGCCTTCCGGACGTCCACGTCGACGGGGTTGCCCTCGGAGTCGAGGGTGAAGCCCCGCGGGGTGTTCATCCAGGAGTTGGCCGCCAGGATGCCGAACGCCCCGAGCAGGGCCGCGGCCGGCAGGGGCAGCCCGAGCAGGAAGTGCGTACGGGCGGGCAGCCTGCGCCAGCCGTACAGGTAGACGGCGATGAGGACGGACTCCAGGAAGAAGGCCCAGGCCTCGACGCCGAAGCCGATGCCGAAGACGTCGCCCCACCTGCCCATCAGGCCCGGCCACAGCAGGCCGAATTCGAAGGACAGAACGGTTCCGGTGACGACGCCGATCGCGAACTGCACCGCCATCACCGCCGACCAGCGCCGCGCCAGCAGCAGGGCGGTCGCATCGCCGCGGCGCAGCCCGTAGCCGTGCATGATCAGGGTGATGAGCGGCAGCGCCACGCCCATGGGCACCAGGATGATGTGCGAGGCAAGGGTGAAGGCCATGAGCGATCTGGCCGGCAGCATCTGGGGCGGGGCTTCCGCCAGCAGGTGGACCGTGGTGTGCATCGGTGTCTCCCCCGGGGGCCGAGGCGGGTGGGGTCAGCCGCCGGCGGCGAGGCCCGGGAAGAGGTTCTCGGCGCCGCTCACCGGCGTCTTCCGGCCCCGGAGCAGGTGCGCGGGAGTCGCGCCCCGGCGAACGCCCTCGGTGGAACTCACGACAGACTGCCTCCTCCACAGCGCGGCCCGCGCCGTCCGGGTGCCGTCCGGGCGAGGACACCCGAGCGGGTCCGGGCGTCACACAACCACCGAGGCCGGGGGTCGGCGGACCGTGGCGATCCGTGTTGCACCACCCGGCTGAGGTTCTTCGCCCGGTCGGCGGTCTCCCGCCGCGGATCGGCCGCCCGGATCGTCGCCGACCGCGGCTTCGGCGACGAAGCACACCGCGAGCATCTCCGCCACGCTGCGGATCAGCGCGTCCGCGGACGACAACCGCAGAGTGCCGGCCGTCCCGGCCCACCTCAAGCGCTGACCGCTCGGGAGCCGTACGCGTGCCCCTTCCCGCATGCGCCACCGCGCGTAATCTGCTTGCAGGGACAGCCTGTTGGCGCGACGGAGGGCGATCGGCATGGGGGCGTACGGCCGGGATGCAGCGCGACGGCACGATCGCCGGCGGGCCATCGCATGACGCCTCCCCACCTGTCCGCCCGCCGGGCACCCGGCGGCGGGGGCGGCGGGTCCGCCGGGCCCTTCGCCCTACCGTCGGGGACGACGGTCCGCTTCGCGATGCTCATCGCGGCCGTGACGGCAGTGGCGGCCGTGTTCGCCAATGCCGCCGCCGCAACCGTCCTCCAGGACGTGGACATGGGGGACATGGGGCGCTTCGGCGACTGCCTGGCCGAAGCCGTGGCCGAGTCGGCCCGACGACGGGCGGAGGACCCGACCGCACCCTTCGACCCCCACTGCGAAGACCCGCGGGGCACGCCCGGACCGTGGGCGCCGTCCGCCGCCACGGGCCTCCTGGCGCTGGTGATCGGCACCGTCTACCTGGCCCTGCCCCGCTGGCGCACCGTCCGACGCCACTACCGGCCCCTCCAGGCAATGCCGGAGCTCGCCGCCTACCTGAACGGGCTGCTGAACGAGACCGGGGTACGGGCCCGGGTGACGTTCCTCGCGGAACCATTGAACCCGACCGTCGCCGCCCTCGCCTTCGGGCGGGTGGGCCGGCGGCACGTGGTGCTCAGCGGCGGACTGCTCGCCCTGTACGGCCGGGACCGGCCGGCGTTCCGGGCCGTCGTGCTGCACGAGCTCGCCCACATCCGCAACCGCGACCTGGACATCGGCTTCCTCACCCTGATCGTGTGGCGCGTCTGCGGCCCACCGCTGCTCCTCCTCATGGGGCTCGGACTCCTACTCTCACTGGCGGTGCAGACCAACCCGCTGATGCTCGCCGCCATGGCATCGCTCGCCGTCCAGCAGGGCCTGCTGGCCGCCTTGGTGACGCTGCTCGGCAGCGCGGTACTGCGCAGCCGCGAGCTGTACGCGGACGCCCGCGTGCGGCAGTGGGAGGGATCCGGCGACTCCCTGCTGCGGCTGTTCCAGCAGTACGGCCACGGCTTCGGCACGGTGCCGCCCGGCCGCCCGCGGTACACCGCTGCCGCCTCCGCCCGCAGCGGCGGGCCGGCACGGCTGCGCCGCTTCCATCCCGGGCCGGCACAGCGCGTCGAAGCCCTGTCCGACGGCCGTGCGCCGGCCCACACCGGGTTCTGGGACATGGCCGCCGTGGGAGCCGGGTCGGCGTTCCTGTACTTCGTCGTCTCACTGGGCCCGAGCGGGGCGCTCTTCCGCACCGGCTCGCTGCCCACCGTGGCCGCCACGGCCCTCGCGGGCCTGCTGCTCGTCGCCGGGGCGGGAACGGCGGTGTGGCGCGCGGTGGGAAGCGGTGACCATCGCCGGCTGACCGCCGGGGGACTGGGCCTCGGCCTCGGACTCTGCGCCTCGCACCTCCTCGCTCCGGCCGGAGTCCTGCTGTTCCTCGCGCTGGGCAGCGGGGCTCTGCCGGTCGTACTCCTCTACACGGCCCTGACCTGCCTGGCCGGGTGGGCGCTGGTGCGGTGGCTGGCCGCGGTGGCCGCTGCGTGGCAGCCGGTCCTCGACCGGTCACACCGGCCGCGACGCGTGTTCGGCGCTGTCCTGGCGGTGTCGGCGGCCGGGCTCCTCCTCCCGCTCGACCACCTCCTCCGGCTCCCGGTCCATGCGACCACCATGGCCCTGCACATCCCGAGCGCACCCGCGTTCCTCGTGTTCACCGGCAGCCTCCGACTGCTCTCGGACCGCTTGGGCGCCGTACTCCTGCTGCTGATACTGACAGGGGCCCTCGTGCCCCTGCTCGGACACGCTTTGGCCCGCCGCGCAGGCGCGGCGCAGCCCGAAGCCGGCTTCGGACCGCCGCTGCCGAGGGCGGGCCGACTCGTCCGTCTCGGAGTGCCGACCGCGGTGCCCGCCGGTGCGCTGACCGCCGTGCTGGCGGCGTACGAGGTCGTGACCTCCGTGTTCTGGATCGTCACGATCCCCCTGCTGGCACAGTTGTGGGCCGCCGTGGCGGCCACCCGCGACCACGCCCCGCTGAAGCTCGCCCGCGCCCTGGTCGCCGCCTTCGGCTGCGGCCTGCTGAGCCAGGTCGCCTGGCTCGTGCTGGTCAGAACGCTGACCTCCTGCACGGCCGGCGGGGACCCGTGCGCCCCGCTCCCGGACCTCGGGCAGTGGCGTGAGCTGCCGCTCGCCGTGGCCCGGGCGTCTGCACACGTGTGGCTGCTGTTCGCGGCCGGTACCGCGGTGACCGCCGCGGTACGCCGCCGCCGCGCCCGACGCACCGCCGCCGGGCCGTACCCGGGCCGCCGCTGACCACCCCGGCCGGCGAGCACGGCACGGGACGCCCTTCTGCGCATCCGCGCGCCGCGGCCCCGGCACCAACGGCGCGCCGCCGCCGTCCGGCGATGGCCGCGGCCGCGGCGGGCCGAACTCCCGGGACGAGTCCCGGACCGGCGGGGGAGAACGTCAGCTGCCGTCGTACGGGGTGGGCCGGACCTCGAACCCGTCGGAAGCCGCCCCCGGCGCGACCGCAGGCTCCTCGTGCACCTCGACACCCAGGATGGTGGCCGCCGGCGGTCCCGAGTGCACCCATCGGACCATCCGGTCGACGGCGTCCTCGTCCCCCTCGAACACCGCCTCGACCTCACCGCCGGGAAGGTTGCGCACCCATCCGGACACCCCCTGTTCCAGGGCGGCGCTCCGGCAGCTGTCGCGGAAGAACACCCCCTGGACCCGCCCCGACACGATCACACGCTTCCGCACCATGCCGCCGACCCTGCCCGGTTCCCGCTGCCGTCCGGCTGCGCGACGCGCGGGGACACGCGGACCGCCCCCGTTCGGGGGAGCGGTGTGCCGCGGGCGGGCGCCGGTCCGGGAAGCGAGGGCGGCCCGTCAGCAGCGCACGGCGTCCACGACCGCTGCCGCAAATCGCAGTAAAGCGGTCATTGCGGGCGTATGGCTGGTCGATCATAATCGGCGTGGCGGGTGGGAGCCCTGTGTGTGAGCGCCCTTGACCGAGGAAGGGAGCCGGCCACGGTGTCGAGCAGTGGTGGGCGTTCGACCGCGGCGCGGGCCGCTGCGGCGGGGGCGCTGCTCGCCGTCGGTCTCGCGGTCGTCTCGTGGACCGGCAGCGACAGCAAGGACGAAGGCGAAGGTGACGGCGAGGGCAAGGTCACGATCGTCTACGAGGACGGTGCGATCAAGCCGCAGGACCGCCGGGCCGTGGACGTGATCCGGAAGTCCCGCGTGCTGGAGCAGACGGCCGACTGGGTGAACACCTCGGTCGCCCTCCCGCACGACCTGCTCGTGAAGGTCACCGACAAGGTCCCGCCGGGGGTCTCGGATGCGGTCACCCAGCCCGACGGCAGAACGATCTACGTGCCGCCCGCGTTCCTGACCCAGGTCCAAGAGATCGCCGGCGAAGTGGCCAAGACCGTGAAGCGGCCCGCGCTGTTCCCCGCGGACAAGTTCAACGCCGACGACCTGACCGCGCTGTCGACCCGGTTCGTCTTCGGCCACGAGTTGGGCCACGCCCTGCAGCGCCAGCTCCAGCTCCCGAACCTCGGCCTGGAGGAGGACGCCGCCGACGGCTTCGCCTCGTTCCACACCGTCAACGAGGCCGGCCCCGATCCCTCGCTCGCAGCTGCGATGATCTTCGACGCGCTCGCCCGCAAGGAGGGCAAGCTCACGCTCGAAGGGCTTTCGAGCGATCACCCCGTCACCCAGCAACGGGTCTTCAACTTCCTCTGCTACCTCCACGGCAGCGACCCGAAGAAACTCGACGGACCGCTGGTCGGCGCTGGCTACCTGCCGAAATCCCGCGCCCCGCTGTGCCCGCAGGCATGGGCGATGCTGGACCACGGCTGGTGGACCCAGCTCAAGCCGCATTTCCGCGAGGCGTTCAAGGCGCAGGGCGACACGAGCCAGGAGGAGGCCCGCGCCCGGCTGATCGCGGAGACGAAGGCCTTGGCGGAAAAGCTGGACGAGATCCGCAGCGGCCAGTGAGGCGCAGGCGCATCCGTCCTTACCCCGGGGGGTGAAGTAAACGCCCCTGCTGGGCGCCGCCGGCGTGGCTCCTCGGGCCCGTGCGGACCGTGCTGTACGCGTCGATCGCCGTCGCCGCCTGGCCCGTCGTCCGCCGCCTGTCCGGCGCGAGCGCAGCCGGTGTCGCAAATGTGCTCGAATGGCGCATCGCCGCGTACCCTCTCTGCATGTCAGCCCCCCGTCTGCACCGCGTCGCCGTCCTGGTCCTGGAGGGTGCGAAGCCGCTCGACGTCGGCATCCCCGCCCAGGTCTTCACCACCCGCGCGAGCATGCCGTACGAGGTACGGGTGTGCGGTGCCGCCCCCGGCCTCGTCACCGGCGGTGACGGCCTCTCGTACCACGTCAACCACGGGCTCGACGCGCTCGCATGGGCCGACATCGTCTTCGTGCCCGGCTACCGGTTCCCGGACCGGGAGGACCCTTCGCAGGACGTCATCGACGCCCTGATCGCCGCCCACGACCGGGGCGCCCGGCTCGCCGCCATCTCGACGGGCGCATTCGCACTGGCCGCCACCGGCCTGCTCGACGGCAAACGCGCCACGACCCACTGGCACTACGCACGCGCGCTCGCGGCCAAGCATCCGCTCGTCCGGCTCGACGAGAACGTCCTGTTCGTCGACGAGGGCAGCGTGCTGACCTCGGCCGGCGCCGCCTCGGGCATCGACCTGTGCCTGCACATCCTGCGCGCCGACCTCGGCGTGGCTGCGTCGAACCACGCGGCCCGCCGCCTGGTCGCGGCCCCCTACCGCAGCGGCGGCCAGGCGCAGTACCTGCCCCGCAGCGTGCCCGAGCCGCTCGGGGAACGGTTCGCCGCCACTCGGGAGTGGGCGCTGCGCCGGCTCGCCGAGCCCCTGACCCTCGAGGCGCTCGCCGAGCACGCGGCGGTGTCGTCCCGCACGTTCTCCCGGCGCTTCGCCGACGACACGGGGTACACGCCGATGCAGTGGATCATGCGTGCCCGGGTCGACAGGGCCCGTGAACTGCTCGAACGATCGGAGCGGAGCGTGGAGCAGATCGCGGCGGACGTGGGCCTCGGCACCGGCGCGAATCTGCGGTTGCACTTCCAGCGCATCCTCGGCACCACCCCGACCGAGTACCGGCGCACCTTCACCCAGGGCGAATAGCCCGCCACCGCGGCATGGCGAGATCCTTTCGAACCGTGGCGATCACGCCACTGTCGTGAGCGGATCACGGAAGCGAATCTGTTGGCGAACAGAAGGGGACACCGCTCATGACTCGCATCGCCATCAACGGATTCGGCCGCATCGGACGCAACGTGCTGCGCGCGCTGCTCGAACGCAACAGCGACCTCGAGGTCGTCGCCGTCAACGACCTCTCCGAGCCCACCACGCTCGCGCGGCTGCTCGCGTTCGACTCCACGGCCGGCCGCCTGGGCCGCCCGGTGACCGTCGACGGGAACACCCTCGTCGTCGACGGCCGCCGCATCACGGTCCTCGCCGAGCGCGAGCCGGAGCAGCTGCCCTGGGCCGAGCTGGGCGTGGAGATCGTCCTCGAGGCCACCGGCCGCTTCACCTCCGCCGAGGCCGCTCGCGCCCACATCACGGCGGGCGCGAAGAAGGTGCTCGTCAGCGCCCCGTCGGACGGCGCGGACGTGACGCTCGCGTACGGTGTGAACACCGACGCGTACGACCCGGCCGAGCACACGATCGTCTCCAACGCCTCGTGCACGACCAACGCGCTCGCCCCGCTGGCCGCCGTCCTGGACGAGCTCGCCGGCATCGAGCACGGCTTCATGACGACGGTGCACGCCTACACGCAGGAGCAGGCCCTGCAGGACGGTCCGCACCGCGACCCCCGCCGCGCCCGCGCCGCCGCCGTCAACATCGTCCCGACCACGACCGGCGCCGCCAAGGCGATCGGCCTCGTGCTGCCGAACCTCGACGGCAAGCTGAACGGTGACTCGATCCGCGTCCCGGTTCCCGTCGGCTCGATCGTCGAGCTCAACACGACCGTCTCGCGCGACGTGACGCGCGAGGAGGTCCTGGCGGCGTACAAGGCCGCGGCGGAGGGCCCGCTGGCCGGCGTGCTCGAGTACTCGGACGACGCGCTGGTCTCGTCCGACATCGTGGGCAACCCCGCCTCGTCGATCTTCGACTCGGCCCTCACCCGCGTCGACGGCCGCCACATCAAGGTGGTCGCCTGGTACGACAACGAGTGGGGCTTCTCGAACCGCGTGATCGACACCCTCACCCTCCTCGCCACCCGCTGAGCCGAGGCCAGGCCCCGCGGGGCAGACCGTCCCGATGTCTCCGCGGATCAAGCGGGTTCCCGGCTGCCGACGAGGCGGTCGGGAACCCGCTTTTGCGTGCGGGTGCCCCCTCCCGGGCCGGGACCGTCAGGAAGCGTCGAGTTCCGCGCGCACCGTACGGGCGGCCGCGACCAGGTGCTCCAGCGAGGCGCGGCTCTCGGGCCAGCCGCGGGTCTTCAGACCGCAGTCCGGGTCGACCCACAGCCGCTCCGCCGGGATGGCTTCGAGCCCCGTGCGCAGCAGGGCCGCCGCCCCGTCCGTGCTCGGAACACGGGGCGAGTGGATGTCCCACCCACCGGGGCCGGCCTCACGGGGGTAGCCGTGGGCGGCGAGTTCACGGGCGGCCTGCATGTGCGAGCGGGCCGCCTCCAGGCTGATGACGTCCGCATCGAGGTCGTCGATGGCCTGGACGATGTCGCCGAACTCCGCGTAGCACCTGTGGGTGTGGATCTGACCGGCGGGCGCACGTAGCGGGTGCCGTAAATCGAGACGCGTCGGAGCCGGGCAGTGCAACGCAACGGGGGTGGGGCGGACACCACTCCGCCGCACCCCCGCCCCACGCGCAGCCGGGCCCCTCAGCCCGGCGGCACCACCGGGCCCTCATCAGTCCCGGTCGTAGGTGTGGAACCCCCGGCCGCTCTTGCGGCCCAGCAGTCCCGCCTGCACCATACGCGTCAGCAGCGGCGGCGGGGCGTAAAGGGGTTCCTTGAACTCGTCGTAGAGGGATTCCGCAATGGCGGCGACGGTGTCGAGCCCTATGAGGTCGGCGAGCTTGAGCGGTCCCATGGGGTGGGCGCAGCCGAGCTCCATGCCGGCGTCGACGTCGGCGGCGGTGGCGAAGCCGGATTCCGCCATCCGAATGGCCGAAAGCAGGTAGGGGACCAGGAGGGCGTTGACGACGAAGCCGGCCCGGTCCTGCGACCGGATCGCCGTCTTGCCCAGGGTGTCGCGGGCGAACGCCTCCACCGTCTCCACGGTCTCCCTGGTCGTGTGCAGCGAGGAGACGACCTCCACCAGCGGCAGGACGGGGACGGGGTTGAAGAAGTGCAGTCCGACGACCCGGTCGGCGCGGCGGGTGGCCATGGCCAGGCGCATGACGGGCAGGGAGGAGGTGTTGGTGGCGAGGATCGCCTCCGGATCGGCGATGATCTTGTCGAGGGCGGCGAAGGTCCCGGTCTTGACCTCTGCGTTCTCGGTGACGGCCTCGATGACGAGCTGCCGGTCGGCGAGGTCGTCGAGGCTGCCGGAGAAGACGAGCCGGGTGAGGGCGTGCTCCGCGGAGATCCGGTCGAGCTTGCCCCGCTGGACGGCGCGTTCGAGCGAGACGGCCACCCGCTCGCGGGCCGCGCGGGCGGCGGCGCCGTCGGCTTCGCAGACGACGGTGTCCAGTCCGGCACGCGCGCAGACCTCGGCGATGCCGGCACCCATCTGCCCGCCGCCGACCACCCCGACCCTGCTGATGGCGGCGCTCACGACCGCACCTCCGGCCGGACCAGGTGGCGGCCGTAGGCGCCGGGGGTGAAGAAGGCCGGCAGATCCCGTTCGAGGGCGGTCCGTTCGAGGACGGCCCTCGCCTCCGCGACCAGCGCCTCGGGCCGTTCCGCGGCGAACGCCGCGCACTCCTGGCCGATGACGGCGAGTACGGCGTCGCGGTCGACGGACCGGTGGCGCAGCCACTGCCAGAGCTGGGTGCGGGCGATCTCCGCGGTCGCGGCGTTCTCCATCAGGCCGAAGAGGGCCACGGCGCCCTGACCGCGCAGCCAGGCCTCGAAATAGCGCAGGGCCACGGCGACATTGGCACGGACGCCCTCCGGCGTGGGCGGGCTGCTGATGCGGCGGACCGCGAGGAGGTCGGCGGCGGCGACGGCGACGTCGCCGCGGGTGCGGTCGAGCTGGTGGGGGCGGTCGCCCAGGACTCCGTCGAAGACCTCCCGGCAGACCGGCACCAGGCCGGGGTGGGCGACCCAGGAGCCGTCGAAGCCGTCCTCGGCCTCGCGTTCCTTGTCCAGGCGCACCTTGGCGACGGCGGCCTCGTCGGCGGCCGGGTCCTTGCTCGGCACGTGTGCGGCCATGCCGCCGATGGCGTGGGCACCGCGCTTGTGGCAGGTACGGACCAGCAGCTCGGTGTAGGCCCGCATGAAGGGCGCCGTCATGGTGACCTTGGCACGGTCCGGCAGCTGGAAGTCCGTGCGGTGGCCGAAGGTCTTGATGATGCTGAAGAGGTAGTCCCACCGGCCGGCGTTGAGCCCCGCGCTGTGTTCGCGCAGCTCGTAGAGGATCTCCTCCATCTCGAACGCGGCCGTGATCGTCTCGATCAGGACGGTGGCGCGGATGGTGCCGCGGGGTATGCCGAGGAGGTCCTGGGCGAGCAGGAACACGTCGTTCCAGAGCCTGGCCTCGTAGCGGTTCTCCAGCTTGGGGAGGTAGAAGTACGGGCCGGAGCCGGCGTCGATCTGCCGCTGGGCGCAGTGGAAGAAGTACAGGCCGAAGTCGACCAGTGAGGCGGACACGGCACGGCCCTCGACCCTGAGGTGCTCCTCGGCGAGGTGCCAGCCGCGGGGACGGACCACGGTGGTCGCGGGCTGCGCCCCCAGGCGGTACTCCTTGCCCTCCGGCGTGGTGAAGTCGATGCGCCGTTCGACGGCGTCGAGCAGGTTCAGCTGGCCGCCGATCACGTTCTCCCAGGTGGGGGCGGTGGCGTCCGCGAAGTCCGCCATCCACACCTGCGCGCCGGAGTTGAGCGCGTTGACGGCCATCCGCCGGTCCGGCGGTCCGGTGATCTCCACCCGGCGGTCGGTGAGGCCGGGGGCCGGCGGGGCGACCCGCCAGTCCGGGTCCGCGCGGACCGCGGACGTGGCGACGGGGAAGTCGAGCGGCGCGCCCGTGACCAGGCGGTCCGTCAGGCGGCGCCGCTCCTTGAGGATCTCCTGGCGCCGCTGTGCGAAGGCGGCGTCGAGCCGGCCGATGAAGTCGAGCGCCTCCGGCGTGAGGATCTCGTCGTGGCGGCCGCCCGGCGCCGCGAGGACCCGGACCCGGTGCGTGGTTGCGGTGGTGGACATGCGGTCTCCTGACGGGGCGGAGCGGGGCGAGGCGGGGCGGGAGCCGGACGGGGACGGTCGTCCGGCTCCCGCAGGCTGCGGGCCCTGGGGCGGAATCCGTGGGCCGGCCTAGTGGAACTGCTCCTCCTCGGTGGAGCCGGCGAGTGCGGTGGTGGAGGAGTCCGGGTTGACGGCGGTGGAGACCAGGTCGAAGTAGCCGGTGCCGACCTCGCGCTGGTGCCTGACGGCGGTGAAACCGTGGGCCTGGGCGGCGAACTCCCGCTCCTGGAGGTCGACGTAGGCGGTCATGCCGTGCTCGGCGTAGCCGCGGGCGAGGTCGAACATGCCGTGGTTGAGGGAGTGGAAGCCGGCCAGGGTGATGAACTGGAACTTGTAGCCCATGGCTCCGAGTTCGCGCTGGAACTTGGCGATCTGGTCGTCGTCCAGGGCGGCCTTCCAGTTGAACGACGGGGAGCAGTTGTACGCCAGCATCTGGTCCGGGTGCTCGGCGTGGATCGCCTCGGCGAACTCGCGGGCCTGCGCGAGGTCCGGAGTGCCGGTCTCGACCCAGATCAGGTCGGCGTACGGGGCGTAGGCCAGGCCGCGGGCGATGACCGGGGCCATGCCGTTCTGTACCCGGTAGAAGCCCTCGGCGGTCCGCTCGCCGGTGGTGAACCGTGCGTCGCGCTCGTCGACGTCGCTGGTGAGGAGGTTCGCGGCGAGGGCGTCGGTACGGGCGATGACCAGGGTCGGGACGTCGGCGATGTCGGCGGCGAGCCGGGCCGCGTTGAGGGTGCGGATGTGCTGGGAGGTGGGCACCAGGACCTTGCCGCCGAGGTGGCCGCACTTCTTCTCGGAGGCCAGCTGGTCCTCGTAGTGGATGCCGGCCGCGCCCGCCGCGATCATCGCCTTCGTGAGCTCGAAGGCGTTGAGCGGGCCGCCGAAGCCGGCCTCGGCGTCGGCGACGACCGGGGCCAGCCAGTCGGTCGTGTCGGTGCCGCCCTCGGCGGTGGCGATCTGGTCGGCCCGCAGCAGCGCGTTGTTGATCCTGCGGACCACCTGGGGCACGGAGTTGACGGGGTAGAGGCTCTGGTCGGGGTAGGTGTGGCCGGCCTGGTTGGCGTCCGCGGCGACCTGCCAGCCCGACAGGTAGATCGCCTGGAGGCCGGCCCTGACCTGCTGGACGGCCTGGCCGCCGGTCAGCGCACCGAGGGCGTGGACGTAGTCCAGCTCGTGGAGTTGCCGCCACAGCCGCTCGGCGCCGCGCCGGGCCAGGGTGTGCTCCTCGCGGACGCTGCCCGACAGGCGGACGACCTCCTCGGCCGTGTAGGTGCGCTCGATGCCCGCCCAGCGCGGGTCGGTCGCCCACCGCTCCTCCAGCTGCTTCGCCGCTGCCGTGGTCGTGTTCGCCTCTGCCATGACCGTCACCGTCTCCATGAGTCGCTTGATCTGCCAACGCTCCGTCAAGGGCGACGGCGTGTTGGCACTGTGTGCCGTGAACGAGGGGTGCGGCCGCCGGTCCCGCCTGAGCAGAACTGAGCAATCGTGCAGGGCAATCGAGGGGAACGGCCAGGATCTCCGACGTCAGGGCCTTGATCGTGCTCCCACCGTCCCCTCGGCCGCCGGGGGTCCGGCGGGCCGCAGGAAGACTCTCGCAGCGGCACGCAGTGCCATCAACAGGGGATGTCTGCCAAGTTCTGCGAATCTTCCGAGGCACTTTTGCCAAGGTTGCGAAGGTTGGCGACGACGCAGTCGCGCGTACCCTGAAACCCGACCGAGGGGCGGGGGAGTACGGGTGGGCAAGACGTACGCGGGAGCGCGGCTGCGGCGGCTGCGCGAGGAGCGCCGGATGGGCCAGGCCGAACTCGCCCGGGTCCTCGGCATCTCGCCCAGCTACCTCAACCAGATGGAACACGACTCGCGTCCCCTGACCGTGCCGGTCCTGCTGAGGCTGACCGAGACCTTCGGGGTCGACCCCGGCTTCTTCTCCGAGCGGGACACCAGCCGGCTCGTCGCCGACCTGCGCGAGGCGCTCGCGGGTGAAGTCGCCGATGCCCGGGTCTCACCTTCCGACCTCGCCGAACTCGCCACCCGCATGCCGGCCGTCGCCCTGGTCCTGCTGGACCTGGGCCGGCGCAGCCAGCTCCTCGCCGAACGGCTCGCGGAGACGGCCGACGGCAGGGACGGCGGACCAGCCGCACCCCGCTCGCCGCACGAGGAGATCCGCGAGTTCTTCTACCGCCGCCAGAACTACCTCCACGACACCGACCACGCCGCCGAGGACCTCGCCCGCGAGATCGGGATCCGCCCCGGGGACGTCGTGCGCGTGCTCTCGGAGCGGCTCGCCGACCGCCACGGGGTCCGCCTGGCGAGCGGCTCGGACCGGCTGCACCACTTCGACGAACGGGCGCGCGTCCTCCACCTGTCCGACCGGCTCCGGCCCGGCCAGCAGGCGTTCCGCATGGCCACCCAGCTCGCCCTGCTGGAGTACGGGGACCAGCTGGGCCGGCTGGCCGCCGAGGACTTCCCGCCCGGCTCCCCGGCGCACGGGCTCGCCCGGATCGGCATCGCGAACTACTTCGCCGCCGCGCTCATCCTCCCGTACCGGGCCTTCCACACCGCCGCCGAGGAGTTCCGCTACGACATCGAACGGCTCAGCGACCACTTCGGCCTCGGCTACGAGACCGTCTGCCACCGCCTGAGCACGCTGCAACGCCCCAGGCTGCGCGGGGTGCCGTTCTCCTTCGTACGGGTGGACCGGGCGGGGAACATGTCCAAGCGGCAGTCCGCGACCGGCTTCCACTTCTCCCGGGCGGGCGGCACCTGCCCGCTGTGGAACGTGTACGAGGCGTTCACCGCACCCGGACGCATCCACGTCCAGGTCGCCTCCATGCCGGACGGGCAGCGCCACCTGTGGACCGCCCGGGCCGTCACCCGCCACCGCGGCGGCTGGGGCGAGCCCGGCAAGACCTTCGCCATCGGCCTCGGATGCGAGATCCGCCACGCCTCCCGGCTGGTCTACTCCGACGGCCTGGACCTCGACAACGCGGCGGCCGCGATCCCCATCGGCATGGGCTGCCGGCTCTGCGAACGCCTCGACTGCCCCCAACGCGCCGTCCCGCCGCTCGGCCGCACCCTGGCGGTCGACGAGAACAGCAGCACCTTCGTCCCCTACCCCGTAGGTCCCGAACAGAACTGAGCCCGCCGCCGACTCACACCGCCCGCCGCACGGCGGGCACCGCCGCCCGGTCGGGCAGGCGACGGTGCCGGTGGCGGCGGGCTCAGCGGGACGATGCGCACGCCGTGGCTCCGTCCGCCCTGCCCGGGCGGCGTTCCGCGCGGAAAACCACGGGCCGCCGCGGGGCGCCGCCCGCTACCATCAGCCCCTCACCTGATCACGGCCGCGCGACGGAGGCACCGATGACACAGGCCCCCTCGCGGACACCCTCCCACCCCGACCGGCTGGAACAGGGACACCCGTTCCGCCAGTGGAAGACCTGGCGCATACCAGGCACCGAGCTCACCCTCACCGGGTACTCGCGCGCCAACGACAAGACGTTCTTCCACATCCCGGAACTGCGCTGCGCGCTCGACGCCGGGCTCGCCGAAGGCCGCCAACCGGAGACCGTCTTCCTCACCCACACCCACCACGACCATTCCAAGGACCTGGACTACCTCGCCGCCAGGCCCGCCGGTGTCGACATCCACCTGCCCGCCGCGGCACTGCCGTACGTGGAGACCTTCCTGCGGGCATCCGCCGAGCTGAACCACGGCACCGCCTACGACCCGGTCCTCGCCGCCAATTGCCGGCTGCACGGCGTTCGCGGCGGCGACGCGTTCACCTTCGGACGCCGCGGCCACCACGTGCGCGTGGTGGAGTGCGCGCACAAGGTTCCGTGCGTGGGCTACGCCTTCTCCGAACGCCGCAAGGCACTGCTGCCCGAGTACGAGGAACTGCGCCGCTCCCTCGCCGAACAGGGCCGGGGCGCGGAGTTCGGCCGGACGCTGGCGCAGCTCCGCGCGGACGGCGCCGAGGTCGAACGGGAGGTGCTCAGGCCGCTGTTCGCGTTCCTCGGGGACACCCACGTCAGCGTCTTCGAGGACAATCCGTGGCTCCTCGAGTACCCGGTCGTCATCACCGAGTGCACCTACCTCGACGACGCCGAGCTGGAGCGGGCCGACCGGGTCGGCCACACCGTCTGGAGCCGTCTCAGGCCCGTGGTCGAAGCGCACCCGGACACCCTCTTCGTCCTGACCCACTTCAGCCTGCGCCACTCGGACAGCGACGTCCTCGCCTTCTTCGGCGACGAGCGGCCCGCCAACGTCCTGCTGTGGGTCCACCCGGACAGCCGCCTGCCCGAGCAGCACCAGCACGGCGGTTCACATGGCTGAGGCCGGGACCGAGGCCCGCTGGTCCCCGTACCCCAAGATCCCCTCCCGCGCCCGGCTGGCCGAGGCACGGGCCCGGCAGTGGGTCGCCCTGGAGAAGGTCCACGGGGCGAACTTCGCCGTCGTGTGCGACCACGCGGGGGTGCGTCCGGCCAAGCGCCGCGAACTGCTCGGCGAGAGCGGCCTCGACGACTTCTTCGGCGTGGGACGGATCTGGCCCGCCCTGGCCGTCGCCGCGGACCGCTGCGCCACCGCCCTGCGCCGCCACCACGGCGCGGACGCCTCGGCACCGGTCACCCTCTACGGGGAGCTGGCAGGCGGCCGCTACCCGCACCCGGACGTGGCTCCCGCGCCGGCCACGGAGCCGGTCCAGACCGGCATCTGGTACGCCCCGAACCTCCTCTGGCTGCCCTTCGACGCCACGATCCGCACCGGCGACGGCATCCGCTGGGCCGCCGACCGGGCACTGCGCCGGGCCGCAGCCGCCGCAGGCCTGCACTGCGCCCCGCTCATCGCCCACGGAACCCTCGCCCGGGTCCAGGAACGCACGCCGGTGTTCCCGACCCGGGTACCGGCACTGCTGGGTCTGCCCGAACTGCCCGACAACCTCGCGGAGGGCTTCGTGGTCAAGCCCGCCGAAGAGTGGCCGGCCGCCGGCGCCACCGCGACACCGTCACGCCCGGTGGCCAAGTTCAAGCACCCCGCCTTCGCCGAGGACGAACGCTTCGACGGCTCGCGCCCCTACCTGGCTCCCGCCGAAGGCGCCGCCGGCGTGCCCGCCTGGCTCCTCGGCCAGGCCACTGCGCTGCTCACCCCGGCCCGGGCGGCGGCCGCCGTCAGCAAGCTGGGCCCGCGCACACCGCCCGAGGAGATCGCCGCCGAGATCGCCCGGGACGCGGCGGAGGAGCTGGCCGAGGCCCTCGGCGGCCTCGAGGGCCCCCTCGCCGCCCCCGCCCTCGGGCAGGCACTGCTCCCCGGAGCCCTGGCCCTTGCCCGCTTCGACGCCGCCGACCGCCGCACCCCCGCCTGACACGGCCCCCCTCCCGCACGGCCGGATCGCTCGGCTGTACGGCACCGCCGTCCCGCCCGAACGGCTCCGGGACCCCCACGGCCGCCGGCTGCTGCTCGTCCGCCCCGGCGGATCCTGCCCGGCCGATCGACCCCGACCGGCCGTCATACAGGACTCATGCACAGGACTCAGCTCGGGGCAGACGGGGTCAGCACCACGAAGTCCGCGTCGAACGGGTCGAGGCAGACGGCCAGCCGTCCCACGCCCTCGGCGTCCTCCGGCCCCATCTGCACGCTTCCGCCGTTCCCGGTGACCGCAGCGACCGCGGCGTCGCAGTCCGCGACGGCGAAGACCGGGTGCCAGTACGGCCGGCCGGCCGCCAGGGCGAGGTTCTCCGCGGGCATCTCCATGAGGCCGCCGTGCATGCGCTCCTCGGGCAGTCCGGCGGGGGTGATGAGGGAGTACGTCCCCCCGCCGCCCGGGAGCTCCGTGTCGCTGTAGCGCCAGCCGAAGACGCCGCCGTAGAACTCCTTGGCGGCCGCGGCGTCGCTCGTGTACAGCTCGGTCCAGCACAGCGACCCCGGCTCGTCCACCAGGTCGACGCCCTTGTTGGTGCCCGGTTGCCAGACGGCGAACTGGCCCCCCAGCGGGTCGCTGTACTGCGCCATCCGGCCCCACTCGTCGAGGTCCCTCACCGGCACCCGCACCGTCCCTCCGGCCTGCTCGACGGCCCGGGTCGTGGCGTCCGCGTCGGCGACGCTGTAGTAGATCATCCAGGCCGAGCGCGCGCCCTCCTCGGTGAGCCGGCCGAGCCCGGCGACGGTCTTGCCGTCCTTCCGGAGCATCCCGCCTTCGACGTCCTCCCCCTCGCCCATGGACTCGTACTCCCATCCGAGCACGGCGCCGTAGAAGGCCGCGGCGGCACGGACGTCGGGAGTACCGAGGTCGAGCCAGCAGGGTGAACCGGGGGCGAAGTCTGTCGTGATCATTGCCTGGCCTTTCGCAGATCCGTTACGCCTCAGCCTGGCACCGGTCACCGACACCCGCTCCTCGACCGCGCCCGCCCCGGGGCGCGGACGCGCAGGCGGTCCGCAGGGCGCTGTGGCACGGCCCGGGACCCGGGGCAGCTCCCGCCCCGGATGCCGCCGGTGCGCTACGGCCCGGACGTGTGCAGCGTGTGGACCGCAGAGGGGCGCTCCGACTCCTGCGCCGCCCTTGCGAGGACCTGCGGCGTGTGGACCGGGGTCCGCCCGGCCCCGGCCTACCGTGGGGGCATGCGGTTGCTGCTGACCTCCGACACGCACGTCCCCGCCCGCGCGAAGAACCTCCCGCAGGCGCTCCTGGCCGGTGTCGACGAGGCCGACGCCGTCATCCACGCCGGCGACTGGACCGACGAGGCCACCCTCGACCTGCTGGAGTCCAGGGCCCGCCGGCTGATCGGCGTGTACGGCAACAACGACGGCCCGCCGCTGCGCCGGCGCCTCCCCGAGGTCGCCCGCGCATCCTTGGCGGGGCTGCGGTTCGGTGTGGTGCACGAGACCGGCGCAGCCGCGGGGCGGGAGCGACGGTGCGCAGAGCGCTTCCCCGACCTGGACGTCCTCGTGTTCGGGCACAGCCACATCCCCTGGGACTCCACGGCCCCCGGCGGCCTGCGCCTGCTCAACCCCGGCTCTCCCACCGACCGCAGACGGCAGCCGTTCTGCACCTTCATGACCCTCACCGTCTCCGACGGCGCCCTCAGCGACGTCACCCTGCACCGCCTCACGCCGCGCCGTTGACCGGCGATCAGGACGTCAGCGTGACCCGCCGGCCGCTGTCGCCCGTGTCGAGGCATTCCTGGTACGGGTTGGGGTTGCCCTGCCGCTCCTGGCAGACCCACGTGGCTCCGGCCGCGCGGACCTCGGCGGGCGCGCCGCGGGTGTGCTGCCAGATCCTGGTGTAGGCGGCCGCGACCTGCAGCGCGGCGGCACACGAGTCGGCCCGGTCGGCCGATACCCCGAGCCCGGAGGCCGCGTCGGTTCCGCAGAACGCGAGGGCCGCCGGGGTGGCGCTCTCCCCGGCCGAGGCCTGAGCCGGGGCCGGCGCTGCGGACCACAGCACGGCAGCTGCCAGCAGGCCCGCAGCCGTGCCCGGCTTCGCCGAACGCACCTGCCGTCTCCCTCCGCGCGGTGCCTGTGCCCGGTACGGACACGGTCGTACACCACCCTGGCTCGGAGCGCACGGCCATGCCACTCGAACGGCCCAGGGGCAGGGGGCAGGGGGCAGGGGGGCAGGGCCGGACGGGCAGACGAGCCCCTGACCGACCCGGCGACGATGCGCGCGGCGCCGCCGCCGAAGGGCGGCCTCCGGGCCGTGGTGGAAGCAGCGGTCCGCGCCACCGGTGAAGTACGGGGCGCGGAGGGGCCGTAGGTCGCGCGGTGAACCGGAGAGCGCGGTACCGCCGCCCGTCGGGAAAAGCGGAGGCGGCGGGCCCTTCGGCAGGTCAGGCGGTACCTGACATTCTCCGAAATGAGGGGGGAGTCGCCCGGCGTGACCTCCGGATCATGAGGCACAGCGTTCAGCATGCGAACGCCAGTGCGCTTCCTCATTCTTCCCAGGAGGACACCCATGGTCACGAGAAGACGCCTGCTCGCCGGCGCCCTGTCCACGGCGGGCGCGGGCCTGATCACCGGCGCCGGACTGCTGCCCGTGCTGCGGACCGGTACCGCGCAGGCCGCCGACGAGGTGGGCCCGGCGGCCGTCCCGCCGCCGTTCACGGTGAAGATGCCGGAGCTCCCCGTCCTCACCCCGTACTCCACGCAGGGCGGGGTGGACGCGTACCGCGTCACCGTCAAGGAAGCCTCCCGGGAGATCCTGCCCGGGGTGCAGACCAAGGTACTGACCTACGACGGCCACTTCCCCGGTCCGGTGCTGCGGGCCCGCAGCGGCCGGCAGGTGACCGTACGGCACCGCAACACCCTGCACATGCCGATCTCCGTGCACCTGCACGGCGCCAACGTCTCCCCGGAGAACGACGGCGGCCCGATGGACACCGTCGCCCCGGGCAGGACGCGCACGTACACGTACCCGAACGAGCAGCCGAACGCCACGCTGTGGTTCCACGACCACGCCCACCACATGGAGGCCGAGCACGTCTACCGGGGCCTGTCGGGCACGTACATCCTGACGGACGAGACCGAGCGCGCCCTGCCGCTGCCCTCCGGCCAGTACGAGATGCCCATCGAGCTCCGCGACGCCCGCTTCGACGAGAACGGGCAGCTGGTCTACCAGATGGACGACTTCCGGGGCCGCACCACCCTGCTCGCCAACGGCCGCCCGAGCCCGTACGTGGAGGTCGCCGCCCGCAAGTACCGCTTCCGCCTGCTCAACACCTCCAACCTCCGCTTCCTCAAGCTGCGCCTCGCCGACGGCGGCCAGATGGTGCAGATCGGCTCCGACGGCGGCCTGCTGGAGCGCCCGTTCACGACCGACACCATCCCGCTGTCCCCGGCCGAACGTGCCGACGTGGTCATCGACTTCTCCCGCTACCCGGTCGGCACGAAGATCGTCCTGCAGAACATGCCGGGCCCGGGCACCACCGAGCCCGGCAACGTGCTCCGCTTCGACGTCGTCCGCACCGCGCCCGACCCGAGCCGGATCCCGGACGTGCTGCGCACCCTGCCGCCGGTGGACTCCCTGCCCAAGCCCGCGGTCGAGCGGAACATCGTCCTCAGCATGGACGAGGACGGCCGCACCGACGCCCGCGGGTTCATGGACGGCCTCCAGTGGGACCCGGAGCGGATCGACCAGACGGCCGCCTTCGGCACCTCCGAGATATGGACGGTGACCAACGCCAACAAGCGGATCCCGCACAACTTCCACATGCACCTGGTCCAGTTCCGGGTCCTGGAGCGCAACGGCGTCCCGGCCGCGCCCGCCGAGGCGGGGCTGAAGGACACGGTCCAGCTGTTCCCCGGCGAGACGGTGAAACTGCACGCCACCTTCAACACCTACCGGGGCACGTACGTCTACCACTGCCACATGCTCGACCACTCGGCCATGGGCATGATGGCCAACTTCCGGGTCCGGTAGACGGAAAACGCCCGACGTCGGAGCCGCCGGAGCCGCCGGCCACGCTTGCCGACCCGCCCCCGGGGCGCCGGCCTCCCCCTCCCCCTCCCGGCGCGGCGGCCCTGCTGGGCTCCCCGGGACCCCTGTTCCCCCCGCGTCTGCCTGTGACGGCACAGCACTGTCAGACCGAGGTGCAAGACTCCGGCACATGTCCATAGCCGACCTCACCTTTGACCAGTGGCGGTCATTCGATCTTGCGACCGCCCGCCGTGTTGCCCGGCAGGCAGCCGACTCGGCGGGAGGCCGCGTGATCGCCATCGACGCCGTCGAGCACCTCGGCGCCCGGATGCACCGCGCCCGGATCGAGTGGAGCGCACAGGAATTCGCTCTCGTACCGGGTGGCACGGTCACGCTCGGATTCGACCTCGATGCCTGGCAGCCGACGCCCGAGCAGGTCGCCGACTACCAGGAGAGCGTGGCCCAGGGATTCGGGTACGGCCCGGATCTGAAGGCCTACCTGGGGCCGCTGCTCAGTCCGCTGCGGCGCGTCGCCCTCCGAACGGTCCTCATGGCGGTGGAGGACGAGGACCTGACCGAGCCGCCCGCCGACATGCCGGCGGCGCTCGCAGCCCGCGGCCTGCGGATGCCGAGCTCCGACGAATGGGAGCACGCCTGCGGAGCCGGTGCGCACACCTTGTTCCGGTGGGGTGACGACTGTCCTCTCGACCGGATCCCCTACGAGGACCCCACCGGGCCGCAGCACGCACCGAACGCCCTGGGCCTGCACATCGCCTACGACACGTACCGGACGGAGCTCACGGGCGACGTCACCGCGGTACACGGCGGTGACGGCGGCGAGTCGGCCTGCGGTGGCTACGGCCCCCTGCTGGGATGGCTGCCCCTGGCGACGGCCAACCGCAACCCTTTCCACGCAGAGTTCGTCCACGGCCCGGATGGCGAAGACCTGTACGAGGACTTCTCCACCCGGCCCGTACGCGTGCTCTGACCCGGTGGTCGGCTGTTCCGGTGGTTCTCGACACCGCATGGCGCAGCCGGCACTCGCGCTCGGGCTGCGCCCCTCTTGTCAGGTGTGGGCGCGGCGACCGGCGCCGCCGTGTGTTTGCCGTCGCTGCCCGGCGGTCACACGCTGGAAGCACGGGGCCGACGTGTGTGTGCGGCCAGGGCCCGCGCCAGTCGGCCTCCGCTCTCGAAGAAGGAGGCACCCGTCATGACCACGGTCAAGGACATGCTCGCCACCTACCCGGCCGACCTCGGCAGCATCGACCAGGGCAAGCTCACCCGCTGTATCGAGGCGTGCCAGGCCTGTGCCCAGGCATGCACCGCATGCGCGGACGCCTGTCTGTCCGAGGGCGTGGTCGGCGACCTGACCAAGTGCATCCGCACCGACATGGACTGCGCCGACATCTGCAACGCCACCGCCGCGGTGCTCTCCCGTCACACCGGCTACGACGCCAACATCACCGCAGCCCTGCTCAAGGCCTGCGCGGTCGCCTGCAAGGCCTGTGGCGACGAATGCGCCTCCCACGCCGATACGCACGAGCACTGCCGCCTGTGCGCCGAAGCCTGCCGCTCCTGCGAACAGGCGTGCATCGAACTCCTGGCAGCCCTGGGCTGACCGGCCACGGCCGGCCGTGGTTGCGGCCGAGCGGACGGGGCGGCGGCCGCCGCCGGATCACTCGGCCTACAAGGCGTCGTCGGGGTCGTCGTGCCAGCTGGGGTCGTCCTCCCAGACGGCGTCGCCGTCGTGCATGCCGGCGCCTGCGTCCCAGTCGGCGTCCGCGGGCTCCCATGCGGCGGGCTCCTCCCAGGGCGACTCGGTCGCACCCGCCGCGAGGAGGGCGACCCCTGTCCCCTCGGAGCCGTCGTGCCCGTCCGCGGCTGCGGGGTCCTGTCCGTACCCATCGGTTCCGCCGGCCTCGCCGGCGAGGCCGGGCGCGTCCCCTGGCGTCCGCGGCACGGCCCACACCGCCAGGGCCGCACCCGCCGCCGCGAACCCCCCGGCCGCCACCGTCCGGGACCAGCCCGTGCGGTGGGCCGCGGGAGCCGCGCCGCCGTGGCCGGGGCCGGGATACGGCGGGACGAGGCCGCGTACGGATCCGGCGCGCGGGGCGTGCACCCAGCCGCGCGCCCGGAATTCCTTCCCCGGGACGGCGAACAGCAGGGGCGAGAACTGGTCGGCCGACGGTTCCCCGTACTGCTGGGTGAGCACGTCGCGGTAGAGGTCGTCGGTGACGGCGAGCGCAAGGTCGCTGTCCTGGCGGCTGCCGAGCACCTCGCGCAGCTGGGGCGAGTCCAGGACCCGGCAGGCGTGCACCACGGCGTCGCCGACGAAGCCCGTCGCCGCGTCGTGCACCAGCCCTTGGGCCACCGAGGCGCGCAGCCGGATCCGGCCACCGAGACCGGGCCTGCGGTTGAGCTGGTGCAGTGCGCTGCGCAGCGCGCGGATGATCCCCGGGAGGGCATGTCCCTCATCGATGCCGGACGGCATGACGAGCAGTTGGCCGTCGCCCTGGTCCTGTCGGGCACAGCCGGCGGGGTCCACCCCCGAGACCCGGCAGGCCTGGAACACCGCCCAGAGGAGCCGGTCCTGCACGTCGAGGGCAGCCGGGTTGGCCCGGCTGCTGTACTTCTCCACGTCCACGACGAGGCACAGCCTGCGCACGGCAGGCGGCGGGTGCGGGGTACGGGCCACCGGGGCGGCTCCCTTCGTGATGGGGGAAACGGCTCGGGAACAGGCCCCGGAACTCCCTCGCCGGAGGGAATCCGACCCGTCGGCGCCTCCTAGTCTCGCGGTATCGCCAACGGGCAGGGGGGCGGGTCGTCATGGGCCGCATCGTCAGCAGTACCGGGAGCGGGCGGTCACACGGGCGATCGCACGGGCGGTCACAGGTCGTCGTGTTCGTCGTCGTAGGAGTCGTAGTCGTCGTGCGTATCGCTGTCGTCGTAGGCGGCGTCGTAGTCGCCGTCGGCATCCGGCTCGTAACCGTCCTCTCCCGCTACGTAGGAGGACACGGAGGTGTAGCCGGTGCCGTCGGCGGCCTCGATGACATCGTCCTCGGTCAGCCGCCCTTCGTCCCACGTGTGTGCGTCGCCGGTGGTCATGGGTCCCCTCCCCTGGTCGGTCGCACACATGATGGGGGCGTCCGGCCGGGCCGTCGAGGGGATCGCCAAAACGCTGTGCGGAGGGCCGCGTGATGGGCACAATGGGCGCCTTCCGGGCACCCGGAGCGGGAACCCGGGCGGGGGAACGGGACGTGGAGAACCAGAACGATTTCGAGGAGGCCGCCGAGGCGCTGCGCGCCTGCGCCCGGCACGCCGAGCGGGGTGGGGCCGCGGCCGAGCCCCTCGCGGCGGAACTGCGCCGGACGGCCCGCCAGTTGGGCGAGCCGATGCGGCTCGCGGTGGCCGGGCAGATCAAACGGGGGAAGTCCACGCTGGTCAACGCCCTGCTCGGGGAAGAGGTAACCCTGACCGGCCAGCTCGAACTCACCTACACCGTGGCCGAGTTGTGCTACGCGGAGGAGCGCGCCGTGACCGTCCACCACCGGGACGGGACCTCGCGCGAGGTCACCCCGGCCGAGTTCCACCGGATGACCAACCGCAGCGAGGACGCCGCGCGCCTGCTGGGACGGGTGAGCCGGGTCGAGTACGGCCTGCCCAACGACCTGCTGCGCGCCTTCCGCCTCGCGGACACACCTGGGCTGGGCAGCGTGCACGGGCTCGACTCCGAAGGGACCCGCTCCTACCTGCGGATCTCGGCCTTCGACGGAGTCTCCGACCGGGCCGCGCACGAGGAGGCGTTACGGGCGAGCGCGCGGACCGGGGAGAGCGTCCACGAGGACAGCGTGCGCGCCGTGGAGAGCGCCGACGCCGTGCTGTACCTCTTCGACCGGGGCCTGCACGACCGCGACCGCGCCGGGGTCGCGGACTTCCTGGGCGGCGGGCTCGGACTGACCCCGATGAGCTCCTTCGGCGTCCTGAGCCGCTGCGACCAGCAATGGCCGCCGGGGCCGGACCTGCCCGGCGACAACGACCCGCTGACCTGGGACCCGATGGCCGAGTCGGCCCGGATCGCGGAGCGGCTGATGACCCGGCCCGAGGTCCGGGGGCTGTTCTTCGCGATGGTCCCGGTGGCCGGGCTGCCGGGGCTGGGCGCGCAGACGCTGACCGCCGAGGAGCTCGACCACCTGGCGGACCTGGCCCGCGTCGCGCCGCGCCGGCTGGCCCGCAGGCTCGCGGACGCCGGCCGGTTCGGCACCGCCGAGCAGGTGCGGGACGTGGCCCTGCCGGCCCCGTACCGGCTTGCGCTGGTGCAGCGGCTCGGCGTCTGGGGCATCCACCTGGCCTGCGGGCTGCTGCGGGACGGGGCGGGGGAGGAGCAGCTGCGGGACCGGCTCGTGGAGGTCAGCGGGGTACGGGGGCTGCGCGAGCTGATCGTCCGCCACTTCGGCAACCGCTCCGCCCTGATCAAGCTCGGGCAGGGGCTGCAGCGGGCCGGCCGGGAGGTTGCGGTGGCACGGCGCAACGCGCTGCGCGGCGGTACGCCGCCGCACCGCTCGCTCGGCGAGACCGCGGGACGGCTGGAACGGCTGCGTGACCGCATGCCCGGCTTCGCCGAACTGGAGGTGCTGGAGGCCCACTACCGGGGCGAGCTGACCCTCGCCGCGGACGAGGTGGAGCAACTGCTGCGGATCACGGGGGAGTACGGGACGGGCACCGCGGCCCGGCTGGGTCTGCCCGCCGACGCCACCCCCGGGGAACTGGCCGCGGCCGCCCTGGCCGGGGTGCGGCAGTGGGCGGCCCGCGAGGTCGACCCCGGGCTGGACCGGGTCTCGCAGCGCGCTGCCGGATGTGTGCGGCGCGGGTACGAGCACCTGCTGGGCCGGGTCGGGGCGGCGTAGACCGGCGCCGGGGCAGGGCACGGACCGCGGGGCGGACCGGTGCGGCGCGGGTACGCGTCCCGCCTGCCGGCAGCGGCCGGCAGATCGAAGGGGTCGAACGGATCAACCAATTCAGCCACATCAGCCACATCAGCCGCATCAGCCGGATCGACCGGATCGGCCGGACCGAGCGATCAGGACGTCGGCGCCGTCGGGCGCAGGACCACGAGGGGAGGGCATCGCCATGGACACACCGAAGGATCCGCGGGATCGCGCAGGAGGCGGCCCGCTGGGCCGGTTCCTCGCCCGCCGGACCGGCGCCGGCCGTGCGGCGGAGCTGCTGGCCGAGCTGGACGTCCAGCGGGCCCGCGCCTCCCTCGCCCGGGAGGAGGCGGACGCCGCCCGCGAGGAACTTGCCGAGCTGAAACGGGAGTTGCAGCAGCAGCGCAAGCTGGCGGTCCGGGCCGCGCAGGACGCGGGGGAGCTGGCCGAGCAGCGGGAGGAGACCCGCCGCCTGGCGGTGACCCTGCGCGACCTGCGGGAGGCGGCCCTGCGTCCGCACCCGGTGCTGCCGGAGCTGATCCGGACCGCGGACCAGCTGGTGGACGTACGCGACCAGCTGGAGGCCGGGCGGCTGGATCCGGCCGCGGCGCTGCGCTGGATGGGCCGCCGGGTCCAGGTGCTGCTGGCCGAGTCGGAGCTGACCGAGGTACGGGACACCGGACCGGTGGACCCGGCCCGGCACGAGGTGCTGCGCAGCCGGCCCGCGGAGCCGGGCCGGCGCCCCGGGACGATCCTGGCGACCGTTCGGCCCGGCTATCGGTGGCGGGAGCAGATGCTGCGCCCGCAGCAGGTGGTCGCCGCCGCCCCGGAAACCGCACCGGCACAGCCCGAACCGGGGAACGACGACCCGCACCAGGCACATGCGCGGCGCGACGGGCAGCACGGGTCGAGAACGGGCCCTCAGGGCTGAGCCGTGCCGTCCCGCGCGCAGGCGCGGCGCGCAACGGGCGGCCGTCGTGGGGGCGGCCGCCGGATCCCCGGGGGACCGGGGCAGGCAGGGCAAGGGAGAGCACGTCATGTCGGCACTCGTCTACGGAATCGACTTCGGCACGTCCAACTCGTCCATCATGGTGGGCACCGCGGAGGGCGGTGTCGTCCGGGTCGCGGACCCCGTCACCGGGCAGAGCGCGATACCGACCACCGTCGGCCTCGCCCCCGACGGCAGGCTGCTGGTGGGCGCTGCCGCCGACCGCACGAAGGCACAGCGCCCCGCCGACTACCGCCGGAACTTCAAGCGGGACATCGGCTCGCCGACCGAGCAGCCGCTCGGCGAACACACCTACACGCCCCGCCGCCTGGCGGCCAGGGTCCTGGAGTTCCTGCGGGAGCAGGCCGAGAAGGCGGTGCCGGGTCGCCCCGAACGGGTGGTGATCACCGTCCCGGTGACCTGGGAGCGCTCGCGCCGCGACGAGATCGTGAAGGCCGCCGTGGAGGCGGGCTTCCCGCGCAAGCTGGTCAAACTGGAGACCGAGCCGGTGGCGGCGGTCCGGGCCTCCTTCGAGGACGCGCTGGAGGGGCCGGGCAAGGTGCTCGTCTACGACCTGGGCGGCGGCACCTTCGACTGCGCGGTCGCCGAACGGCAGCCCGACGGCACCTTCGAGGTGCTGGCCAAGGGCGGTACGGAGACGGTCGGCGGGGCGGACTTCACCGACTCCCTCGTGCGGCTGCTGCGCGAACGGCTCCCCGAGCCGATCGCCGAAGTGCTCGACGGCCCCCCGGCGGACGAGGACGGGCTGCGCCGCCGCCACCAGCTCCTCGACACCTGCGAGACGACGAAGATCCAGCTGTCCCGCACCACCCGGCACGAGGTCCTGCTGGCCGAGCTGCGGGAGCCGGTGGAACTTGCCCTGGAGCGGACCGAGTTGGAGGAACGGGTCCGGCCCGCCCTGCTCGGCACGCTCACGCTGTGCGAGTCGGTACTGGAGGAAGCCGGCATGACCTGGGAGGACCTGGACCGGGTGGTGCCCGTCGGCGGCGCGAGCCGGATGCCGCTGGTGGGAGCGATGCTGGCCGAGCGCTGTGGCGACGTCGCCGCCGTGCAGATCGTCGACGAGCCCGAACTGGCCGTCGTACGAGGGGCGATGCTCACGGCACGCCGGCAGATCGAGGCCCGCGAGGCGGCACGGCTGGCGAAGGAGGAGGCCAAGGCCCGGAAGGAGGCCGAGGAGCGGGCCAAGGAGGAAGCCGAGGCCGAGAGGAAACGCCGCGAGCGGGAGGAACGGCTGGAGGCCAAGCGACGCGAACAGCAGAAGGCGGAGGCCCGCGCCGCGGCCGCCTCGTCCCCGTCATACACACCGTCCCCGTCCCCGTCCTCGTCCTCGTCCTCGTCCGGCGAGACCGGGAAGATGGCCCTCATCGGGGCGGGCCTGGGGCTGGTCGTCGGCGCCATCGCCGCCGGCATCACCAACGCCCCCTTCCTCATCGTCGTCGGCGTGATCGGCGGGGCGATCTACTTCGCCCTCAACGCGGACAACTGAAGGGGCGCAGACATGTCGAAGACCCTGCTGGACCGGTTGCGCGCCGACATCCTGGCCTTCCACCCCACCGTCCTCGGCGTGCTCGACGAGGACGCCGCCGCGACCCGGCGCCGCGTGCTCGCCGAGAGCCGCGACCGCCTGGCCTCGGAGCAGTTCTTCGTGGTGGTCTGCGGCGAGTTCCGGCGCGGCAAGTCCAGTCTGCTCAACGCCCTCGTCCAGCGCCGCCGGCTCTTCCCCGTCGACGTGGACGTCACCACCTCCGTGGTCGCCACCCTGCGCTGGGGCGAGCGTGAACGCGCGCTGATCTGCCCGCTGGCCGACCCGGCCCGCCCCGACGAGCGCCCGGAGCCCTTCGAGGTGCCGCTGGACCAGGTGCACCGGTACGCCACCGAACAGGCCAACCCGGGCAATGCCAAGGGGGTGGAGCGGATCGAGATGGAGGCGCCCTTCGCCCCGCTCCGGTCCGGCCTGGTGCTGGTGGACACCCCGGGCGTGGGCAGTCTCAACGCGGCGCACACCGCGGTCACCCACGCCTTCCTGCCGCGCGCCGACGCCGTGCTGTTCGTGGGGGCGGCCATCGAACCGCTGGCCACCGTCGAGCTGGACTTCCTGCGGTACGCACTGGAGCAGTGCCCGGTCATCGTCACCGCCATCACGATGATCGACAAGGTCGTCGCGGCGGCCCCGGTCGTCGCCGAGGCCCGCAAACGGATCGCGGGCGTCTCCGGGGCGGCGCCGCAGGAACTGGTCGTCGTCCCGGTCTCGGCCTACCGGCGCTGGGAGGCCGAGGAGGACGAGGACCCGCAGCTCCTGGCGGAGTCCGGCTTCCCGGAGCTGGAGGCCGCCCTGTGGAACGGGCTGGCCGACACCTGCGGCACGGCGGCCCTGCATCGGGCGCTGGACCGCCTCGACGAGGCCCTCGGGGAGGCCGCCGCGCCGCTCGCCAACGAGGCGGCCGCCCTGGAGAGCGGCGAGCGGCTGGCCGCGGTGGAGCAGGAGATGAAGGAGGCCCAGGAGGCGGTGGCGCGGCTCCGCTCCGGCCAGGGCCGGTGGCGCCGCGACCTCCAGGACGACCTGGAGCGGGAGACCCGGCCGGTCCGGGAGCGGCTCACGGCCGACATCGACGCGGCGCGGGACGCGTTCCGGCGCGCGTGCCAGGGGCCGCGGGCCCTCAGCGACCCGGACGCGCTGCTCCAGGAGGCCTCGACGGCCCTGGTCGACGCCGCCGAACGCGCCCACCGGGACCTGGAGCGGGCCGCGTCCCAGGTCGCCGACCGCTACAGCGCGCTGACCTCGGTGCCCCTGACGGCACGGGCGGCGGACGGGCCGTCGTACCGCCCGGACCACCTCGACCTCGGCGACCTGAAGAGGGCCGCCGACGGGCCGCAGGAGGGGGACCGCTGGCGCCGGTTCCACACGATCTGGTCGGGGGGCCGGGCCGCGGGCGGGCTCGGTTCCACATCGGGGGCGGTGATCGGGACGATGGTGGCGCCCGTGATCGGCACGATCGTGGGGTCGATCGTCGGCGGACTCCTCGGCCAGATCGCCGGCTGGTTCGGCGGGGGCCGCCAGGCCCAGGCGGATCTGGAGGCCCGACGGAACAAGGAGTACGTGGCCCGGCTCAAGGAGCGGGTGATGCCGATGCTCGAGTCGAGCCGCCGCCGGGTCGAGCAGGACTTCTCCCACCAGATGAAGGACTGCTCGCGGGCGCTCGCCGCGGCGCTGGAGGACCAGCTCGGCGCCCAGTCCGAGACGCTGGGGGCCACGGTGCGCCGACTGGAGAAGACCCGGGCGGCCACGGCCAGGGAGCGGTCGGAGCGACTGCCGCAGGTACGCCGCCGGCTGGCGGAGCTGGATCGGATCGGCGCCGAGTGCCGGACCCTGCGCGAGCGGGTGGAACGGCTGCACGGCCCGGGCCCCGCCCGCGGTGCGGCCGCCGCGGCCCAGGGGAGCGCATGAGCCCCCGCCCGTCCGGAACGTTCCGCGGCACCCCCTCGGGGGCGCCGCGGAACGCGTCCGCTCCCGCAGGCCGCGCCGAGCCGCCGCGCTGGGCGGCGGGCAGCCTCCTGGACACCCTGGACGGCGACGACCGGGACGCCCTGCTCCGGCTCGGCACCCGGCGTCAGTACGAGGACCAAGAGACGCTGATCATGGAGGGCGCACCGGGCGAGTCGGTGTTCGTCCTCCTCGACGGGGTGGTCGTGGTCACCGGCGTCACGGACCGGATGGCTGCGGCACTGCTGGCGATCCGCCCCGCCGGCGAACTCGTGGGGGAGATGGCCGTCCTGGACGGCTGCGCCCGTACCGCGACGGTCACCGCGGCCGGGCCGGTCACAGCCCTGCGGATCGCGCCGACGTCCTTCATCGGCTACCTGCACAGCCACCCCGCTGCGCAGCTCCAGGTGCTGCGCAGCGTCGTGCGCAAGCTGCGGACCGCGACCCGGCGGCGGGTGGAGACCAAGGGCTGCGACGCACGCCGCCGCCTCGCCCGCATCCTGGACGAGCTGGCCGCGGAGTACGGGGTACGCCGGCCGGACGGCACCGTCCTGCTGGAACTCACCCTCAGCCAGCGGACCCTGGGCGGCCTGGCGACGATCGGCACCTCCACGGTGGAGCGCCTGCTGGCCTCGCTGCGCCGCGAAGGGGTCCTGGAGACGGGCTACCGCCGCCTCCTGATCCTCGACCCGGCCCGCCTCTCCGCACTGTGCGCGTACGACCCTCCGGACACCCCCACGGACCGATGACCCCCCGCACCGAGTCGCCCGGGGCTGCACCGGCTACAGCACGGCGACCGTGAAGGCGTTGCCGACGTGGCTGCGCCGGTTGGAGTCGGGCAGCTCGACCTGGACCACGCCGAACGGTCAGAGGCCGGCGAGCAGGCCGTCGAGCGGGGCCGGTACGCGGTCGAGGGGCAGCGCCTCGACGAGAACGCGCCCGTAGCTGATCTTGCGGCCCTTCTTGGTGCCGAGAAAGCGTCGCAACTGCCGCTCCGGGGTGCGGTCCTGCTGGGCGGGCTGGCGCTGGAAGGTCTGCAGGGCCCGCAGTTCGCCCTCGGCCCGGATCAGCTCCTCGACCCGTGCCACGCCCAGCGCGCGGACGAGCTCGTCCTCCAGATCCGCCGCGCAGACGAAGAACCCCTCGGGTGCGGCACCGGCGCGCTCCCAGCCGCGGGCGTAGTAGCCGCGCTCCGCCTCGTCGCACAGTCCCGTGAGGCGCAGGCCCAAGCCGGCCGGGCCGAGGAGCCCGGCGAAGCGCCCGACGCTCATCGCCCCACCCATCGGCAGGACACAGACCCCTTCGGCTGCCAGGTCCCGGCCGCGGCGCGCGGCCAGCGCGCCGACCGCTGCGACGTCGCTCAGCCCTTCCAGCAGGACGACCGCCCGGACGGGCAGCCGCTCGGCCAATTCGTGCGCACGGTCGCCGGTCCCGCCGGCCGCCCACGCGGTGACCGCTTCCCGGAACGACGCCATCTCGGTCATGGGACCGAGTCTCCGCCGTTTCGGGCCACCAGACCAGGGATTTTCCACCGAAGCGTCGATCGCCGGTGGTCGGGGCCGGCCCACGCGGAAGTGGTGGCAGCCGTATGCGACGGCTCGTACGTGGACCTGGATGCTGATGCGCGGGGCCCGGCCCGGAAGGCCGGGCCCCGCGCTCCCTCGTACGCCTACTTGGGGCCGAAGGTGAGGATCAGCTGCGGAGCGGCGTCCGCGGCGGTCGCCTCCTTGGACCACAGCCACAGCGGGTCCGTGCCCGTGCTGGTCAGCGCCAGACTGCGGCTGCCGCCCAGCAGGGCCGATACCGCGGCGGTGTCCAGCTGGGCGCTGTGCAGGGCCGAGCCGTCGGGGATGGCGGCGAAGGTGCCCAGCGGGGTGGCGCCCACGGCGGGCTTGGTGGTGTACGAGGTGGTGTCACCGCTCCAGGTGCCGGTGACCGGGACCACGGAGACGGTGTCGGCGGTGCCGGCGCCGCTCTGGGTCGAGGTCTTGACCTGGAGGACGGCGGACTTCAGGACCTGCCCGGCCGGCGCGGCCGGCACGTTGAAGCGCAGGTAGGTCTCGTAGCCCGGGTTGCTGCCGCGGACGGCGAGCGAGGTGGCAGTGCCGTTGGCGGCGCTCGGGGCGCCCTGGTTGACGTAGGTGTCCTCGGTCGCGGTGACCTTGGAGACCGTGTCGGAGGGGGCCTTCGCCAGGTCGAAGTGGTTCTTGACCTGGGCCGCGGTGAGCGCCTTCGGGTAGACGGCCGTCTCGTCGATCTGGCCGGCGAACATGTCGCTCATCGGACGCCCGGGCCAGCCCGCCAGGTTGTCGCCGCCGACGTGCCAGTAGCCCGCGTAGGAGGCGGAGTCCGTGACGTTCAGGGTGCCCTTGTTCTGGCCGTCGACGTACAGCGCCATGCCGGACGGGCCCTGGGTGGCGACGACGTGGTGCCACTTGTTGTCGTTGTACGTGTCGGACAGGCCGGTGGCGATGATCCGCGCCGAGCCGTTGTACACGCCGAACACCAGGCGACCGGTATCGGTCAGGTAGATGTGCTTGTCATAAGCACCACTGGTGTACTTCGTGCTGTTGCCGAAGCCGACGAGCTTGCCGCCGCGCGTGGTGCTCGTCTTGAACCAGGTCTCGATGGTGTAGCTGCTGCCGACCGTCTGGCGGTGGTCGCTGTACACCTGCTGGCTGGTGCCGTTGAAGCCCACGGCCGTGCCGGCGCCGCTGATGGCGCCGGGTGCCTGGCGCAGGGCCGGGGCGCCCACCTGGACGCCGCTGGTGTTGCCGCCGTCCGAGGAGTCGGCCGTGTACGGGCTGACGGTGTCGTCGTAGCGCCAGTACAGCTGGGCGCCGTCGGCGCGGACCTGGGCCGGGTAGGCCTGCTGGCTGTTCGGGACGGTCACGGAGGCGGTGGCCGACAGGGCGCTGGTGTTGCCGGCGACGTCGGTGGCGGTGACCCGGTAGGTGTAGGACTGGCCGGCCTTGACGGTGGTGTCGGTCCAGGAGGCCTGCGGCCGCTCGAACTCGAGGGACTCGGCGGTCATGGTGTGGACCGGGGTGCTGGAGCCGTTGCGGTAGATGCGGTACGTCAGCTTGCTGTCGTCCGCGTCATAGCTGGTGCGCCAGCGGACCTGGACCTCGCCGGGCTTGACGCTGCCGGCGCTGGCCACCGGGGTGGTCGGCGCGCCGCGGTCGCCGGTGGAGGCGAAGCGGGTCAGGCTCTGCTGCTCGACGCCGTTGACGGTGGTGAACTCACCGCCGATCCACATGTACTTCGTGTCGCCCTTCTCCGCGACCGCCATGACGCGCGGGCCGACGCCCTCCCCGATACCGCCGTTGACGGCGGGGAACCAGCCGAGCTTGCGCGGACCGCGGACGAAGCCGTCCACAGGCGCCGGGGCGGCACCATCCTTGTGCTGGGTGGGCTGGGCCATCAGGTAGCGGCGCTTCCCCTCCTCCGGGAACTCCAGCTCGGTCGAGCAGTTGTGCGCGTGCGAGGAGCTGTAGAGCACGCCGTCGTACGGCAGGACGGACTGGGTGGCGCCGAGGCAGCGGTCGCGCCACCTCTCGTTGAAGTCGCCCAGGTTGAAGGCGGTGCGGCCGTCGAAGACGCCGCCCCCGTTGCCCTGGTTGCCGGTGTAGAAGCCGTTCGCGTCGGT
Organism: Streptomyces sp. NPDC043854; assembly: GCF_056436005.1. Classification (NCBI taxonomy): domain Bacteria; kingdom Bacillati; phylum Actinomycetota; class Actinomycetes; order Kitasatosporales; family Streptomycetaceae; genus Streptomyces; species Streptomyces sp. NPDC043854. Next base: position 46,744 of record NZ_JBWKDK010000005.1, read on the forward strand.
GGCGATGTCCATGACCACCGAGAGGGGGTGGAACGCACTCCCGTAGGTCTTCTTCACGGCGCCGGAGGTCGCGTCCGCCACGGCGAGGGCATGGCTGCTCGCGCCGTTGACGGTGAAGAAGTCACCGCCGAGCAGTACGTGCTTGCCGTCGGGCGTGAGTTCGATCGCCCGCCCCGGCTCGTCGGCGTTGGCGGTGAAGGGCTTGACCGCGCCCGAGGCGGCGTCGACCGCGGCGAACTTCTTGCGGGGCTGCCCCTGGACGGTGTTGAAGTCGCCGGCCGCGTACAGGGTGTCGCCGGAGACGGCGAGCCCGCGCACGGTGGCCGCGAAGCCCGGTCGGAAGCCCGTCTTCGGAGTGCAGCCGGCTATGTCGATCGCGGCGACGTTGGACACCGGCATGCCGTTGACGGCACCGAAGTAGCCGCCCGCGTAGAGGGTCTTCTTGTCCTTCGAGACGACCAGGGTGCGTACGGTCGCGGTGCCCTCGCCGATGGTGAACGCGAGCTTGCAGGAGGTGGGCTTGCCCGTCGCGGCGTCGAGCGCGACGAAGTTGACCGCTTCCTGCTCGGCGCCGGTCCCGCCGGCGGGCGGGCGGACCGCCGAGAAGGTGCCGCCGGCGAAGACGGTGCCGTTCGCCTGGGCCATCGCCCAGACGATGCCGTTCGGCTGCCACACGGGCAGGCTGTCGGCGGTGAACGCCACCGGCGCGGTGATGGCGGACGCCTGGGGCATCAGCACCAGGCCTATCCCCGTTCCGGCACCGGCCAGTGACAGGACGAGGGCGGCAGTCAGCCCTCTGGATCTACGCATAAGCCCCCCCAGGGCTATTCGCTCAGCTTGACGGCCAAGGTCGGGAGGAGTGGGGTGCGGAAAGCCTGCCAGACGGGCGTGGCAGAGAATTCGGACAAACGGGAACGGACCCGTAGATGCCTGAACGTTACCCTCCGGCAAGAAATGATGATCAGTCAAATCCGCTGCGCCTTATGGCAGTTGGGTGTATGGGGCGGATTGGGTGCGAGCCGTCGGCGTGGCCTCGTTATGAAGTTGAGACAAAACGTCAGGCCCGTGATGGTCTGTTGACGGAAATTCAGTCTCGGAGTTCACCCAAGTGCTACGATGCGGAACCGCCTTGCTACGCCTGGTCATGCACCGGCATCGTCCCGGCCTGCCCCGCCAACGGGTGCCCGACCGGTGAAGCGGCCACCGCCCCCGCCGGGCCCTGGCAGCCCCGCCCGCGCCCGGCAAGGGCCGGGGTCAGGCCTTCAGGGCGCGCCCCGCCACAACCAGAGCCGTGCGTCGGGGCGCCAGTGCCGAGGCGAGCGCGGAGAGACGGTTGCCCAGTCCCACGACCACGCTGGCCGGGGCTGAGCGGCCTTCCAGCGCGCGGCGCGCGGCGGTCACGACCTGCTCGGGCGTGGCCATCCGGCCGACGGCCGCATCGCGGCTGCCGACGACGTCGAAGAACTCGGTGCTCACGGGACCCGGCGAGACGGCCAGGACGCGCAGCGACGAGGCCCGCGTCTCGTACGCGACGGCCTCGGTGAAGTTCAGGACGAAGGCCTTGGTGGCGCCGTAGACGGCCATGGCGGGCGTGGGCTGGTACGCGGCGACGCTGGCGATGTTGACCAGGGCGCCCCGGCCGTCGGCGACCAGGCCGGGCAGGAACGCCCGGGTCAGCTCCGTGACGGCCAGGACGTTCAGCCGGATCATCTCCTCCATCTGCGCGGGATCCTGGTCGGCGACGGGGCCGTGGCTGCCGAAACCGGCGTTGTTGATCAGTGTCTGGACCGACAGGCCGCGGGCGGCGATCTCCGCGCGCAGTGCGGTCGCGGCGCCCGGCTGCGCCAGGTCCGAGGCGATGGCGTGGGCCTTCACGCCGTACCGGCCCCCGAGGTCGGCCGCGAGCGTCTCCAGGCGGTCGAGACGGCGGGCGGTCAGGACGACGTCGGCGCCGCGCTCGGCCCACTGGCGGGCGAACTCGACGCCGAGGCCGGCGCTCGCCCCGGTGATGAGGGCCGTGGTGTTCTTGTACGTCATGGGCATCGCGAGCTACTCCCTCTGAGGGCGGCGGGTCCATAATCGAATGTAGACAGAGTCAGCATTGTAGTCAATGACAACATTCGAAGGAGGGGTCGCCTTGGCCGACGGGTCCTACCACCACGGCAACCTCAGGGCCGCACTGCTGGAACGGGCGGAGCACGTCCTCGTCGCCTCGGGCGCCGAGGGCCTGTCCCTGCGCGCCCTGGCACGGGAGCTCGGCGTCAGCCATGCGGCGCCGGCCCGCCACTTCCGAGACCGCCAGGCCCTGCTCGACGCCCTCGCCGTCAACGGGTTCACCCGCCTGAACGAACGCATGCGCGCCGCGGCCGCGGCCCCCGGACCCGTGCCGGCCCGACTGGAAGGCCTGGGACGCGCGTACGTCGACTTCGCCGTCGCGCACGCGCCGCTGCTCGAGCTGATGTTCACCGTCAAACACTCCGACGACTCCAGCGCGGAGCTGCGCGAACTCGGACACCGCAGCCTGGAGATCGCCGCCGAACTGATCGCCGAAGGGCAGCGGCAGGGCGTCGTCCGGGCCGACGACCCGGGGCGCCTGGCCCAGGTCGCCTTCTCCGCACTGCACGGCCTGGCGACGCTCGCGGTCGCCTCCCTCCTGGAGGACACGCCGCTGGCCGAGGCGACGGACCTCACGCTCGACGTCCTGATGCGCGGCCTCCGAGCCGCCCCCCGATGATCGGTCGGGGGACGGCGTACCCGGCGGCTCGGCCGCGGGTCGTTAGAGTCGGGACATCCGACCGAGGAGGCGCCGCGTGGCGAACAGCGAGAACCGGATCGTGATCGTGCAGACCACGGTGGACGACGAGTCGAAGGCGTACGAGCTCGCGCGGGGCGCGGTGGAGGCCCGACTGTCCGCCGGGGCCCACGTCGACGCACGCATGACCGCCTTCTACTGGTGGCAGGGCGAGGTGCAGCACGAGAGGGAGTACCGGATCTCCTACAAGACCACCGAGGACCGGGTGGAGCAGCTCAGGGAGTGGGTGCACGCGAACCACACCTACGAGGTGCCGCAATGGATGGTGCTGCCGACGACCGGGGCCACGGAGGCGTACCTGGCGTGGGCGCGGACCGAGACCCGGGGTGGCGGCGCCTGACGAGGCGCGAGGGCCTGGGCGCCGCGCGATCGTGGTGATCGGCTCGCTGCCGGTCTCCAGCAGGTACCGGGCGAGTCCGGGCCGCGACGTGGCGGGTGCCGGCCGATCCCGGAGGTGGGATGCCCATGCTCGGCCAAGATGTGGTGCAGTGCAGTGCAGTGCAGGGGCGGCGCCGGGCGCTCGCCGCCACGGGAGGGAGAGGGGCATGCCGGTGGCCGGAAGCGCGGACACGACAGGTCGGGGACTCGAGATGACCCGGGTGGGCGACCGCTGGCGGGTAACCCGGCCGTGGCCTCCCCGGTTGCGCCCGTTCGTGCGCAGCTACGCCGGCTACTGGGAGGCGGCGGCCACCCCCTACCGGGTGCGGCTGGTTCCCACGGGCCGAGCCGTCGTGGTGCTCAGCCTGGGGCAGCCGTTCACCCAACTGCGTCGACTGGGCGACGCGAGCCCGCACAGCCAGGTGACCGGCTCGCTCGTCGTCGGCCTGGAGGACGGACCCCGGGTGTGTGACCACCCTGGTGGCCAGGAGGCGATCCGGCTCGAGTTGACCCCGCTGGGCGCCTACCGGTTGTTCGGCGTACCGATGAACGAGTTGACCAACAGGGTGGTCGAGCTCTGCGACGTCCTCGGCCCCGAAGGCAGCGTCCTCGTGGAGCAACTGGCAGCCACCGGTGATTGGGAGGCCCGGTTCGACCTGCTGGACATCGCGTTGCTGGCCCGGCTCGAGCGCGGCCCGGAACCCGCGGCCGAGGTGGGTCACGCCTGGCGGCTGCTGTGCCGCAGCGGCGGGGCGATCCCGGTCGGCCGGATCGCGGCCGAAGTGGGCTGGAGCCAGGGCCATCTGATCCGCAGGTTCACCCAACAGGTCGGGATGACGCCCAAGACGTCCGCCCGGGTGCTGCGCTTCCATCGAGCCATGCGGCTGCTCACTCACGGGACTGCGTCGCATCTCACCGAAGTGAGTGCTGCCTGTGGCTTCTACGACCAGGCCCACCTCAACCGCGAGTTCCGTGCCCTGGCCGGTACCACCCCCGGCCAGATGGCCGCCGCGCGTGTGGCAGAGGGAGCCGTCGCCCTGTGAGGCGAGGTCAAATTTGTCCAAGCCAGGCCGTCGGCGCGCCGCTAGTGTCCCGTTCGTCATCGATCAGGCACTCACGTACTCAGCTCACGGATCGCCTCCGCCCCGAGAAGGCCGGTGCCTCCTGGGCAACGGTGAACCTGATCCGGAGGAGGGAGCACTCGATGGAAGACCTGCTGCGCATGCTCGTGGCCGGCGCGCTCACGGGCGGCCTGGTCGGGTTGGCCGGAGCCCTCGGCCGACGCAGCCGCCGGCGTCGGCAGGGCGGTGACACGGACGGCGGGTGACGCCCCGTCGGGAAGCGGCCGGCGGGAGCTTGCCTCGCCTCGCTCCGCACGTCGTCCAAGCCCCGGCGGGACGCCGAGGTGACGGGCAGCCAGGCGCCCCGATCGCGTGATCAAGTGCATCCCCGGCTCCCACCGGCCCGCGCGGCCCGAAAGGGCAGCACGGGCCCCGTGGGCCCAAGGGCCCGGCCGGGCCGACCGACCAACGGGGGCGGCCGGCCCGGCCGGACCGACTGTGTCCGCGGGAGACGGACACCCTCACCCCCTCCGAGGCGGCAACACGCCTACCGGCCGGCCGACAACCGGGGCGGGCTCTTGACCTTCGAGGCGGACGGCCGGCTGACCGCCATGGGCATCAGCCGGTTCGGGCCCGGCCCTACCGCCGCGGGGGTGTCTTGGCCCGCACGAAGCCCACGGGCCACGGCGGTTGGGAAGGTCAGCGCAGCGGCGGGTGCGTGGCGAGCCAGTGGCGCGCGATCTGTTCACGCGTGGCGACCCACGCCCCGCCGAGCTGCGCGACGTGCTTCAGGAAGCCGTCGAGTACGCGGATGCGGCCGGGCTTGCCGATGATCCGGCAGTGCATGCCGACGCTCATCATGCGCGGGCGGTCGGCGCCCTCGGCGTGGAGCACGTCGAACGCGTCGACGAGATACGCAAGCATGTCGTCGGCGGTGGTGAAGCCGTGGACGATCAGGAACTTGAAGTCGTTCGCGTCCAGGCTGTACGGCACCACGAGGTGCGGCCGGCCGGCCGCCTCGACGTAGAACGGCAGGTCGTCCGCGTAGTCGTCCGAGTCGTAGAGGAAGCCGCCCTCCTCGACGACGAGGCGCCGCGTGTGGGGGCTCGTCCGGCCGGTGTACCAGCCGACGGGCCGGCGTCCGACGAGCCGCTCGATCGTCGCGACCGAACGCGCGATGTCGCCGCGCTCGACCTCCTCGGGCACGTGGCGGTAGTCGATCCAGCGCCAGCCGTGGCTCGCGACCTCCCAGCCCGCGGCGCCCATCGCCCGCGCCGCGTCCGGGTTGCGCTCGAGCGCCTGGCCCACTGCGTGGACGGTGAGCGGCGCGCCGTGAGCCGCGAGCGTGCGGTGGATGCGCCAGAACCCGGCGCGCGAGCCGTAGGCGAACATCGACTCGACGTTCAGATCGCGCCCGCCCGCCACAGGCGGCGCGCCGATGATCTCGTGCAGGTACCCCTCGGAGGCGGGGTCGCCCTCGAGGACGTTCTGCTCGCCGCCCTCCTCGTAGTTGAGTACGAGGCTGACGGCAACCCGGGCGCCGCCGGGCCAGGCCGCATGCGGCGGCTCGGCGCCGTACCCGACGAGGTCGCGCTGATGCTCGGACACGGGCGGAACCCTACCGCCGATGGGGCGCCAGGCCGTGGACCCGCCCCGACTCCGTCGGGGCCCGGACCCGCAACGGCCCCGGCGGGCCGTGCGTCTCGCCGGGGCATCCGGACCGCCCGGCTGCACGGGCACGTGTGGTCGAATTGCCGGTACGACAGTATCCGCGAGCAGAGAGAGGTGTTCATGCCGAAGCGTCGCGCCGTGGTGGTCGGGGCCGGAATCGGCGGTCTCACGGCCGCCATCGCACTGCACCGCCGCGGCTGGCACGTCACCGTCTGCGAACGCGCCCCCGAACCCCCCGCCACCGGCGCGGGCATCGGCCTCGCTCCCAACGCCCTGCGCGCACTCGACGCCATCGGCGTGGACGCCGCCCGCGCCGCCGGCAGCGCCGTACCCGTGACGATGGGCGTGCGCCGCCCCGACGGCCGGTGGCTCACTCGGGTCGGCACCGCGGACATGGCCGCTCGCTACGGCACGGCCCCGATCGCCGTCCCCCGCCCGGGCTTCACCGCCGCCCTGGCCGCGGCCCTGCCGCCGGAGACCGTGCGCTACGGCACCGCCGTGACCGCAGTCGACGACGCCGCGGGCAGCCCGACCGTCCGTACGGCAGCCGGCCCGGCCCTTCCCGCCGACCTCGTCGTCGCCGCCGACGGCATCCGCAGCCCGCTGCGCCGCGCGTACTTCCCCGCCCACCCCGGGCTGCACTACATCGGCGAGACCGCTTGGCGGACCATCGTCCACGCCCCGGACCTCGGGATATCGGCCATGAGTGAGACCTGGGGCCGGGGCGGGCGGTTCGGCGTGACCCCGCTCTCCGACGGCCGCTTCTACCTCTACGCCACCGCCGTCGTCCCGGCCGGGACCCGGTCGGCCGACCCCCGGGCCGAGCTCCGGGACCGCTTCGGCTCGTGGCACGACCCGATTCCGGCCCTCCTGGACCGCATCCACCGCCTCGACCCCGCCGACGTCCTCCAGAACGACCTCTACGACCTGGCCGCCCCGCTCCCCGCACTCCACCACGGCCGCATCGCCTGGCTCGGCGACGCCGCCCACGCGATGGCCCCCAACCTCGGCCAGGGCGGTTGCCAGGCCATCGAGGACGCGGTGGTCCTCGCCCACGTGCTGCCGCCCGGAGACCGCGCGGACGGCACAGACCCCGTCCCGGCCGCCCTCGCCGCGTACACCGCCGCCCGCCGCGACCGCACCGATGCCGTACGCGTCCGTGCGCGCCGCGTCGGCCGGCTGGGCGCGCTCCGCAACCCCCTCGCGGTGGCGGCCCGCGACCTCGCGGTCCGTGCCACTCCCGCCCGCCTGTCCCTGCGCGGCATGGACGACCTCTTCAACGGCTTCCGCCTCCCTCCCCGGGTGACAGCCGATGGCTCGAGGTGACCGTGTCGCGGAGGGGAATCCAGTGGTGGCAGCCGACGCTTTCGTCGATCGTGCGGTCGTGATCGAACGGGACGGGCCGATACGGATCGTCGAGGCGCCCAGGACGGTCCGGCTGGGCGTCATGTGCCTGTCAGACCCCCGACCCGGCGGTGTCACCCCTTGGCTGTAGGTTGCGTGTTTCACCCTCTGCGCAAGGAGCGCCACACGCATGTCCATACCACCGCAGCCACCGTCGTCCTCTCAGCCGTACCCGCCGGCGGGCCCGTACGGGCAGCCGGGGCAGGGGGCGTTCGGCGGCCCGCAGGGCTGGTATGCGCCGCCCCAGGCGCCGCCGATGCCGCAGACGACCAATGCGTTGGCCATCGTGGCGTTCGTCATGTCGATCGTCTGCGCGCTGCCGCTGGTCCCGCTGGTCCTCGGCATCGTCGCCCTCTCCCAGATCCGCAACCGAGGGGAGAAGGGCAGGGGTTTCGCCATCGCGGCCATCGCCATCCACAGTGCGACCATCGCGTTCTACGCGATCGTGCTGACCCTCGGATACTCCGGAGCACTCGACGAAAGCCCTCCGCCGCAGCGTGACACCAGTGGCCAGGCCACCACCCCTGGCTCCGTCAGCACGGAGGACATCCGCAAGGGGGACTGCTTCAACACGGGCGGCAAACTGGCGGAGTACCGCGCCGAGGACGGCGCCGAGGCCGGCTTCTCGGTGAAGGTCGTGCCCTGCAGCCAGCCCCATGAGGGTGAGGCGTACGGCGTCGTCGACCTGGAGGACGGGCCGTACCCGGGCAAGGAGAAGGTCATCGCGATCGCTGAGGAGAAGTGCGCCGGCAAGGTGCTCACCGACTACGTGGGCGCGGCCGCGAAGCTCCCGGAGACGCTGGAGGGTTACTACTACTATCCGCAGCCCATCACGTGGCTCCGCGGTGACCGGGAGATCATCTGTTTCCTGGGCGACACCAGGGGCCCCAGCACCGGCTCGGTCCGCGCCACGGGATCCTGAGCCGCGGTCGCAGGCCCTGGCCGGCCGGCCGGCCGGCCGCGCCGCGTGCGCTTCGCGGCCGCGCGTCGTGGTCAGTCGGCCGTGGCCGGGCCGAACCAGGTGGTGAGAGCGGTGCGGAGGGCGGCGATGTCGAGGGCGGCGTCGGCAGCCCAGGCGAGGTGACCGTCGGGGCGGACGAGGAGCGCCGCGGGGGCGGGGGTCTCGGCGTCCGGCCAGACGGGCCAGCGGTCGACCGCGGACCGGGCCTCGACGAGGTCGACGCGATCGGTCCAGCCCGTGACGGCAGCCGCCAGTTCGGGGCCGCCGCCCAGGTCGAGCAGGACGGGGCGCGCGGCCCGCAGCAGCTCGAAGACGCGCGTGCTGCCGTCGCCGGTCTTCAGGTCGACGTCGGGGACCCGGCGGCCCGCCAGCGGGTGGCCGTCGCCGACGGGGTAGCGGATGTCCAGTGCGGTAATCATGCCGCCCAGGTGCCGGTTCACATCGTCGTACTCGATGAGCGAACGCAGTACGTCGCGCAACGCATCGGTCTGCGGGCCCGGACGGGTCAGCGCCGACTGGGCCCGGGTGTTGTGCAGTACTCGTTCCGCCACGGGGTGCCGCTCGGCGTGGTAGCTGTCGAGCAGGGTTTCCGGCGCCCGGCCGTGCACCACCGAGGCGAGCTTCCAGCCCAGGTTGACCGCGTCCTGTACCCCCAGGTTCAGTCCCTGGCCGCCGGCGGGGAAGTGGATGTGCGCTGCGTCGCCCGCCAGCAGCACCCGGCCGCTGCGGTACCGTTCGGCCTGCCGTGCCGCGTCGCCGAACCGGGATGTCCAACGGGGGCTGTGCATACCGAAGTCGGTGCCCGCGATCTTGAGCAGTGACTCCCGCAACCCCTCGAACGTCACCGGCTCCCCCTTGTCGGGGACACGGCCGTGCTCCGTGGTGACCACCCGGTACCAGCCCGGCTCGAAGGCGAACACCGAGAAGTCGCCGTCAGCTCGCCGCTGCATGAAGAGCGATTCGGCCGGGGGATCGGCGAGTTCGACATCGCCCAGCAGTGCGGTCAACGTGGCCGGGGTGCCGGGAAAGCCGATGCCCGCCAGCTTGCGCACCGCGCTGCGCCCGCCGTCGCAGCCCACGAGGTAGCGGGCGCGCACTGTCGAACGGGAGGCTTCCGGCCCGCCCAGTTCGATGTCGACGCCGGCGCCGTCCTGACGGATCCCGGTCACCTCGGACGACCAGCGCACGCGTACGCCGAGCTCCCCGGCCCACTCCTCCAGCAGCCGTTCCACGACCGACTGCAGCAGCACCAGCGACCGCGGGTGCCTGCTCTCGAACCGGTCGAAGTCCAGCCACATTCCCGAGAAATGACCGATCGGGCGCTGTACGCCTGCCTGCAGGAAGCGGTCCAGGACACCCCGCTGGTCCAGCACTTCCATCGTCCGGGCGTGCAAACCACCGGCCCGCGACTCACCGGTCCGTTCCGCGAGCCGGTCGACCACCACCACGTCGACGCCCGCCAACCGCAGTTCGCAGGCGAGCATCAGGCCCGTCGGCCCGGCGCCCGCGACCACCACATCCGTGTACGCCCTCGTGCCGCTCATTCGAGTCTCCCCCTCGTCCAGTGCCTGGCCTCTAACACCGTTAGAGGCTGCCCTAACGGTGTTAGAGTGTCAAGCGGCCGGAAGGGGAAGAGGGAAAGGGAAGGGGAAGCCGGATGAAGATCAACTCCGAGGTGATCGCCCGGACATCGCTGCGGCTGCTCGACGACGTCGGCCTCGACGGACTCAGCATGCGCCTGGTGGCGCAGGAGCTCGGCGTACGAGCCCCCACCCTCTACTGGCACATCAAGAACAAGCAGCAACTGCTCGATGCCATGGCCACGCTGGTCTACGTCGAGGCGGCGGAAAAGCTGGCACCGCCACGCGACGGCGCATCATGGGAGGACTGGCTCGCCGACTGGGCACGTCAGTTGCGGCAGGTGATGCTGAGTCACCGCGACGGGGCCCGCGTGCTCGCCGGCACCTACGTCAACCACCCGGCTGTGCACCAGGCGGTGGAGCTCACGCTGCAGACCCTGCGGGAGGCGGGATTCGGCCTGACCGAGGCGGCACGCGGCTTCCCGGCACTCCTGCACTACACCATCGGCTACACCATCGAGGAACAGGCCCATACCAGCACGGCGTACGGCGACGACAACCCCTACACACCCGAGCGGATCACCGGGATCATCGACGCCGACCGCTTCCCGCTGACCGCTCAGGCGTCGGGCGACATCCTCTCCATGGAGGGCGACGCGGGTTTCGAGCACGGGCTGCGCATCATCGTGCTCGGTTTGCGCGCCGCCAGGCACGAGCAGGGGCACGGCTGAGTGCTCGGCGAGGTGGTGTGCCTCAGGGGCCTGTCGGGCCGGTGGGGGGAGAGGGCTCCAGGATGGTGGTGTCGCCGTAGAGAGCCCGTACCCAGTTGTCGTGGTACACGGTGTCGAGGTAGCGCTCGCCGAGGTCGGGGGCTATGGCGACCGCCGTGACGGCGGGGCCGTCGTGGCGGGCGAGCCAGCTCATGGCGCCGCTGACCACCGTTCCCGTCGAGCCTCCGAAGAGGAAGCCGCGGCGGGCGAGTGCCCGGCAGGTGCGGACGGTGTCGGCTTCTTCGACGTGGACGGCCTCGTCCACGTAGGACTCGTCGAGCAGGGGCGGGCGGACGCCCATGCCCAGGCCGGGTATCATGCGGCGGCCCGGAGGGCCGCCGAAGGACACCGAGCCGACGCTGTCCACGGCGACGATGCGGACCGGCCGGTGCCAGTGCCTGAAGTAGCGGGCACAGCCCATCAGGGTGCCGGTGGTCCCGGCGCCGACGAAGAGGACGTCCAGCTGGGGGAACTCGTGGGCGATCGCCGGCGCCGTGCTGCGGTAGTGCGCTCGCCAGTTGGCCGGGTTGGTGTACTGGCTGAGCCAGACCCAGCGGCTGTCGGACGCGCACAGCGCCTCTACGTAGGCGATGCGCGCCGCGAGGTAACTGTCGTAGGGCTTCGGGTTGTTGATGACGTGGACCTCACTGCCCAGTGCCTCCATCATCAGCCTGGTCGCCAGGTTGCAGCGGGAGTCCGTCACGCACAGGAACCGGTAGCCCTTGCTCGCCGCGATGATGCTGAGGGCGACGCCGAGGTTTCCGGAGGAGGATTCGACCAGCGCGGACTGCGGGGTCAGGACCCCTTCCCGCTCGGCCGACTCCACCATGGCGGCCGCGGCCTTCAGCTTGATCGAGCCGGCGAAGTTGAACCCCTCGCACTTGAGGTACAGCGGGCAGCCGAGCGCGCTTCTGAGGTCGACGTAGAGGTCGTCCTCGTTGAAAGCGTACGGAGCGGAAATGACGGGCACCTAGGTCTCCTCAGCCGTAGCGGGTGACTTCGTGGAAGAAGCCGTCGATGGTTTGCAGTTCCCCTGCGGAGGCGACCGTGTCGTAGACGTACTTGCCGACGGCCAGGTCCAGGATCCCGAGGCCGAAGGGCGAGAAGACCACGGGCCGGTGCGCCGGGATCCGGACCCGGCCGGCGATGACGTCGTCCAGCGTTCCGTGCAGGAACCGCTGGTTGCCGGTGAGCTGCTCGGTCAGCTGTGTGGAGGTGGCGGCGCGCAGGCAGTGGTCGACGTCGTCCACGATGTTGGTCGAGGCGAGCAGGACCGAGGGGGCGAGGTCCCTCAGGGAGATGTGCAGCACCACGGGACGGTGGCTGAACCAGGCCGGGTCGTCGACATGGGGTTCGGCGGCGACGGTGGCGAAGACCACCATGTCGCTGACGCGGATCAACTCTTCCGGGTCGTCGTGCACGGCGATGAGGCCGGTGTTGCCCGACTGTTCCAGGTACGTACGGAAGGAGGCCGCATTGCGCAGGGAGACGTCGTGCACGCCGACGGCCTCGAAGTTCCAGCCCGTGGCGGTCAGGAAGCCGTGGATGTAGCGGGCGATCAGGCCTGCCCCGAAGAACCCGACGCGGGTGGGGCGGGGGCGGCCGCGGGTGAGCCGGTCCGCGGCCAGGACCGCCGAGGCGGCCGTCCTCGTGGCGCTGATGATCGAACCTTCGAGGCAGGCGATCGGGTAGCCGGTCACCGGGTCGTTGAGGATCAGCACGGCCGATGCCCGGGGCAGCCCGAACTCGGTGTTCTCGGGGAAGCTGGAGACCCATTTCAGCCCGTCGACCCGGTTCGCTCCGCCGAGGGCGGCGGGCAGTGCGATCATGCGCGAGGCGGGGCGGTCGGGGAAGCGCAGGAACAGCGAGGGCGGGTTCACGCTGCGGCCGGCTCCGTGCAGGCGGTACGCCTCCTCCGTGAGGTCCACGATGTGCTTCTCGTTTCCCTCCAGCGCCCGTTGGACCTGCTCGCCGGAGATCACTGCAAAGGGCGGCACCAGTCGGTCGGTGGTCATGACAGGGTCACCTCGATCGTCGGTTCGCAGTCGGCGGCGCGCCGGGGGTCGGCGAGGGCGACCACCACATCGCGCGGGCCCTGGAAGGCCTCTCTGGCATGGGCGGTACGCAGGTTGTCGACGAGCAGCAGGTCTCCGGCCTCCCACGGGCGCCGGACCGTGTGCGCCTCGTAGACCTCGTTGATCACCCGGACGGTGTCCTGGTCGAGCGGGTCGCCGTTGCCGTAGCGGGTGTTGAAGGGCAGGCCCTCCGGTCCGTACTCGTCGAGGAGGTACTCGCGGATGTCGGGGTCCAACGTCCACTCGTTGAGGAACGCGATCTGGTTGAACCAGCAGCGGTGGCCGGTGTCCGGGTGCCGCAGCACGGCGCTGCGGCGCTGCCGGGTGCGCAGGCTCCCGTCCGGGAGCCATTCGCAGGCGATGGCACGGGCCCGGCAGTGGCGTTCGACGGCCTCCCGGTCCTCGGATCCGAACGCGTCCGTCAGGGAGGCACCGATGTCGTTGCCGTAGGTGCGGGTGAGCAGCCAGCCCTCGCGCAGGAAGCGTTCGGTGAGCTCGGCCGGAAGCGCGTCGAGGACCGCGGCGGCATCGGCCACGGTGGTGGCCCCGCCGGTGGTGGGCGGGGTGATGCAGGCGAAGAGCATCAGGGACGGGAACTCCGTGGTGTAGCTGAGCTCGTGGTGCATGCACATGGGCTGGTTCGGCGGCCACGTCGTCGAGGAGTAGACCCCTTCGGAGTAGGTCTCGCGGGGAGCGAAGGCCTCCCTCTCGGTCAGCGGGACCGCGCCGAGCTGCTGCAGCGCCCGGCCGACGTCCGCCGGGTCCGCGATGCCGAGGCCGCGGACCAGGACGGCGCCGTGGTCGAGGAGGGCGCCACGCAGTTCATCGCGCTGCTCGCCGAGCCAGGTGGCGGTGTCGGCCGTGCCCGGGACGTGTAGCAGCGGAAGGCCGTCCGCCGGCCCCTGCTCTCGCCCCGGCCGCGGTTGTGCCGTCTCCTGTCGGCCCGCCCCCGATATCGCGGCGGAGGGTGCGGAGGCAGCGGAGGGTGCTGGGGTCATCGGGGGCTCCTGTCGGTCTCGTCGGCGGACGGGATGGTGTGGGTGGTTCCGGTGCCCGGTTCGGGCCCGGACGGGGTGTGCGCGGAGCGTTCCTCGACCAGCCGCGCGAGGTCGGCGAGGACCGGGTGGCTTACCAGGTCCTGGTGGGTGATCGTGCGGTCGAGGGCGACCGCGACCCTGAGGGCGGTCAGAGAGGTGCCGCCCAGGTCGAAGAACCGGTCCTGCCGGTCGATCCGTCCCTCGGGAAGATCCAGGGCCGCGGCCCAGGCCGCTGCGACGCGGCGTTCGGCAGGTGTCTCGGGCGGGTGCCGGCGGTCCTCGGCCGCGCCCGGCCGTCCGGGGTGGGAGGCCGGTGCGCCGGAGGCCGTCGGCGCGGTCAGGGCGGCCAGGGCCTTGGTGTCGGTCTTTCCGTTGGCGGTCAGGGGCAGTGCCGCGATCCGGTGGAAGACGGACGGGATCATGTACGCGGGCAGCATGCCGCTCAGCGCATCGCGCAGCAGGGACGTCTCCAGCGGCGCGGCAGCCGTGTAGAAGGCGGCGAGGTGGCGGCCGTCCCCGGGAGCGCCTGCGGCGACCACGGCGGCGTCCCGGATTCCCGGCACGCGCAGCAGGGCGTTGTCGATCTCCGCGATCTCGATGCGGAAGCCTCGGATCTTGACCTGGGTGTCCCGTCGGCCCAGGTACTCGACGGTTCCGTCCGGCAGCCAGCGGCCGTAGTCGCCGCTGCGGTAGAGGCGGCTGCCCGGGTGGTGCGGGTCCGGCCCGAAGGCGAGCCGGGTCCGTTCGGGGTCGTTGACGTACCCGCGGCCCACACAGATCCCGGACAGCACGATCTCGCCGGGTGCGCCGAGCGGGACGGGGTTGAGGTGGGAGTCGACCACGTACACGCGGACGTTGTTGACGGGGCGGCCGAGGGGGATGCGTGCGGCGTCGGGCACCCGGTCCATGATCTGGTGGTTGGTGTCGTCCGAGGTCTCGGTGAGGCCGTACGCGTTGACGAGCGTGATCCCGGGCTGGGCCGCGAACCAGCGCTCGACCAGCTGCTTCTTGACCGCCTCGCCCGTGACCGACACGCAGCGCAGGTCCGGGAGGGCGCGGGGGGTCCGTTCCAGGAGGGACAGCAGCGTTTCGAGGTACGAGGGCACCACCTGCAGGACGCTGACCCTGCCGTCGCCGACGGTGTCGAGGAAGCGCCCGGCGTCGAGCACGTCCTCCTGGCCGATGATCAGGGTCCGGGCTCCGGTGAGCAGCGGGGACAGCAGCTGCCACAGGGAGATGTCGAAGCACTGGGGTGCGGTCTGGGCGACGGTGTCCGCCTCGCCGATGCCGAGGTCGTCGATCTTGGCGTAGAGGTGGTTGAGGAGCCCGGCGTGCTCGCACATCGCCCCCTTGGGCTCACCGGTGGAGCCCGACGTGAAGAAGACGTAGGCGAGCGACTGCGGCGGGACGCGGACGCCGGGGTTGTGCGCCGCATGGGTGTCGTAAGGGTCGTGCGGACGCTCCTGCGGCGTGGGGATGGTGAAGACCTGCAGCTCGGGCAGGGCGTCCCGGGCCCGGTCGAGGCCGGCGGCGCTGCCGGTTTCGACCAGGGCGAAGCGGCACGCGGCGCGGGTGAGCATGCTGGCGATGCGGTCGGCCGGGAAGTGCGGTTCGACCGGCAGGTACGCGCCCCCTGCCTTGAGGACGGCGAGTACGGCGGCGAGCCAGCCCGGGTTGCGCTCGCTCGCGACGGCGACGACGTCCTCGCGCCGCAGCCCGTGTGCCAGGAGGGCGTGGGCGAGCCGGTTGGCGTGGGCGTTGAGCTCGGCGTAGGTCCACCGCAGGTCGCCGTGGACGGCGGCGATCCGGTCGGGGTGGGCCTCCGCCTGCTGTTCGAATATCTCGTGGGCGCGGAGGTCCGGGAGCTCGCGGGCCGTTCCGGCGAGCTCTTCGAGCTGGTGGTGGAGTTCGGCGGCGCCGAGCAGGCTCTGGGGCCCGGGGGCCGCGTCCGGGTCGTCGGCGATCAGCCGCAGTGCGGTGAGGTGGTAGCCGGCGATCCTGGCTGCGCAGTCGGCGTCGATCAGATCGGTGCGGTAGTGCAGTTCCAGCAGGTGCTCGTGGTCGCGGCCGGCCAGCGCCACGTGGAGCGGGGTGCCGGGGACGGGGTGGGCCTTGCCGTCCGGGTCGAACACGATCTCGGGCGGGGGCTCGGGCGGCCGGGGCTCGGACTCGGGTCCGGGCGGGGCCGGGGTACCGGAGGCAGGGGGTGCCGTCGCCGCCCGGTGCGTGTCCTGCACGAGCTCCCGCCACGAGCGGGGGGTAGCCGTCTTCAGGCGGCAGGGCCGCGGGGTGCCGTCGGCTCCGGCGAGGTGGCCGCCGGTGATCCCGTCCTCGCCCGAGAGGGCACCGAGGACCTTGAAGTGGGCGGCCAGCACCACCGCCGTGAGGGGGGTTCCGAGCTCGCCCGCGAGCCGGTCCAGTGCCGTGACGAGCGGTCCGGGGACCGCGGTGCGGTACTCCGCCGTTCCCTGAACGGGTGTCCGGGTCCAGTGCGGGAGGACGGTGCCCGTGGAGGGGGTGTCGGCGTGGGTTGCGGTGTGCGTCGTAGCGGTCATCACTTTCACCTCCGCGGGTCCGTGCCGGGCAGGTTCAGGTTCCGGGCCGGGTTTCCGCCCCAGACCTCCCCCTGCGGGACGCTCTCGCCCTTCATGAGGAACGAGTCGGGCGCGAGCACCACGCCGTCCGCGACCGTCACGCCGTAGTGCACGAGGGCGTTGATCCCGAGCGTGCAGCGGGCGCCGATCACGCTGCGGTCCGATTTGAAGGCGCCGTCCTCCTGCGAGTGGCACTGGACGGCGCATGCCGCGTTCAGGGTGCACTCGTCGCCGATGGTGACCATCGGCCGCTCGGGGAAGGCGCAGCCGTCGTCGAAGACCCGGCGGCCGATGCGGACGCCGAGCAGCCGCCACAGCAGCGGCTTGAACGGGGTGCCGTTGAACAGGCGCACGTAGGACTCCGAGGGGACCTTCCAGTAGCGTTCCCGCTGCCAGAACCGCCGGTCGTAGATCGAGCAGTACAGCGGGCCGGGCCGGTTCCGGGCCGCGACCACGCGTTCGGTGAGGACGAGGTACGCGACGCTGAACACGAGGGCGGCGAAGTTGGCCAGGACGACCGCCGCACCGCCGAGCTCGTCGTAGGCCTCGGCGCCGATCGCGTAGAGCAGCGAGACGACGAAGAGCTGGAACCAGCGCACGGCCAGGAAATGGCTCATCGTGGCCACGTTGTGCCGGTTCTTGGCGGGCAGGAGCCGGCGTGCCGCCTCGGCGCCCTCCGGGCCGGTGAGCGCCCCGTCCCTGCGGACCGACCGGGGGATCTCGAAGCTGGGCGAGCCCAGCAGCCCCACCCCCTCCCGGAGCTCCCCGTCGACCGGCACCATGACCTTGGTCGCGAGCAGGCAGTTGTCGCCGGTCCGGCCCCGGGAGGGGTAGGAGATCCGGTTCCCGAGGAAGTTGCGTGCGCCGATCGAGACCCGGGACACCCGGAAGGAGGTGCTCGAGAAGTCGGCGTTGTTGATCGACAACCCGTCGGCGATCATGGTGCCACGACCCACGGTCGCCAGGTGCGGAGTCTCGTGCCGCACCTCCGTGCCGAAGTTCGAGCCGGTCTGCTCGACGGGGGAGAGGTCGTAGCCGATGCCGCCCAGGTAGTGGACGATCGCCGAGCTGTCGCCGAACAGCCGCGTCAGGAAGCGCCGGTTGCTCACCAGCGCGATCACCCGGTACACACCGTAGTGGAGTCCGTACAGGGGGTAGACGCGGTCCGGGGTGAGGGCCCGGCTCAGCAGCCGCGGCACGGTGGCGACCGCGAGGAGGGCGAGCGCCAGGCCGCCGAAGAACAGCAGCAGGGACGCCACCAGCGCCTCGACGTAGAACTGCCAGGTCGCCAGGGCCGTCGGGCCCGGCGCCAGGGCGGAGGTGAACTGGGGGACGTTGTCTAGGATGAGCCACGCGCCGCCGGCCACGGCCGGGAGGTAGACCAGCAGGGCGGCCAGGAGCTGCAGGAGGCTGTGCAGGGCCCTTCGCACGGTGCCGCACCGGGCCGGAGCCACCGCCAGGAAGTCGGTGTCGGTGGGGACGGCGGGCGATCCGTGCCAGCGCTCACCCGGCGGCACCGACTGTCCGGTGTGGAGTGCGGAGGCGTGGCCGAGCTGGGCGCGGTCCCCGAGCGACGTCCCGATGTCGAGGACGGAGGCCTCGCCGACCACCGCGTCCCTGCCCAGGGTGACCGGGCCGGTCTCGATCAGGCCGTCGTGGGCCCGGTAGCAGCTGAAGTGGACGTCCTTGCGGATCACGGAACCGTCGCCGATGGCGAGCAGGTCCGTACACACGGGCACGATCCGGGAGAAGACGGTGACGCCGCGCCCGATCCGCGCCCCGAGGGCTCTGAGATAGAGCACGTACAGCGGCGAGCCGACGAAAAGGACCAGGGGGTTGGCCCGGACGAGTGTCCGGACGATCCAGAAGCGGAAGTAGGCCAGGCTCCAGACGCGGAGCCGGACGGGTTTCCACCTGCCGACGAGGGTCCACTTCACGAGGACCGGGAAGGCGCAGAGGAAGAGGAAGACCACCGCACCGGCCACCACCCCGCGCAGGTACTCCGCGGCCACGCCGTCACCGGCGGCGATCCATATGTAGCCACGGGCCGCTGCGTAGGTCAGGAGGCTGGAGTAGGCGAGGAACGCCACGAGCTGGAGCGCGCCGCAGAGGTGGAAGTGGGGCTTGCCGCGCGCGGTCGGGGGCGGGGCCTCGAGCGGGCCGGGCGCGGCGGCGGCTGTGCCGGGTGTGGCCGGGAAGGCGTCGGAAATTGCGGGTGTGGCCGGTGCGACTGCAGTCACCAGGCTGCTGATCGTGGGGTTCCGGTAGACGTCCTTCATGGACACGGGCGGCAGGTCCGCATGCTTCCTGACCAGGGCGCAGAAGTGGGCCATGACCAGGGAATCGGCCCCCAGGTCGGCGAAGAAGTCGGCATCCACGGACACGGGGTGCACGTGGGTGACGTCGGCGAGCAACCGGGCGAAGGCCTCTTCCACGTTCGTGGAGGGACCGGTCGGCCCGCCCCCTTCGGCTGAGAGCTCCTCCGCCGGAGGGGGCACTTCGCTGACCTGCTTTCCCGTCATCTCTCGCTCCCTGAAGATCGTCTCACAACCCATGTTCGAAGCAAAACGGAAAAATAGCCACCTAAACCCAGAGGACTGCATTTTTTGTGCCAAGACACGTGATTCGGGCACGATCCGTGGCCGTGTCCACACCATGCGAAGCCGTGACGGTGTTCGGCAACTGCCGCGCGAGCGGGCCGCAGGACCGCGTGGGGGCCCGGTCACCAGGGCTTATGCCGTGTTCTGCCCGGGGTTTGGGGGCGAAGCCGTCTTGCCGTGCAGAGCCCGGCGGGGTGGGGTCGGAACGGTCCGCGCACGACCGTGGTTCCGGCCCCTCCAGGCGTTCAACGGCGCGGTTCCGCAATCGAGTTCGGTGATCGCCTGGTCGAGGGCGGGGCCGAGTGCCGTGATGTGTCCGGGCTCCCGGAGTGGTTCTGCGTGATTGGCATGGCGCGATCGCCCATCCGAGTGAGCGAATCCATATGCAAGGCATGACCGCCGGTGCCGTGACCGCCGGCTGTTCGCGCGTTGCTGACCGTGCCGCTCTCTGACCTCGGGTTTCGAGCCCCTTCCGGACTGGCCTGAAGGTTGGTCCCGAGGCCTGAGGTCGAGGAACCGGCGGCGCGGCTTCGGGGGTGGGGCGTTCCGCCCCGGCGGGTGCCTTTCTCGGGGCGGGCCCGCACGCGCTCCCCGAGCTGTGGGCAGCCGGCACGTCGGGGTGACGGGCGCGCGCGTTCCGTCGGCGCAGATACATGTGAAGCGGCGGCCGGCCGCCGCATCCTCGGTGGCGACGCGATCCTGTCGGCTCCCAAGTCGGAGTAGAACAGGCGATCGGGGTCAAATCGAGCCGGAAGGGATGGGTTTGACTCCTCGGAGTAGTCACGGGACCACGGTTCCGGCCATGTCCCGCGCCCCGGATCCCGGTCCCAAGGGCCAAGTAAATGGGTGCAGATGGCGGCAGACGGGTCAGCCCCCCGCCCGCCCGAGGGTGATCGCGCACGTGATCAGCGGACTCTGTCCGGTTCTCGCCCCGCGGCCGGTTCGGCTTGGTGTTCACCCTGCGCCGGACGCGTACGTTCGCCCTGATCGGAACCGCCGTACGGAACGAAGACACAAACCATCGCTGACGAGTCATTCGGTTCTGCGACGCAAGGAGGTCTGAAAGACGTGGGCAACAGCAGTGTGAAGAACGATGTGGGCAGGGCCTATATCGGCGATGTGTTCATGCGTCACCCGCTGACCACGCGAAATCAGCAGGAACTCGACATTGCCGCGAAGGCGCCTTCCATCCTGCAGCGGAACCTGCTGAGGAACGCACTGAAGCGGAACCCCCAGGGTGGGGGCGAGCCCGTCAGCCCCATCGGCTTCTCCCTGAACAAGGTCCGCTACGGCGACTTCCCCGAGACGGAGGCGACGGCGCACGAGCGCGGCTGGCGCGCCTACATGAACGTAGGAGTGCCGGTCGTCGAGGAGGAGGGCAACATCGAGCAGCCCCCTCCGGACCTGATCTCCAAGCAGACGTACATCAACGGAACCGACCCCATCAAGGTCACCGTGACCGACACGGTCGAGTTCGCGATCTCGAACACGATCAGCTGGTCGCTCCAAGGGGAGGTGAAACTGACCTTCGGAGCGAAATCCATCGCATCGCTGCAGCAGCAACTGCAGAAGGCGATGGAGGCGACGCAGTACCAGAAGACCACCCTGCTCAACAGCAAGGACAACCAGGGCGTCAACACGGAGTCCCAGACGGAGACGAAGAGCACGACGACGGCCACGGGTTCGGCCACGGGCACGGGCGAACTGTGGGGAGAGCTGCTGCTCGGGATCACCGGCTCCGTCAGCGGGTCGCTGACCACCGAGTGGAAGCACCAGTCGTCGATCAGCCTGGAAATCAGCAGCCGCGCCGACATCCTGGCCACGACCCGGCGTGAAGTGAGGCGGTTCGACTACCAGTTCCCCGTCACCTTCGGCGGGTGGGTCGCCCTGTACTACCCGGAGCCGGTTCAGGTGAAGGAGACGCCTCCGCAGGCCAAGGAACCGCAGTACGCCCATGTGATCGCGTGGAAGCTCGGTGAGGCCGCCGACGATCCGGCCCACTTCGACCTGGCCGACGAAGGAAGGCGGTTCATGCAGAAGGGGCAGGTCGAAGTGGTCGCCGTCCGCACCGGGGAACACCGGGTCTTCCAGCCGGAAGAGCTTGATTACAAGAATCAGAAACAGCCCCTGTAGCAGGGGCGATTCCATGTCCACCGGGAAGGCAGGGAGGGGAAACCCATGTCGTTCAAGAACATCTTCGACAACAGCGGAGACGAGGCCGATTCCGCCCGACAGTCAGCTGAAGCCCTCAACAAGGACACTCCCGGCGCCGGGAAGGTCTCGGAGGAAGTGCGCAAGCTGGAGAGCCAGCGCGACCCGTGGCTCGTGCGCCAGACGGCGCACGGCGCGTTCGATGTCATGGGGTTCCTCGGCCCCCTCTTCCGGAACTCCCGGGACATCGCCGCCGCGCAGCGCCAACTCTCCGAAGACCCCGGCTCGACGTCCACCATGGCATCGTCGACCATGAAGGCGCTCGGACCGCTGAAGGTGGAGATCAGCGATGAGGACATGCCGAGGATCGGTGGCAGCGGCAGGGCCTTCGCGCTGATCGCCACGGGTCTGGGCACGTCCGAAGGACTTGCGGTGGACCCGTCGCAGAACACGGCGTACGTGGCCGACCGCGGCGGGCAGAAGCTGTCCGCGGTGAATCTCGCCACGGGCGCCCAGCGCACGGTTGCGAGCAACCTGGGCGACATCGGCGATGTGACGGTGGACGGGTCGGGCAAGGCCTACACCACCGACTACGGCAACGCCCGCCTGCTCGAAGTGGACCTGTCCAGCGGCTCGTTCCGAGCGGTCGCCGGCGTCACGGGCGCGTACGGCGTCGCGCGGGACGGCACGGGCAAGGCCTGCGTCGCCAACTGGATCGACGGCCAGCTGATCTCGGTCGACATACGGACCGGACAGAAGACCACGACCGCCGGCGGCCTGGGGGCGGGCATCGCCGGCGTGGCGCTGGACGGGAAGGGCAAGGCGTACGTCGGCCAGACGGACGGCGGCGCCAAGCTGTACGAGGTCAACCTGGCCGACGGCACCCACCGCGTCGTGACCAGCCTTCCCGGGGCGAGCACCATACGCGTGGAACTCGACGGCGCCGGCAAGGCCTACGCCGTCGACCACCTGAACGGGCGCCTGTACGAGGTCACCCTGGCCGACGGCGCCCAGCGTGTGGTGGCCACCGGCCTGGGCGCGTGCGAGGGGCTCGCGCTGGACACCGTCAACGGCAAGATCTACGTCAGCAACCGCGAAGGCCAGCTCTGGCAGATCGACCGGCGCAGCGCCCAGGCCCTGGGAGGTGTCGGCAAGGTCATGGCGTAGGGCCTCCCTTGTCAGGCGGGCATGGGCGCCTCCCATCCGGGCTGTCGAAGCCCGCACGAGCGAAGCACCTGCCCATGCCCGCCTCCGGCGGGATCACCTTGTATTCTTATGCCGTGTGATATTTCACATGACATCAGGCGTTCGAGGGGGCAACCCCTCGAACGCTCATCACGGCAAGGAGAATCCCATGAACCGCTTCGCTCTTCTCGCGGCCGGTGCCGCAGGTCTGACCGTCTTAGCGATCACACCTGCGGCTGCTGCCACGCCCCCGGCCGCCGTCACCGAGACCGTCACCTCCTGTGGGGCGTCGGGTCTTCAGGCCGGCCTGGCCACCCGGGTCTGCGCCGAGATCACGGGAACCACCGTCGAGTTCTACGGCACGGTAGGCCTCGCCGGCCCGCCCTCCCCGGGCAGCCCGGCTCCTGCCCCGAAGGAGTTGTTCACGACGCTCTCCGCGCAGATCGTCGGCACCACCTCGGCCGAGACACAGACCAGGCCGGTGATCTTCGCCTCCACGAACCTCGAGATACGCGGTGTCGGCGGCGCCGTCCCGTGCGGCTCGACCATCCGCGGCACGTTCGGCGTGGCCTCCTTCCCCCGGTCCGCCAACCCGGTTGTCCACGAGGTCACCATCACCTGCTGATTCCGGCCGGTTCCGGCCGGACACGTCGGCAGCGGACGGCCGCCACACCGGCCGCTGCCGCTCCGTTCGTTCCGCCCGGCGACCACACCGCTGTGCCGCCGCGGCCCCGGTTCCGCACCGCCGGGCTCAGAGCCCGGCGACTTTGGCGCTCGCGGACAGCTCGTAGACCAGGGTGACGGAGCGGCGGCCGCCGGGCGGGAGGGCGATGTCCCAGCGGGCGATCCCTTCGGCGTCGACCATGTCGGGCGGCGTCGGGGAGCAGGCCTCCTTGCGCAGGCGCACCTGAACCGCCGAGACCTCGGAGACCGGGATCCGCTCACGGACCGCGACCATCCGTTCGCCGTGCTCCCCGGGGGCGGAGAACCGGGACAGGTGCAGCCGGACGGTGCGGGTGACCACCGTCCGCTGCGTGATGCCGGCGGTATCGCGGGCTTCCTGGGCATGCCGGACCACGCGGAGGTCGTCGCAGCTGCCGAAGGCGAGCTCGACGGGGGCGCCGGGGGCGGTGAAGTCCAGTGTGCCGCGGCCGCTGAATCCGCTGCCGCGCACCAGGTCCACGGGTCCGGCGAGCAGCGCGTGGCCCGACAGGTTGCCGAACCGCACCACCTGGGTGACCAGCGGGGACAGCTCGGGCGAGCAGGCGTACTCGCTGGTCGCGGGCGTGGTGAAGGCGGAGAGCGGCACCCGGTGGGCGCGGCCGTCGGCGGGCACGGAGACGAGGGAGGGGGCGCCCAGCACCCGCGTCTCGCCGCCGTCGTCCACCCCCGGCAGGCCGAGCACCGGGGACGGGCCGAGGTCCCCGATCTCCTCCTCGCGCAGCTCGACGTCGACCGTGCGGCGTTCCGCGGCGGTGCGGTCCTTGAGCGTCAGCCGGTCCTCGCCCAGCCGCGGGGGATCGGTGGCCAGCGCCGACCGGGCCGTCGACAACGTCAGTCGTACGTCCGACCAGTCCTCGCCGGTGCGCTGCCAGACCACCGCGTCGCTCTCCAGCGTCAGGGAGTCGCCGTCGAGCACGGCCCGGTAGGCAGGCCGCCACAGCGCACACGCGGTGAGGTGGCTCAGGCGCAGTCCGACCGGCCCGGCGGCCGCGGCCTCCACGGTCAGCTCGATGTGGCCGACCAGTTCGGCGGGCTCTTCCTCGGAGAGGGCCATGGCCCGCTCGACCTCGCGGAGTTCGGCATCGAGCGCGGCCAGCCGGGCCTCCACGGCGCGGAGTTGCCCGGCGTGCGCGTCGCGCTCGGAGTCCACCCGGTCCAGTTCGCGAGCCCAGCGGGGCGCATCGGTCTCCCCCGAGCCGGCACCTTCGCGTATCTCCCGCAGGAGATCGGCGGCGAGGCGGCCGAGCAGGTCAAGGCGGGTGTGCAGGCGATCGCGGCGCTGCTCCAGGGCGATCCGCTCCTCTTCGAGGGCGTGTACGCGGTGCCGCAGGGCGGAGTCGTCGTCGGCGGACGGCAGCGGCCCGCGTGGCGTCCAGGTGCGGACGATCCGGAGGTCGAGCACGGTCGCGGGGTGATCGGCGGTCAGTTCGGCATGGAGGGTGCGGTCGACGGCCAGCGCACTGACCGGCCCGAGACGCAGTCGCTGGACCCCGGCCTCCAGGTCGAGCACGACGGCGCGCTCGATGTGGGCGCGATCCTCCAGGCAGGTGACGGCGGTGACGGGGAGGGCGATCGGCTTCGGTGTCGTGGACATGGCGTGTGTCAGCTCCTGCGGTTGCCGCCGACCAGGGCCTTGCCGGCCGGGATGCGGATCTCGTAGCCGCCGTCGAGGGCAGCGGTGCCGCAGGCGGGCAGGTCCACCCGCCAGACGCGGGTGCCCGGGGCATGGTGCTCCTGCCCGGCGCCGGTCTCGGGTGCCGTCCAGTCGGCCCGTTCCTCGATCCGGACGTCCGGTTCGGAGCTGACCGGCACCCGCTCGCGGACCTCGACGGTGACGGGCCTCGCGAGCCGGTTGGCCAGTTCCACGTGGACCCGGTGGTCGAGCACGGTGGTGTTGTTGCGCAGGCCCGCGGTGGACTCGTGCAGGTTCGTGCGCCGGGTGACCCGGACCCCCTCGGCCGGCCCGAGCCCCACCCGGCAGACGCCTCCGGGCGCGAGCGTGGGCAGTGCGGCGGTCAGCAGGAAGTCGTCGTCGACGGCGACCTCCACGGGGCCGGCCAGCAGGGCCTGGTCGGTGGTGTTGGAGAGTACGAGTGTCGCGTACACGGTCTGCTCCACGGACGGTACGCACAGGTACTCGGTGCGCAGCCCGACCGGGATCGAGGCGACGGTGACGGAGTGCCAGGTTCCGTCCGAGGGAATGTCGGCACGCGCGGCGGCGTCGAAGCGGTGGTCGAAGGAACCCGCCGACTCGCGGGGACGCACGGCGTGTCCGGGCAGCGGCAGCGCGGACACCGCTTCGGCACGGCGGCGGTACTCGCCCGCCGCCGGGTCGGAGGGAGATCCCGGGAACAGCCTGCCTCTGCGACCGCCTTGTTCGGCGGGGCCGCACAGGACGAGAGCGGCGTAGTCGAGTTCGGCGTCGCTCGGCTGCGGCGGACCGGCAGGCGGTACAGGTGCAGGTGCCGGAGCCGATACCGGAGCCGGCGCAGCCCGGCCGGGCGCCGCAGGCGCCATGGGGGCCGGGGCCGTAACGGACCTGCCACCGCCACGAGGCCTGCCGTCCGGCTGCGACCGCCCCGGCAGCGCGAAGTCGGGCGCTGCCCCGCCGGGTACCGGGAGCGCAGCGGGCGGCCCGCCGTAGCCCTGCGGTACCGGGGGCGGGGGCGGGGGCGGCGCAACCGGCGGCGGAACGGGACCGGACGCGGAGCCGGCCCCGACCATGACAGGTGCGGCGGTCGTGGCCGGGCGGGGGCCGGCTGCCTCGTACCCGGCGAACAGGTCGGCGAGCCCGGCCGGCGGCTCGCGCCAGCCGGACGGCGCCGGGGCGGGCTGACGGCGCCCGATCCGGAGCGAGCGAAGCCTCGGCAGGTCGGTGCGGCGCCGAAGGTCGGCGGTGGCCAGGGCGATGCGTACGCCGGTCCAGTCCTCGCCGGTGCGCTGAGCGACGGAGGCGCGCAGCACCAGACGGCCGGTGTCGTCGCCCTGACGGTGGGTGAGACGGTAGGCCGGCACCCAGACGGCGCCCGGCACCCCGTACTCCAGCTCCAGCTCCAGTTCCTGCTCCTGCTCCGCGCCACCGGTGCCGTCGAGGCTCAGGACCGCGGAGACCGTGGTTTCCACGTGCGCTGACGGCGCATCCGTGGAGGCGCGGGCGAGCCGGTCCGCGGCGACGGAGAGCTCGTGCCCGACGCGGAGCAGCGCCTCCTCCAGCTCGACGAGTCGGGTGTGCAGTCCCGTCAGCCGCTCGTCGACGAAGTCGGCGAGCTCCAGCCATGCGTCGACCGGGGTACGGCGGTGCGGGTCCTCGCGCCTGCGGGCCGGTGGCGCCGGATGCAGCCCCCTGACCTCCGCGATCAGCCCCAGCTGCCGGTCCCGGCGCCCCTGAGCGGCCGCGTACTCGTCGCGCAGCCGCTCGACCTCGTACCGCAACGCGTCGGGCGTGCCGGTGCCGGTGCCGGTGCCGAGCGGCTCGGCCTCGACCTCCACCCGGGCCTCGGTGACGCGTACGCCGGGGGAGTGCAGGACACGGGCCCGCAGGGAACCCGGGTCGAGCGAGCGGGGCAGTCCCGTCACCCGCAGCCGGCCGTCCGGCGGCACGGTGCCCCGGGCCAGCCGACGGCAGACCGCGCCCTGCGCGTACACCACGACGGAATCGAGGGTCGACCCCCACCTCTGTTCTGCCTCAGCCGTCATGTGCCCTGCCGCCCCCCACGCGCCGCGTCCGTGCTGAGCGAAGCTTACGCCCGAGCGGTCCGCCCGCCGCGTCGAGGCCCGATGCGGCCTGACCGGCGGACGTCGGCGGCGAGCCGGTGCGGGTGTGGCGGTTCACCGTCCCCGCCGGTGTGACTGCCGCTGCGGATCAGCCGCGGTGCCTGCTCCCGCGGTCGCCCGACGGCGTCACGCTCGTCCCAGACCTGGTGGCGGCATCTGCGGACAGGGCGTCCCGGCAGCCGAATCCCGACCCCGGCTTCACCTTCCGCCCTGGGGCCGAACAGGTTCGGTGAGTTGTCACAGCCGATCCCGGGTTCAGCCGCTGCGGTTGCGGGCGCCCATGGCGTACGCGACCAGGACACCGGCCAAGACCCCCCAGACCAGGCCCTGGCCCCCGCCGTGCTCCCAGCCGAGGAAGCCGGCCACCAGGGCGACGACCGCCCCGGCCGCGAGGGCCTGCCGGTTCGTGAGGAACGCCCAGTCGGCTCGGCCCCGGCCGGGCTCCCTGAGTTCGCCGACCGCGGTGCGGACCACCAGGACTGCGAGGACGACGGCGGCGGTGAGCAGTGCCGGTTCCACGGTGCCTCCTCGTCAGCGGTGGGCTGCATCGATGCGCTGGCAGACCTCCGGGGACGCCGTCGGCGTCGGCGTCGGCATCGGTGTCGAGGGCCTCCCTCGTACAGCGATGGTAGAGCCGGCCGCGGCGGTGCCGGCAGGACGGCTGCCAGGCCCGACGGCGGCCGCCGGGCCCACCAGGGCGGCGGCTTGATCCGACCAAGCCGCTCCCGGCCGCCGGCCCGGCGTTGAGGCATCGCTCCACGACGTCGCACCTCGGTCCGGTCTGCCTCGGGCTGCCCGTCTTGACGCCGCTCCGGTGCTCGGCGAGTGTGAACCGTAGCCGCCGGCACGTCGTACGCACAGACGGCCTCGCGGCCGCCGCCGGCTTCCGACCCGGAGGTCACCCCGTGGGCGAGAACAAGCGCCGCATGCTGGACGGCGACTGGTTCCTGCCCGACGACCCCGAACTCCTCGCGGACAGCCAGGCCCGCGCCGAACTCTGCGCCCGGTACAACGCGCCGGGCGTGCTGCCGCCCGAACGCCGTGACGCCATCCTCAGGGAGCTGCTCGGCTCGGTGGGCGACGGGGTTCGGATCCGGCCGCCGTTCCACTGCGACTTCGGCTACCACATCCGGATCGGCGCCGGTACGTTCGTGAACTTCGGCGCGGTCTTCCTCGACACCGCCCCGGTCACCATGGGCGCGGACGTTCAGATCGGCCCGTACGTCCAGCTGCTGACCCCCACACACGCCCTGGACCCCGCACTCAGGAAGGCCGGCTGGGAACGCGGCCTGCCCGTCACCCTCGGCGACAACGTCTGGCTGGGCGGCGGTGTGGTCGTCTGCCCCGGCGTCACCATCGGCGAGGACACGGTGGTGGGTGCGGGATCCGTGGTCGTCAAGGACCTGCCGCCGGGAGTGCTGGCCGTCGGGAACCCCGCCCGCGTCGTGCGCACCCTCGGCCCGGCCGAGTCGGGGCCCGGCTTCACCCGCCCGTGACGTGAGCCTCGTCGGCACGGCTGGCTGCCAAAGCATTCACCGCTGTCACTGTTCGGCCGACATGCGTACGCGCGTACCGCGCATTTCGCCCGGCTTTTCATCACTCTGAGTGCATCCAATGTCACCGGGGGCGGGGCTGCTGCCTCTGTCCCGCCCATCCCACAGAAAGTGCCGGGATGCCCACCTCACCTGTCTACCCCGACCCCCGTACCCCGACCCGCCCCACGACGCCGTACGACGTCGGCCTGCCCCTGCTCCGCCTCGTGCTCGGCCTGATCATGGCCCTGCACGGCACCCAGAAGCTGTTCGGGTGGTTCGACGGCCCCGGGATCGACGCCACCGGAGAGTTCTTCGAGCAGGACGGCTACCCGGCCGGCGCGACCATGGCCGTGATCGCCGGCCTCACCGAGACGCTGGGCGGCCTGGGCCTGGTGCTCGGTCTGCTCACCCCGCTGGCCGGCGCCGCGATCGTCGGCATCATGATCAACGCCATCGCGGTGAAGTGGGCCGGCGATGTGATCGGCCAGCAGGGCATCGAGTTCGAATGCCTGATCACGGCTGCTGCGGCGACGCTGGCCATCACCGGCCCCGGCCGCTTCGCACTGGACCACTTCGTCCCGGGGCTCCGCAACCACCGTGTGGTCTACGGGGTTGCCGCCTTGGTACTGGGTGTCGCACTGGCCGTCCTGGTCCTGCTGCTCAGGGACTGACACGGGGAACCGTCAGAGCGCGGTGTCCGTCTCCTCGGCCAGCGTGTGCAGGAGACGGTCCTGGAACGCCTCGTCGTGGACGGCGGGATGCGGCTGCAGCAGCCCCCGGTGGTACCAGTACCCGCCGGTGACCAGGGCCTGGGGGTCGTCGCTGGAGGCGAGCCACTCCTGGGTCCGATGGCCGAGCTCGAGATCGTCCGGTGCGTCGGGTCCGCCCATCCTGGTCGGCACCCAGCCCGGGTCCACGGCGTTGCTCAGCACCCCGGGGCGCAGGCGGGCCACGGCGGCCGCGAGCGTCGTGACGAACAGCTTGCTGTCGGAGTACGAGCCGGGGCTCTCGCCCCGCCAGTCGACCCCGGCCAGCGAGGGGCGTCCGCCGAAGTGCGAGCCGCTGCTCACGTACACCAGTCGGCGTGGCCCGCGCAGCAGGGCCGTGAGCAGGTACGGCGCGACGATGTTGACCGGCATGACCGCCGGCCCGCTCCACACGCCCGCGTTGTGGATGACCGCGTCGAGCGGCTTCGCCCCGTTCAGCTCGGCGGCGATACGCACTACGGCGTCACGCTCCG
Source organism: Streptomyces sp. NPDC043854 (assembly GCF_056436005.1). NCBI lineage: Bacteria > Bacillati > Actinomycetota > Actinomycetes > Kitasatosporales > Streptomycetaceae > Streptomyces > Streptomyces sp. NPDC043854. The sequence goes on from NZ_JBWKDK010000005.1 coordinate 76,295, forward strand.
TGAAGTCGCCGACGACGATGTCCGCGCCGCCGTCGACCAGCGCGCGGAGGGCCGCGGCGCGTTCGTGGTTCCGGGCGTGCACCACGACCTCGTGTCCTTCGGACAGCAGCGCGTCCGCCGCAGCGCGTCCGAGGCCGTCCGCGGAACCGGTCACCAGGATTCGGCTCATGATCGCACCCTGTCCTCTCGGCGGCCCCGTCCGCGGGGCAGCCATCGAAGGGCTTCAGCTCCTCGTGGAGGGCTGCGCGGCGAGTCGGCTCCTTGCGTGGCCGCCCGGGAGGCGAGCAGGCGCAGGCCCCCTTCGGAGGGTATCCCCGGTTCGGCGGTCGACGAGGCCGAGCGGCAGACCCGCCTCGGGCCTGCCGAGGACTGCTCGACGACGGCGGCCGGCCATGAAACGCCCCGTGCCCGGCGCCGGTGCCGGCGTTTGAGGGGCTTGCGGGCGGCCTCGTCTGCCGGGCCGGGCCGGCACTGGCCCACCTGCACACGCCGGACCCGGCGCTGGGCGCGGGAGGCATCTACCTCCTGATGAGTTCGGACGGCTGCCTCGGCCCGCTCAACCCCATGACCAGCACGTGCAGATGGCGGCCGGACGCGGCGTGGCCCCTGGTGAGGATCGAACTGGCCTACGCGCTGGCCCTGCGGCCGCGGTCGGCACGACGGTGCTCACCGTCCGGACCTCCGGCTCGGCCACGCGACGCTCTCCGCGGCGGAGCGCGACTGCACCACCGCGTTCAAGGCGGGGCGAACTCCACCTCCGACGCGCAGTTCGTCACGGCGATGGGCGAGCTGAACACCACGTGCGAGGGCCGGCCCGGGCGGCGAAACGGGCCGACGCGTACGTCAAACGCCATGATCTACTGGCTCGCCGAGGCTGGCGCGATCCGGCGCAAGACCCCGTGATCACCGTGACCACCCCATCGCACGTCGCCACGGAACCGGCCGGTGTGGGCTTGGCCCGTGTTCGCCGGGCCGAGGCCCAAACCCGCTGCCCATGCCCTGAGGACGCAGGTCAGTTGGCGCGGCCGTAGCGGGCATTCCCGGTCCAGATCCGTTCCAGCCGTACGCGTGTGCCGGGCCGGGGCGCGTGCCAGATCTTGTTGTGGCCGGCGTAAATGCCCACGTGGGAAATGGTTGAGCCTGCGGTGAAGAAGACCAGGTCTCCCGCGGCGCGCTGTTGACGCGAAATGTGGTGGGTGCTCCGGTATTGCTGCGCGGCGGTCCGGGGGAGTTTCCGCCCTGCCTTTCGGAAGGCGTAGAGGGTGAGGCCCGAGCAGTCGAATTCCCTGGGCCCCGTGGCGCCATAGACATAGGGCGCGCCCTCTTTGGAGGCGGCGATGGCGACGGCTTTGGCGCCGTACGGGGAGGCTGCCTCGGCGGGCGTGGCCGGGGCGGATACCGTGGCCAGGGAGATTATGAGCACAAAAGCGATGGAGTGGGGAGCGCGTCGGGTTCTGTTCTTGACGGGCTTGCGCCGGTCAGTTGTGGAGCAGGGCAATCGTGATCCCTTCCGCATTCAGATGCAGGAGCGGCCGGGAAGGCTGCTTTCGGTGACATGCGTACCGGCTCTCGACGACGGACCATTGTTCACGCCGGATGCGGGCCGGTGGTTTTCGGACACGCCGTGAAATATCTCGGTTGGGTAAAGAACCCGGGGAAAGTCGGATGACATGCGCGGCTGCCGACCGGCCGCGCGCCCGGGTGTTCGCGGGCGACTCGCCCGTACCGGCGGCTGGTGGGGCGGCTCTGGCCTAGGCGCTGCCCTCGGCGTAGCCGTGGGCGCCGTACAAGCGGACGAAACAGGCCGAGACAACCGTCCGGCGGCGCCCCAGGCCCCCGGGCAGGCGCTACAGTTCCACCTGCTCCCGCCCGCCCGGGCCCACCGGCTGGACCAGCCGCCCGCCGACGCGCAACTGTGCCACCAGCGGATCCGGAACCTGCGGAAACGCCGCGCAGACCAGGACTGCGTCGTACGGGGCCCCGTCCGGCCAGCCCAGTGTGCCGTCGCCGAGAACGACCTCCGCGGTGCCGAACCCCTGCGCCGCCAGCCGTCGGCGGGCCTCCACGACCAGCTCCGGCCAGCGTTCGACACTGACCACATGCCTGGCCAGGCGGGACAGCAGCGCGGTCTGCCAGCCGAAGCCCGTCCCGATCTCCAGAACCCGCTCGCGGCCGGTCAGGCCGAGCGCGGCGACCATCATGGCGACCAGCGAGGGCTGCGTGGTCACCTGGCCGCGGGGCAGGGGCACGGGGATGTCCCGGTACGCGGAGCCCGCCTCGGCAGCGGGTACGAATTCGGCCCGCGGGACGGTCCGGACGGCCTCCAACAGCCGCGCGTCGGTCACCCCGGCGTCCCGGGCCGCGCGGACAAGGTTCTCGACGGAAGCCTCGCGGACCATGGGGGCTCCCGTCAGGTCGGCGTTCCGGCGTCGGCGTACCGCAGCAGCGCCGCGACACGCCCGCCCAGCCGCAGCTCGTCGTCCGGTACGACGACCAGCTCGGCGGCGGTGCCGACGAGGGCCCGCAGCAGTGCCTCGTCGGCGGATTCCTCGCGTGGCGCCCGTACCCCGCAGGACACCAGTTCCTCCTCGGCCAGGGCGAGCTGGGTGGGCCGCGGGCCGGTCCACAGCTGCCGGGCGGGGGCCGGCGGATCGTTCAGCAGCAGCGCCGAGACCTGGCCGCGCTGCAGGGCGGCGACGACGGCCTCCGGCCCTTCGGCCACGGGCCCGCCAAGGGCCCGGCGGCCGATGAAGACGTTCACCAGCTCCCGGTCGTGTTCGGCCATCCGGCCGGGGAAAATGCTGTTGAGCTGCGGTTCGAGCAGGGCCCGTCCGGTGTCCGTCGGGGTGGCGCCTGCGACCCGTACGACCCTGTCACGCAGGGCGTGCGGCAGCCGCCGGACCAGCACATTGCCCGCCCAGGCGTCACCGGCGACGACGACGGCGTCGGCGTGCGCACGCCGTGCCCACGCCTCCAGCTCGTGGCCCAGCCGGACGGCGCTGCGGTGCCAGGTGGCCACCGCCACCCTGCGGTGCAGCCGCTCACCCGGGGTCACGGCGGAGGCCGGCCAGCTGCCGGACTCCGCTTCCACCCTCACCCAGCCGTGCGTCTCGGCCGTCGGCAGCCCGCTGTAGTGCACCACCACCGCCAGGTAGGGGATCTCCGGCAGATGCTGGGTGACCAGCGGCATCGCGTCCGGCAGGATGCTGTAGCGGGCCGAGTCGCGTGCGGGCGGGCGGGGCAGCTCCCCGTCCAGGACGAGCGAGCCGTGCGCCGCGAAGATCGCCTGCCCGTGCGTTCCGGGCACTTCCGCGTCCGCACCGACCACGTCCTCCAGTACGCCGAGCAGCGCCCGGTCGGCACCCTGCCGGGCCAGGTGCTCACGCAGCCGGCGCCAGCGCAGGGCGATGGCCCGGTCGGGCTGGTCGACGTCCCGGGAAGTGTCCAGGTACACCGAGGCGAACGGGCCGGACTCCGTGTACAGGGGTTCCAGGAAAGACAGCCTCATTCCTCATCACCACTCCCAGGTCGCCCCAGGTGCTCCCCCTTCCGATGATGCGCACGCGAACGGGACCGGTGCAGCCTGGTCGGCATCGCGATCTCACAGCCGGATCGCGCAGCACAGCGCACGTGACGGCCGGGCTCGCACTGCGGGACGGGTGTGGCCTCCTGACAGTGCCGGGGGCCGGCGGGACGCACGAAGCCGTCCGAGGCGCCGCCGCCCCGAACCCGCCGGGAGACGGTCCTGCGCATCGCCGGTGGCACTCCATCCGCAGCGAGCTTGCTGGCGCGCCGCCATGGCCGGCGACGTCCGGGCTGACACCCCCGACGGGCGTACATGCCGCCCCGATGGCATGGCCGGCCGGAGCGGCGTGTTGCGTGACTGCACTCCGGCGTGCGGTCACCGAGCGTGAGCGGCACGTTCCGTCACAGCCCGGAGCTCATTTTGCGCCGATATGATGCATTCTGTGATCAGGTCAAGACGGCCGGGGCGCCGTCGCCCTCCCCGTGGCGGCCGGTGGGACGCTGCCCTGCTGTCACCGGTGATCGTTACCGTCCTCATCACAGCCCTGGCATTCTCCACACCGAGGGAGTTCGCCTTCAGCCGCCTCCTGCCGGCCGCACCTGCTCTCGCCGCCGCGATGTGGCCCGTGCTCCCCACGATCTTGCTGGGGACGTTCTGCCTTGTGGTCATGATCGGCCTGAGCTTCGCCTACACCGACCTGGGGACGCCCTACACGGCGGCTGCGATCATCGCGGTCACCCTGGCGGCCGCATACGCAAGCCATGTCCGACTCCAGCGGGAGGAGACGCTCCTCCACGTCCGGCTCGTCGCCGACGCAGCCCAGAAAGTACTGCTGCGCCCACTGCCGCGCCGCATCGAGGGTGTCGAGATCGAGTCGCTGTATCTGGCGGCCCAAGAGCAGGCGCGGATCGGCGGAGACTTCTACGAGGCGGTCGGCACACCGTTCGGGGTCCGGCTGCTCATCGGCGACGTACGCGGTAAGGGCCTGTCCGCGGTGGGGGCGGCCTCAGCGGTGATCAGCAGCTTCAGGGAGGCCGTGTACGACGAGCCCGACCTGAGGGGCGTCGTCCACCGCCTGGAGGTCAGCATCTCCCGCCACAGCGCTGCCTTCCCCGGCCTGGACCTGCCAGAGCGCTTTGCGACCGCTCTCGTCGCTGAGATCCCGCATGGCGGAGGCCGCGTCAGAATTCTCAACTGCGGGCACCCCCCGCCCCTGCTCGTGCACCGCGGCGAGATCCGCGTCATGGAGCCCTCCACCCCCTCTCCGCCCCTCAACCTCGCATCGCTCATCGGAGACCACTACTGCGTCGACACCTTCACCCTCGCTCCGGGTGACCAGCTGCTGCTGTACACAGACGGTGTCACGGAGACCAGGGGCCGCGACGGCGAGTTCTTCCCGCTGCCGGAGTGGATGCGTCAGCAAAGCCCGACGCCGCCCCGCGAGCTGCTCGACCGGCTTCACCGGGCCCTGATCCACTACAGCGCCGGAAGGCTCGATGACGACATCGCGGTCCTTGCCGTTCGGTGCTCGAATACCAAGGCCCAGGAGCAGCCCGTATAGGCGGCGGGAAGCAGTGGTGGAACTCGCGCCGGACGCCGGCCCTGCACCCGGGTCCGGCCGTTCCAGCCGCGCCGGGCCGCCGAGGCGGGAAAGCCACGCGGCGCGGCCATGGAGCGTGATGTCCTCAAACGTGACGGCCGGCGGTGCGGCAGCCCTCCAGGAGAGACGGCGGCACGGGCGAGCTGTCAAGCTGGTCAACGAGCAGTCCTCGCTGGCGAATTGAGACCGGGATCGGCCATTCACGCCTGAGAATCCATCCTTGGGAAAACATCATTTAGCGGCGCACTCCGGCGTAAAGAGAGCGAATTTGCCGTAATTGCGATTATGGTACTAGCTACTGAGCGATCCAGTTGCACTCTTTCGGCTTTGGCGTCCATCAGATTTAATCGAAATCAAGCGAGACGGACCGCCCGGATCAGTCGACCAGGCCAACGCTTCGAACCGGATGGCGACCCTTTGCATGAGGACCGGGTGACCATTCCCGTGAGATGCGGGACCGTTCCGCCGCGCAACGTCCGACGGCTTCGTGACACACGCCAGCATTGCCCGCCGCAACCGTACCGCCGCTTGCCTCGCTGCGCTGCGGCAGTCCCATCGGTTCCCTCACCCGGCTTCACATTCCCACCGGAAAGCCCGGGATATGCGTGAAGTCGCGGACTCGTGCGGCTCGCTGCCAAGCCGTCCGGCGCCTGCCACTGGAGCATCGCGAACGCAAGGAGATCCGTCATGGCAACCCTCACCTCCCTGACCCCCACCCAGAGCCACAGCGGGCAGACTCTGACCCTCACGGGCACGGGCCTGTCGGGCACGACCAAGGTGAACTTCGGAACGAAGAAGGTCACCCCCGCCACCGTCGGCGCCACCACCGTCACCGTCGTCATCCCGGTGCTGTGCGGTGGCCAGGTCAGCGTCAGCGTCTCCGCGGGAACCACGACCAGCAACTCGCTCGCGTTCTTCTACATCGACCCCCCGGAGCCCGAGGGCCTCAGCTCCAACACCGGTCCGGCCGCCGCCACGTCCCTGAGCGTCTTCGGCAGCGGCCTGCTGACCGCGACCGGGGTGACCTTCGGCGCCGTGGGTGCCGGCACCGGCCTGACGGTCGTCTCCGACAGCGAGCTGACCGTCACCTGCCCCGCGCACGGCGCGTTCACCGGCAGCACCGACACGGTGGACTGCACCGTCACCACCGCCGGAGGCACCAGCCTCCCGCTCGGCGCAGCCACCCAGTACACCTACTACGACGTCCCGACCGTCACCAGCCTGTCTCCCACCTCGGGTGCGGTCGGCAGCAACACCACCGTCACGGGCACCAACCTCGTGGACGTCAGCGTCGTGACCTTCACCCCCACGGGCGGAGGTACGGCGGTCCAGGCCGACTTCACGAGCACCTCCGGCACCACGCTGGTCGCCACCGTTCCCTCGGGACTCGCCACAGGCACGTACGACGTCCGGGCCACCACTCCCGGCGGCCAGACCGCGATCGTCGCCGGCGACGTGTTCACCGTCATCTGATCCCTCGGCCCGGCTCAGGGGTCATCAGTCATCACCACATCGCCGACACCCCGGCACGTCCAGAGACGTGCCGGGCATGAAGTCGCTGCGCCCGGGCACCCGCACGCCAGCCGGGGCGCAGCACCCTGATGAACGCGGAAGGGACAGGTCATGGCCCCAGTGGTGACCAGCGTCAGCCCCACCAGCGGACCAGCCGCCGGGGGCACGGCGGTGACAATCAACGGGAGTGGGTTCAGCGGAGTCACATCGGTGAAGTTCGGGACGGTCGCGACCCCCTTCTGGGTGGTCAACAACACCAAGATCACCGCGACCTCACCGGCGGGCACCGGAACAGTCAACGTCACGGTCACCACCACCAGCGGTATCAGCAACGGTGTCGCCTACACCTACGTCCCGGCCCCGGTGATCAGCTCTCTGACACCCGGCCAGGGCCCGACCGCAGGGGCGAACACCGTCACCATCGCCGGCACCAACCTCGCAGCGGCCACCGCAGTGCAGTTCGGTACGAGTCCGGCCACCATCACCGGCAACACCTCCACCCAGGTCACCGTCACCGTGCCGGCGGCGGCGGCCGCCCCCGCCGATGTCACGGTCACCACGATCGGCGGCGCCAGCAATCCACTGCCCTACTACTACATCCCGCTTCCGGAGATCGCCGGGATCGACCCCGACCAGGGCCCCCTCTCCGGGGGAAACACCGTCACCATCACCGGCAGCAACCTGACCCTCACCAGCGCCGTCAGCTTCGGAACCGGTACGGCCACCGGTATCAGTGTGGTCTCCGACAGTCAGCTCACTGCAAACGCCCCCAGTGGATCGGGCTCGGTGACCGTCACCGCCACCACGCCGGGCGGCACCAGCATGCCGGGGCTGGGAAGCGCCTACTACACGTACCTCGCGGCTCCGAGCGTCAGCAGCCTCAACCCCGCAGAGGGCCCGGCCCTCGGCGGGAACACCGTCACCGTCACCGGCAGCGGCCTGACCTACGCCGACGACGTGCGCTTCGGCAGCGTACCGGTGCCCTTCACCGTGGTCTCCGACACCCAGGTCGTCGCCGTCGCCCCCGGCGGCGCACCCGGCACGGTGACGGTCACCGTGCACACCCCTGCGGGCAGCAGCGCAGGCGTCCCGTATCAGTACCTCACCTGAACCGCGGCCTCCCCGCAACAAGCCGGACAGGCGTCATCCGGGCCGACGTCAGCCGTGCGGCTGATGTGCTGCAGTGACGGCGATTCAGGTCGAGGACCGGGTGGGGCTCCGAGCCCTCCTGGAACGTCCATGCGGTTTGTCCGGCGGTCAGGGCCCGGTTCCCCGGCACCCGGGTCCGAGTGAGGGCGATCGTCCCTGTGCGCGCAGCCGGTCAGGTTGGGCGACAGGTGACCAGCGTGGGCCGATTGGTCCCGGATACCGCATGAAACATGATGAATGGGCTGCCTTTTCCGGCAATGCTGATATATAGGGATGCGCCGGACTGCAGGATCTGTGCCTGCGGTCGTCCCTGTCCCTCGCGTACCCGATGGTGACGTCCGCCAGCGGGGCGTGTTGGGAGGAGAGGAAACAAACATGCTCCCTGGCATTCGCACGGACCGCCCCCCCAGCCCGCTACCAGGCAGGTGGGCAGCAGTGCTCACCCTGGTCCTCACCATCCTCGGCCTGGCCGCATTCCCCCAGGTCCGGGCGGAGGCCGCCCAGGCCGTCCCCCCTGGCACCTATGCCTACGTCACCAACCAACTCGACAACACGGTCTCCGTGATCAACGTTGCGAATCCGGCCACGGCCGTTCCCGGCAGCCCCATCACGGTCGGCACAGGACCGGTCAGGGTGGCGGTCACTCCCGATGGCACCAAGGCCTACGTCACCAACCAAACCAGCTTCACGGTGTCGGTGATCAACACCGCGACCAACACGGTCACCGCCACGATCTTGGTCGGCACCCTGCCTGTCGGGGTCGCGGTGACGCCCGATGGCACCAAGGCCTACGTGGCCAACTCCCTCAACAACACGGTATCGGTGATCAACACCGCGACCGACACGGTCATCGCCACCATCCCGGTCGGAACCGGACCCCTCGAGGTCGCGGTCAGTCCCGACGCTGCCAAGGCCTACGTGACCCACAACAGCAGCAACTCGGTGTCGGTGATCAACACCGTGACCGACACGGTCACCGGCACCGTCCCGGTCGGCGCCGGACCGTACGGGGTCGCGGTCACTCCCGGCCACCCCAAGGCCATCGTGGCCAACTCGATCGGCAACTCGCTGTCGGTGATCAACACCGTGACCGACACGGTCACCGGCACCATCCCGGTCAGCGCCGGACCGCTCGGGGTCGCGGTCACTCCCGGCCGCCCCAAGGCCTACGTGACCCACGGCAGCAGCAACTCGGTGTCGGTGATCAACACCTCGAACGACACGGTCACCGGCACTGTTGCGGTCGGCGCCGGACCGCTCGGGGTCGGGGTCACGCCCGACGGCAAGAAGGCCTACGTCACCAACAGCAACGGCAACTCGGTGTCGGTGATCAACACCGGGTCCGACACGGTCACCGACACCATCCCGGTCGGCGCCGAGCCGCTGGACGTGGCTTTCGGCACCGTGGGCAAGGTGGCCTCCGCCACAACGACTGCCTCGGCTTCGAATCCTCCAGGTGCCGTCAACCGCTGACCCCACCGGGATCATGTCGGGCAACGCCGGCGGGGCCCCCGCCGGCGTTGCACCGCCCAGCCGAAGCCCGTGATCCGCCGCATGGCCGAGGAACTCGGCGTGCATCACGAGGCCTTGACCTCATCGGTGGTGTGGAAGGGGCGGGCTGGCGGCGCGGGCACATGGCTGGCCCTGGTGCGGGAGGAGTCCTATCGCTGGTCCTGGCCCTGGTCCTGGTCCTGGTCCTGTTCTGGGTCTGGGTCCTGGTGCGGGAGGGGCGGTGGAGGTGTGTCCCGGTTGCGGCGGTGGTGGAGCCAGAGGAAGAGGGCCAGGCAGGGCAGCACCAGGCCCAAGACCGTGAGGACGAGGAACGCCGGGAAGCCCCTGATGTGCGCGACGAGCCAGGGGAAATTCTGGCCGAAGAAGCCGACCACGAACGACAGCGGGAGGAAGACGGTCGCGAGGATCGTGAGCCGCTCCATGGTGGCGCTCTGCCTCAGGTTGATCTTGTTCTGTTCGACGGAGATCACCGCGATGTTCGCCTCCAGGACGGTGGCCAGCAGGTCGCGCTGGGCGGCCACCTCCTCGTTCACCAGCAGCAGGTGGTCGTGCACGTTGTGGAAGTACGGCAGCAGCTCGGCCGGCGCCCTGCCGGGCTTGAGCAGGCGGGCGAGCACCGCGAGCAGCGGGTGCACGGCGCGGTAGAAGTCGGTGGCCTCGCGGCGCAGGAAGTAGATCCGCTCGGTCGGGGCGATCACCCCGGAGAAGACCGTGGCCTCGATCTGCTCGATGTCGCGGTCGAGTTCGGCGACGACCGGGGCGTAGCTGTCGACGACCTGGTCGAGGATGGCCCACAGGGTCGAGGCGCTGCCGGTGCGCAGCAGTTCGGGGCGCCGTTCGAGCCGGTTGCGGGCGCCGTGTAGCTCGCTGGCGATGCCCTGGCGGACGGTGATCACGAAGTGTTCGGAGAGGAAGACGCTGATCTCCCCGGTGTCGATCTCCTCGCGCTCGTCGTCATAGCGCGCGGTGCGGAGGATGATCAGCTCGGTGCCGTCCTCGTACTGCTCGGCCTTCGGCCGCAGGTGGGAGGTCCGGGCGTCCTCGACGGCCAGTTCGTGCAGGCCGAAGCTCTGGCGCACCTTGTCCATCTCTTCGGGACCCGGTTCGAAGATGCCCAGCCAGACGAAACCGCCCTGCTCGCAGCACGCGGCCGCCTGCTCCAGCGACATCGGGCCCTCCTGCTGGCGCCGCCCGTCGCGGTAGTGGGCGCAGTCGACGATCATGGCGTTCCTTGCTGTGTCGATGGCGGGGCTGAGACTGGTGCGGGTCGGGTGGTGGCCCTGTGTTTCCAGGATCCCGCGGGCGGGCGTCAGCGGCAGAGGAGCGACGCGCGGTGGTCGAGGAGGGAGAGAAACGAGAGGCCGGAGCACGACCGAGACCGAGGCCGCTATCATTTAAGGACATTAACCATCCACCTCCTCAAGTAGTTCGCCGCATCACCAGAGGAAAGGGCACACATGACCCCCGCCCAGCACGGAGCGGCTGTCGCGGCCGAGACCGCCGCATTCGTTGCCGCGGTCACCGGACGCGACCTCTCCACCCCGGTGCCGACCTGCCCCGGCTGGACCCTGGGCGACCTTGTACAGCACGTCGGCACCGTGCAGCGCTGGTTCGGCGAGCTGCTTCGTCAGCGCATCCAGCAGCCCCCTACCAGCCGCGAGATGGACCTACGCCTGCCGGAGAACGCCGGCGACTTCCCGGACTGGCTGACCGCCGGCGCGGCGGAGACCGCCGAGGTGTTCGCCGCCACCGACCTGGACGCGCCGATGTGGGCGTGGGGGGTTGACCAGCGCGCCCGGTTCTGGGTCCGGCGCATGCTCTTCGAGACCCTCGTCCATCGGGCCGATGCCCAAGTCGCACTGGGACTCTCACCGCACATCGACCGCCCACTGGCGGTCGATGGCATCGGCGAGTTCCTCACCAACCTGCCGTTCGCATCCCCCTTCGCGCCGCTCACCGCCCAACTGCGGGGCCCTGACCGGACCATTCGCTTCAGCTGCACGGAGGGCGACGACGACTGGCTGGTCGGCCTGCGCCCTGACGGCTTCGGCCTGTTGGCCGACCGCGCAGACTTGCACACGGCAGACGCCACCATCCGGGGAACGGCCTCAGACATCCTGCTGCTGCTCTACGGCCGCCTGGACCACCGAAGCGACGCCTTCCAGTTGCTTGGCGACCCGGATCTGCTCGCCCACTGGTTCGCCCACTCCGCGTTCTGAACCTGTCTGCCCTGTCCTTGTGCCCAACCGGTCTAGGCGGTGTCCTTCGCGTTCTTCTCGAACGACCTCACGCTGCAGTCCGGTTTGTGGAGCTTCGCCGAGGCAAGCCGCCCGCCCGCGAACCCCGAGTACCAGTCAAGCCGGCCCTTTGGCCTGCGACTTCAAGATCGCATGCCTGCGTTCGCGGCGATGAACTCGCGTAGCGGGGCTGTGCGGTCAGGTGGATGCGCACGTTGCCCCAGACCAGCACGATCGGCTCGCCGAGCTGGATACGGGCACGCACCAACAGGTCGCGGAAGTCGATAGCCAGTCACCACCTGCTACTGCATTGGAGGTGATGTGACCCGTACGACTGGCGAGTCCCGCACCACAGGCACACGATCCCGTGGTCCGATGAACACGGGTGATGAGCGCCTCCCCAAGGACGCTCTCCTTTCCGTGAAACCGCCAGCCGTGAGGGCTTTGACATGCGTAATTTCGGTTTGTTCGCTCGAAGTTCAGTGGCCGCCCTGAGTGCGGTCCTGTTCAGTACCCCGCTCGCATCAGCTGCTGACGGCGGGCCTCCCACACAGAGCGAACAGGTGATCACGCTGATCGCCAAGACCACCCAGCTCACCCCGGAAGGCTCGGGTGACACCCAGGGCAGCGGGTTCGTTCTCGCCAACGACCTCTACCGCGACACCCAAAGGGTCGGCACCGGTGGCGGCGAATGCACCATCACCCGAATCGAAGGAACCACAGGCACTCTCCAGTGCCTGATCACGTTCGCTCTCTCCGACGGCGACATCACCGTCCAGGGCCACGCCCCCTACTCCCCACCCCCCCACGACCTCACGCTCGCCATCAGCGGAGGCACGGGCGAGTACAAGACAAGCAGCGGCTACGTACACGGCCACGTGATCAACGACACGGAAACCCAACTCACCTTCCACATCTTCAGCTGAGCTTGAGGAGTCTTCCGCTCACCGCTCGGTGGACTTGATCACCCGAACAAGGTTCTTGTTCGGGTGATCTCGTGGTGGTCGGAATGTGGCGGGGCCGCGTCCTTGCGCCGGCAGCGGTTCCCGACGGGATCACGCGTGGATGAAGTCGGCGAGTTCCCGTTCCAGGGCCGCCTTCGGCTTGGCGCCGACGATCGTCTGCCGGACCTCGCCGCCTTGGAAGACGTTCAGGGTGGGGATGGACATGACGCCGAATCTCGCCGCGGTGGTGGGGTTCTCGTCGATGTTGAGTTTGACGATCTCGATCTTGTCCCCGTATTCGGCCGCGATGGCTTCCAGGGCGGGGGCGATCTGGCGGCACGGACCGCACCACTCCGCCCAGAAGTCGACGAGGACCGGCTTGTCGTTCTTGAGGACGTCATCGTCGAAGGAAGCGTCGGTCACGGACTTGAGAGCCACAGCGGCCTCCCTCTCTCTGTTCTCAGGTCCCCGTCAGGCGACGAGGAAGTTCTCGGCAGCCCACAGTGCTGCGGGATCGTCGGCCGGTCCGCCCGAAGGCGGCGCCGGGATGCGGGCGACCACGCGATCACCGCGCCCACCGTATCGGCTCACGTACGCCCGTACGGGATGCCACTCGGCATTGCAGGCCGACGTCCGCGGAGTTCATTTCGTTCGCGGTTCCTGCTTGACGGCTGGTCCCACCGCAGGGCGGCGGCCCGTACCCCGTCCGCCGCATGTCACCCCACCGCCTCACCCTGGGTCCGTGCCGGATGTCCTCACCGGGAACAGGGGGGCATCGCGACGGCGCAGATGAGCATGACGGTCCAGCCGGCGTCCCATCGCGGAGGCCGGCTGTCCAGGACGTACGGCGTGGGCACCGCCACGAGCGCGACAGCGGCGAGCGGAGCCGGCCGGTACGGCGTCAACGCGTTTCCGGCAGGATGATCCCGTGGGCGTTGGCGGTGGTTCCCGGCCGCAGTGTCCACGGCACCGGTGTGGTATCGGTGAGCCATCCGCTCGTCAGGAGCCGGCTCACGACGAGGGAGCGCAGGCCCCGGCGCAGGTCCCATCCCAGGCCGGAGCACAGCTGGCGGTAGGAGGGGCCGTGGCCGTGCTCCACACGGAACGCGACGGTGAACTGCGCGGCCAGCTCGCCGCGGTCGGGGTGCTTCTCCTTCCAGGTCTGGTAAGCGTCGCGCACGTAGCGCGGCGCCGGAATGACCACGCGGCTGGCCGTGAAGGCGGCCGCCACCTGTTCGAGAGGCAGGCGGCAGATGACGCAGTTCTCGACGGTTTCGGCGTGCCGTCGCAGTCCCGGAGGTGCCTTGGCCTTCCACTGCGCCCAGTCGTCCGGGCTGATCCGCTGCGGGTGGACGCGGGGCGGTGTCGGTGGGGCGGGCGAGTTCGCGTCCGCGGGGTGGGGAAGCCTCCCGGTGAGGTGCTGCACCCCGGCATGAAGGCGGTACTGGTCGCCGGAGAGGTCGATGAGGAAGCCCTTCTCCAGCAGCTCGGGCAGCACGGCGCGGCAGGCTTCGGGAAGACCGCCGGGCAGCGTCCCGTGGCGCTCGGGAGAACCGTGCGCGGCCAGGAACAGGGCTGCGAGCCGTACGGCCGGGGCGGTCTTCCGGAGCGGCTTGGAGGCGAGAGTGCGGGCGGTCCAGCCCGATACCCGGGAGCGCGCCTGCTGACCGCAGGGCAGGGGGTGGTCCGTCTCGACGGCCAGAGCCGGCACCGTCACCGCGACCGGGGCCTCCGGGGGCCCGGTGAGCAAGAGTTCCGGAATCTGCCAGCCCAGGCCGCGCAGCGCGGCGACCGCCCGGGCCGGGTCGGTCAGCTTCAGCGACCGCAGGTCCTGGCCCGTGATGTTCCCGGTGCCGCCCCGGGCGGCCCGGATGGCGATGACCACCGCGAGCAGCTGGGCGTCCGGGGAGGGCAGGGGCAGTGCGGCCACGTACGACAGCAGAAGGCGTGCGGTGCCGCCCTGCTGAATGGTCAGCAGGTACGGCAGGACAGGCGGGGCGGGGACGACAGGCGTTGACACAGCATGCATAACGCCCCCGGTCGGTGGGCGTCACGCCTTGCTGCTCCGTACGGCGAGAAACGCCAAAAGGGAGGGTACGGCCGCCGTTTCCATCGGAAACGGTCGTCGCGGGGCCTGTGGTCAGCGCGGGGAGATCCAGTGCCGAGGGTCTGCGCACGGATCCCCGGACGACGCTTACGCAGGGAAGGGGCCCGCTGCCGCTGTCCGCGCTGACCGGTCCCGAGGTTGCCGACGACCGGGAGTTCGTGCCTGACGTCCTGCGGCGCCGCCTGACCGAGGGCTGGCTGTCAGCGGAGCAGCTCTTCACCGAACCGGCGCCCGCGGCTGAGGCCCTGGCGTGCCTGCCCCAGGGCGAGGAGTCCGTCCGCAAGGCCGTCAGGGAACTGACGGCCCCGATGGGCGCCGACCCCGCCGCCTGGCTCTCCCTCTACCGGCAGGTCAACCGCTTCCAGGGGACGGCCACCGAACTCGTGGCCGCGGCGTGTACCGACGCCGAGCGCAGCGGCCGCAAGGCCCCGTCATGGCCCCGCTCGACCGGCGCCGCATTTCCCTGCCGGGAGCCCGAAGGTCCCCGCGGCCTCTTCCAGCGGTTGCTGGAGTACGCCGAGGAGGAGGTGCAGGAGGCCCTCGTGCCCTCCATGGACGGCCGGGCCGTTCAGCACCTGCTGGTCTTCGGCTCTCCCTCGGCACGGATACGCGGACGAATCACCGCCGTCCACGGCAGGTCCGCCCAGCTGGGCAACGCCTCCCGATGGGACCTGCCGGCCGAGACCGTCGAGGAACTCCACGATCTCGACGACCCCGAGGTCAACGAGAAGCTCTACATCCACGGTGCCATCGCCTGGGAGGAGCGTGCGCGGATCCTCGCGGGCCGGGGGCGGCGGGGCGGCCAGGTCCCGGTCACCGACGAAATTCTGGCCGAGCTCGGCTGGATCGACCTGCGTCATCACCGGAGCTGGGTGACCGCCGGCCTGCTGTCCGGCGACCCCCGTGTGCTGAGGGTCGTGCTCGCCAGGATCAAGGTTCATACGGAAGGCGGCCGCCTGCGTGCGCTGATCCGGCTGTGGGAGCGGCACGGCCCGGAGGCGGTCCAGTCGCTCATGGAGGAGCAGCGGTTCCCCGCCCGGAGCAGCGCCGAGCACCCGCTGCCCGCGACCAGTCACCGGACCGTGCGGGAGGCCCTGGCCGCGCCCGACGGGCTCGCCCTCCTCCGAGCCCGGCTGGCCGCCGAGGAGGACCCCGTACGGCTGGTGTCCCTGCTCCGCCGGACAGCCGCCGGTTCGGTCGCCGAACGGGTCCGCCACCTCGCGGATGAGGGAACCGCCCTGCCCTGGCCGCAGCTCGTGCAGGCCCACACCGCCGAACCGCGGTCGGCAGACCTCCTGGTTGCCCTCGCCCAGCAGCATGACTGTCCACGACTGCTGCTCCTCGAGGCGCTGGGTGCCAAGCCCCTGCTCCTCAACGCCGACGGCACGGGCTGGCTGCCCCAGGCGCTCAATGACGGCCGCCTGACCACCGTCGACGTCCTCCGGCGACACCGCCCGCCCCTGAGATCCTCTCCTTCCTCGTCGCCGCCCACGCCCCCTGGTCCGGCGTAGTGGGCCCGTACTGGCGTCCGCTGTACCGCGAAGCCCGGAGACTGGTCCGGGAGCAGCTGGGCAACGACCCGGAGGCGTGGGAAAGGGCACTCCTGCTGCTGCCGAACTTCACCGGCTCCCTCCCCGAACTCCTCTTCGCCGCGGCTGCCGTGAACGCCTGAGGCAGCGGGTGCATAGGGTGCCGGCATGGCACTGCGACCTGTTCAGGTAAACATCAAGGCTCTTGATCACTCGGCGGTCGGCCGGTTCTGGGCGCAGGCGCTCGGCTGGAGGGCTTACAGCCCCGGCGTGACCACCTACGTGGGCCCCGTCGGCGACTTCCTTTGGCCGGACCCGGTCGCCGTCGGGATCGACGTCGTTCCCGTCCCGGAACCCAAGACACCAACGAAGAACAGGGTGCACCTCGATCTCGCCACCACCTCTGCGGCCCACCAGGCGGAGTTGGTCGCGCGCCTCCAGACTCTCGGCGCGACGCCCGCCCACGTGGGCCAGGGCAACGTGCCCTGGACGGTCCTCGCCGACCCCGAGGGCAACGAGTTCTGCGTACTGGAACCTCGGGATGTCTACCGGGACACCGGGCCGATCGCCGCCGTGGTGGTCGACTGCGCGGATCCGCGGGCCATGGCCCGGTTCTGGGGTGAGGCGATGGACTGGACCCTGCACCAGGTGACCGACGATCAGGCGGTGTTGCGCTCCGCCAAGGGTGTCGGCCCGTATCTCGAGTTCCTCCGCACGCCCGACGTGAAGACCGTGCCGGACCGCGTCCATCTTGACCTGCTGCCGTACCCCGGTGACGACAAGACAGCGGAGGTGGCCCGGCTGCGGGCCCTCGGCGCCACCGACCTCGACCTCGGCCAGGGCGACGTCCCGTGGACCTGCCTGGCGGACCCGGAGGGCCACGAGTTCTGCGTCCTCGCCCCGTCCTGACGCGGAGCCTGGTGGGTTGGTCTGCGGCGTCTCGGTCGATTCGGGCGGAGAGAGCTTGCGTGTCGGGGGTGAGATCGGCTCGCTCGCCAACCACGCCTCTCAACTCGCCAACCGGAGCGGCAGGGCAGGCACTCCCGCGCCCCCACCATCGCTGCTGCACGGTCCCTGCGGCGGCCTTCAGCTGAGCTGCTCGGCCAGTCCGACGATGATGCCCTCGGGTCCGCGGACGTAGCAGAGCCGATACACGTTCTCGTACTGCGCCAGCTCGCCGACGAGTTCGGCCCCGTGGGTGCGCAGGCGGGCAACGACGTCCTCGATGTCGTCGACGGCGAACATGATGCGACGCATGCCCAGGGTGTTCGCCGGTGCGTCCTTCGGCTCGGCGCTGATTGCTTTCGGCCTGTGGAACTTCGCCAGCTCGATGCGGCCGCGGCCGTCCGGGGTCTGCAGCATGGCGATCTCCTACCGGACGTCGTCGAGCCCGATGACCCGCTCCACCCAACGTCCCTCGATCGGCGCCCTGCCGCACGCCTTCGACGCCGGGTGCGATCGTGATCGGATGCACGAGACAGCCGCCGCTCTGGCCACCGCACGGCGGCCCCTCGCCGCGCCCCGGGAAACCGACTGGCTGCGGGACCTGACCTCCGATGACGGAGTCACCGGATTCATGCCGCCGGCACTGCCCGACGCGGCCTGGGTACTCCACTCCATGTACGAGCACGAGCTCGGGCCGACCGGCATGTCGTTCGTCGAGTACCAGCGGGCAGCGCTGATGGGCGGCGGTCCCGAGATCATCCCGGGCCTCGACCCCGCGGATGTGCTCGCCGCCACCCCGGGCGAGCCCCCCGGCCCACGCTGGCGCCGACTGCGATGGGCGGAGCTCGCCCACCACGCCCCCGCCGCGGCCGGCCTGCGCACTGGCGACCGCGTCCCGTTCGCCATGGCGGGCGCCTACGCCTGGGACATCTCGCACCACGACTTCCTCATGCACCCCCACCCGGGCTTCCACCACCTGAACCCGGGCTGTCCCGGGAAGTGTCATGAATCAGTCGCGACGCCAGCGGCGCCGCCGGCCGGCGAGGACGCAGGCGATGAAGGCCACAGTGAGCAGGCGGGCGGCCTTGGGCCTGGCCGTACCCCAAACTGATGGCGTCGGTGAGGATGATCGCGACCTGGCGGTGAGAGGGGATCCTGGTCAAGGGCATGAATCAGCGCAGCGCTCATGCGCTGTCCACCCCCCGCAGGCGCCGGGCGGTGTCCATGTCGTCCTGGAGCGCGCTCAGGCGGGGGAACGGTTCGCGGGTGGGGTCCAGGACGCATACGTGGAGCTTGTCTCCGGCGCGTGGTGGCGGCACGGTTTCGTCCCACCAGGAGGGGTGCTTGGCCTGGTCGATGAAGCCGAAGGCGCCCTTCGATCCGTCCACTTCGACTTTTGCGCCCACAGGGGCGACCGCGACGACCGTCACGTCGAGTTCCTCGTGATCACGGAATCTCAATTCGGCCCTCCAAAGATTCGATTTCGATCCAGCTGCGTTTCTGGGTCAGCTCGTTGACCGGTCGAGCTTGTCCACGGGTATCTCGAAATCGATGCGCGGCGCGCCGTTTGGCCCGTTCCTGTCGTGGACATCCGCATGGTCGCCGAACTCCTCGAGGAATGAGAGGTGCATTTCGTACTCGACCATCGTCTTGGCGAAGTCTGCTCCCGCCGGCCCGGCGTACTCCGAAGCGACGGCCCGTTCGCCGAAGTAGATATTGCCGTCCGAAATGGTGTCGCCGCCGATGTCCACCCCGGGCTGGCGGTTGGCAGGGTTCGGCCCATGGTCGAGATCGTACTGGCCGTGCCGGGGGCGCCCGGTAGGTGACCCTGGCGAGGGGGCAGTGGTGGGAGGCCCCTGTGGTGTTGCAGCCGCCGGTGGAGCCGATGCCGGCCGGTTCGTCGACCCCCGTCGTGTGGCCCGCCGCTTCGGCGGGCCACAGTGGCGGAGTAGAAGGCCTGCTTCGCCGCAGGTCAGGGGGACGCCGGCGCGGCCGGGATCATCAGACGGCGCAGCAGGGGGGTGAGTGGGCGTTCCACCAGGCGGTGCAGGAGCCAGGCGATCAGCATCGCGCCCGCGGTCACGCCGAGCAGGGTCGGCCAGGCGCCCCACTGCTCGTTCCACCGCCAGATCACCCGCACGCCCAGCGATTGGTGCACGAGGTAGAGCGGGTACGAGATCGCGCCCGCGACCGGCAGCCAGCGCCACTGGATCCAGTCCAGCTTGCCGAGCGCGATCAGCCCCATCAGCAGGTACATCGCGGTGATCGCGGTCAGGCAGACCTTCCAGTTGATGCCGTGCCCCTCGCCCTCCATGATCGCCGGGAGGCGGTGCTGCATCAGCAGCCAGGACAGCGCCAGGATGCCCAGGGTCTCGCCCTCTATCCGGCCCGCGCGGCGGATCAGGTAGAAGGCGATGCCCGCGATGAAGAAGGGCGCCCACCGGGGCACCAGGAGCTGGTCGAGCAGCGCGATGCCCGACGCCGGCGCCAGGACCGAGCCCAGCGCCCAGACCCAGCAGAAGGTCGCGACCCGGCGGTAGCTGGTGCCCAGCAGGACGACGAGCGAGAAGACCAGGTAGAAGCGCAGCTCGATCCAGAGCGTCCAGTACACGTTGTCCACGCTGTTCACGCCGAGGGGTTCGTGCAGCATGGTGAGGTTGGTGAGCATCTGGCCGACGGTGACCCGCGGCTCGCCCGGTGTTTGCGGGCCCAGGCGGGCGGCCGCCGAAGAGAGGACGACGGCGGCCCAGTAGAGCGGGAACAGCCGCAGGATCCGGCCCTGCCAGAACTGCTGGAGCGATTTGCCCCAGCCGGACATGCAGATGACGAAGCCGCTGATCATGAAGAAGAAGACAACGCCCAGCCAGCCGAACTCGGCGACCCGGTGCAGCGTGGGAAAGAGCTCGACCGCCGTCCGCTGCCAAGGGATCGTTCCCGAGCCCGCCAGGTAATGGAACAAGACCACCGACAGCGCCGCGAGCAGCCGCAGCCCGTCCAGGACCGCTATTCGCGACGCCCGCACGGAACCGGACCCACCGGTGACCCGCTCGGCGCCGTTACGGCCCAACCACATGGGCCGTTGGGCCCGTCTGATCGTATCGATGCCGCTCACGCGGAGGTCAACGCGATCGAGTACCGAAGCCGCAGGCGACCCCGGCAGGCCGGAGTCCCCGGTGCGCACCGCCTTGTCGGGTGTGTACTGCCGGTGTGCGTTCACTTCCCGCTTCGGCTGGTTTTCGGGTTCCGGGAGGCGTCCCAGGATGCGCGCACGGCCGCCTCGAGTGCGGCGTCGTCGAGATCCCCGTGTTCGGCGAATTCGGGATCGGCCGCGTAGTCCTCGAGGATCATGAACACCTGGTTGAAGAGAACGCCGAGTGCCCCCTGGATCCGTTCGCCGTTCGCCTGGGAAGCACGACGGGCTTCCCACCAGCCGTGTGCGAAGTCCGGTGCGCTGCAGGTCCCGTCGGTGAACGTGTCGAGCAGCGCCACTTGCCGCGCCGCCGCACTCGCCGGGTCGATGTCGTCGAGGTGGGACCACGCCCGGTGCTCGGGCCCGTACGCGGCTGCCACGGCCAACAGAGCGGGGTGACGGCCCGAGAGGACGCGCGCATAACGGCCGAAGCGTGCGTGTGCCGTGTCGGTCCCTTCTCCGACCGCCGCCGCCATGAACGCGGCGGTTCCCGCTATCAATGCGTAGCCCCATTCGGGAAAGAGGACCGCTCCTTGCAGGCCGGGCGTGCGCAGCATGAACGGCGGGTGAATGTCCGTGCCCTCCGCGTCGGTGGACAGCCGGGACGCCGTACGGGAGATCCCCTCAGGGCCGTCCGCGAGGTTCGTGGCAAGGACGTACGGTGCCCCGACCGCGCGGCATCCGGCCGCAATCCGACGGGCCAGCGCCGCATCGAGCTGTGCACCCGCAGGCATCGGGGTCACCGATTTGTCCCGCAGCCAGGACGAGGCGAAAATTCCGTCCGAGCCCAGCACAGCCCGCAAGTCCGATGCGTCGTCGTGTGCTGAATCGGTCATCACAGAAACCCTTTGTCGATGATTCCCTGGAACTGTTTGTCGCCCAGTTCGGCTTCTTCACTTGAAGCGACAGTGTTTGTCTGCTGATTCGGGCGGCAGTTGCGGATCTCGAGACTCGTGAATGTACACGAGAAATAGCGGCACGGTGTCTGGCGAGGGTCTCTCTGCTCGTCTGAGTCGGCCGGGAACAGGGCCGGTCGTCAGCCCCTCCTCTTCGAGGCGATCGATGGTGGTGCTCGTCGCTATCCTGTGCTGCTGTGACTGACTCTGTGCGGCGTCCCCTGCTGTTCCTTGATGTCGACGGACCGCTCATCCCGTTCGGCGCGGAGCCGCAGCAGTATCCGACCTATGCGACAGGTCCCGATCTTCGTCAAGCCGACGCGAATCCGCTCCTGACCAGGATCAATCCCGAGCACGGACCCAAGCTGGCCGCGCTCCCGTGCGAGGTGGTCTGGGCCACGACATGGATGGATGACGCTAACGAGTGCATCGCTCCCTTGATCGGACTTCCGCAGCTGGCCGTGGTGGTCTGGCCAGAGCCGTCCGACATCGATGACCAGGATGAACGTGGTGGACTGCACTGGAAGACCCGCGCCCTCGTGGAATGGGCGGCGGGGCGGTCGTTCGTCTGGGTCGATGACGAGGTCACTGACACTGACCGGGTCTGGGTCGCCGCCCACCACCCGGGACACGCTCTGCTCCACCGAGTCGATGCCCGTCTTGGTCTGACCGATGGCGACTATGCGGCGCTCGATTCGTGGCTGCGACAGCCGTCCGGGGCGGGGAAGGGCCGACAGCAGTGCACGGTGACGGCCCGGCGCCCGGAGGGCGGCGGGCCGTCGAGCGGGAACCTGGAGTGATCAGCCGCCTTGCGGACCGTTCGTCACGACTGCGGAGATCCTGGAGCGGCACTTCCCGCCGGAGCTGCGACCTGGACCACACTCCACCGCCCAGAAGCGGCTGACTTCCTGGACCGATGCCCAGGGCGTGGACGGACTCGTCATCAAGGGCTTGGGCCAGAAGCACCTTCCGAACGCTCGCGGCTGGTTCAAGGTCCGCCGGCCTGAGACCAGTGAAGCGATCATTAGCGGCATCACCGCCACGCTCCGGCGGCCACAGCTACTCACGGGCGCCAGACGTGTTCGGGCGTAGTCCCGTTCAGCCTGGCCGCTTCCACCGTTCGCACCGTGCTCGAGGCGCTCGTGTACTCCGCCTCAGGAGATGGTAGACGGCAGCCGGCCGAAACGTCGCAGCGGTTCAGTGCCCCTGGCCCGGAACGGCCGGCCACAGGTTGGCCACCAGCCCCGGCCGAGGGAATCCCCCTTCGGGAAGCCGCACTCGCCGCATGGACTCGATCAGGCAAGATTCCGGCCCGTCCCGGCGCGCCGCGTTATGCAGGGAATCCGGCAAGGTAAGCATAAGACCATAAGTGATAAATCATCACTTATGGACAATCGTCCACTCTCTCAGGAGACGCAAGATGCGCCGTTTCAAGGCACTGGGGCCAGTCGCGGTCGCCGCGCTGGCCGCCGTCCTCGCCTGCTCACCTCTCGCGCAGGCAGCCACCCCGCCCCCCGGCACGAACTCTCGTGGCGGTGGCGACGACAAGGTCATCGAGTTGGTCGCCATCCTGCAGCAGTCGGCCATCATCGACGAGGGCACGCCAGGGCTGAGCCTCGGCGACGAGTTCGTCGGTTCCGATGAGCTCTTCCGTGACGACGTATCGGTCGGCAGGGACGGTTTCGTCTGCACGGTGACCAGCCTTGCGCCGGACCTGCGGGAGTGCCAGGTCACCCTCCGTCTGCCCGAGGGTGACATCACCCTCCAGGGGCTCGCCCCGGTGATCACCAGCTTCCCCACTGAGTTCACTCTCGCCATCACTGGTGGCACCGGCGCATTCAACAACGCAGGCGGTTTTGCGGACGGGGTCAACGTCGACAGCACCCGGACCGAGATCACGCTCCACCTTGCCAAGCGATCTGGTTCGCAGACGCCCGGGCAGTAGCGGCAGATGCGGTCGAGGATCTGGTCGGCGGTCTTGGTCAACTGGGAAGGCCTGGCCTCGTCGTTCCAGACCTTGATCCACTTCTCGAGCGCGGCCTTCAGCTCCGTCGAGGGAGCAGGAAGCGCCGCGCTCGGGGCAGCGCCGTTCCAGTGCGACATCTGCACCTGCCGAGGACGATGGCCTGCCCCTGTGGAGGGCAGGGAGCGATTCGCCCGTTGGGCCATCCGCTTCTGGCAGCAGGGCATCGCCGGGATGAGTGATCGCTCCAGCCGCCCCCCCACCACGCACAAGGTGCTATCCGAGGTCCAGCGGCACTTCCACGAGATGGCCTTGAGGGTGCGGCCGCGGCCGACCCACCGTCGTCCGCGGACCGGCCGAAGCCCGTGATCAGCGACAGCCACCACCGCCCCAAGCCCCTCAGAGACTTCGCGAGACGGTTCACCCTGACGAGCTGAAGTCAGTAGCGGAGTGATGCAGGTAGGCCGCGGGCTCCATCAAGGTGGGCTCCCCCGAACTTCACACCCTCAAGGCGTGCACGGGTGAGATTCGCCTTCTTCAGGTCGGCGTTCCTGCTCCTGAGGTCGGTGCCCGTGAGGTCCGCAGCGCTCAAGGTGGCACACTCCAGGACCGGCTTCCGAGCTCCCGCGCGAAGTACCTTCGCGCAGAAAATCGCCTTCGATAGATTTGCACCGGACAGGTGGGCGTGGGTCAAGTCCCCGCCGATCAAGGTTGTACCGGTCAGCTCTGCACACTCGCCGGACCGGTTGTCGCAGAACGAAGCACCAGAGAGGTCGGCACGTCCAAGGTCTGCGTGACGCAGCTGGGCCACTGCCCAGATCCGCGTCAGAGAGTGCCGTACCGGACATGGCGGCTTCACTGAGGTTCGCCTGGTGCAGATCCGCACCTTGAAGGCGGCCGACAAGTCGATCTTCAGCTGTTTGATCCCAGGTGGCCGATCGCTGCCGTGAACCGGTTGGTGATCTGGCCCTGCTCGATGATCCGCAGTTCTTGCGCGGTCTGACCCACCTGCATCCAGGTGAAGAGCAGCGCTCCCAGCGCCGCCAGCCCCGGCAAGCTGAGGATCAGCCGATTCAGGTCCTGCCGCCACATCGCGGGGCCACCCGCGTGGCGGGGCGCACATCGCCGAGGCGGGGCTGGTTACCCCGGTCGAGGTGGGCTCCGACGGGCCGCACGCAGAGTGCCTGACGGCCCAAGCACGGCGCGGTCGGGATGGTCAGGGCAGCTGGGGGAGGGCGAGGGTCCGCACGAGAGCGAAGGACGCTCGGCCGTACGATCTACGTTTGATCAGCTTGATGCATGTGACCTGGCCTTCGACGGCGCCCGAGCTTCAGGGCAGGGTGAGGTCGCTGCCTCGGGGTTCGCGCGCGATGGCGCTGAAATCGTGGGCGAGGTCGCGGGCGGCTGCCAGGGCGGGGCAGGTGTCCAGGATGCGGTCGAGCCAGGTTGCCCTCGGATGGCGAATGCGCAGGCAAGAGCCCGGTCGGCCCGGGCCGTACCCGACACCCCCCGGCCCCGTCACGGCATGGTCACGCAGCGTAGGTGGTACCGGCCCCTTTCGGCCGCTGCGTTCTTAACTCGCCCGAACGGTCCCGGGCGCGACAGCATGGAGAGAGGGCGGTCGGCGGGGGCATCCTCTTGAGGAGGTGATACAGACAGTGACCAGACATCGCTTTGCGTTCTGCGGGGCTGAGCTTGCCGCCGTCTACGTGGTCGCCGAGCAGGACAGGGAACTCCATCTGGCCGAGCTGACCGGAAACCGCAGCGTCCTCTACGGACTGCCCGCGATCCTCGCCGTGGCCGGCCATTCGCCCGCCGCCAATGCCTTCCGCTCCGGCCGCCCGCTGTGGCTGACTCCCAAGGAACTCGCCACGTTCATGGAGGATGACCCCCACTACTTCCCCGCCCGGAATCGGGACGGTGACCCCCATTCGCCGGCCAGGGTCTCGCTGGGCGCACTGCCACTGGGACACGGCGACCAGGAGCTCGGGTGCCTCATCGTGGCCGGCGAGGTCGGGGACGGATTCAGCGCTGACGACCGCAGCCTCCTGGAGCTTTACGCCGATCAGGTGGCTGCCGGACTCGAAGCGGTCGCCGCTCGTCTGACCGGGCGCAAAACCCCGCAGGCACACCTGAGTCAGTCCCTGGTGCCTCACCAAGGCGGCGCGTTCATCCTGGAGCTGAGCACCGGCCGCATGGAGGCCCACGCGCATGTGCTGGAACTCCTCGGTCTGCCTCCCGAGCAGTTCGACGGGCAGGTGGAGACCCTCCTTGCCTGCGCCGTCCCCGACGACATGCCCGCGCTGATGGCGATCGTGGAGCCGGACCGGCTGGTCGCCGCCGGACAGCAACTGGCGTTCCGTATCCGCCGCCCGAACGGCGAGCTGCGCTGGCTGGGGCTGCGTTGCCGTGTGGAGGTGGACGCCGATGGCACACCTCAGCGCGTCCTGGGCGTGGTGGCCGATGCCACCTACCTGCGCCCCAGCGCCGACGAGGTCTCCCTCGTGCAGCGGCTGTCGGCCATGCTGGCGGGAGCGGCGACCATCCGAGAGGTCAGCCGGCTGGTGATCGCCGCCCTGCGCGAGCCGCTCGGCGCCTCCCGGGTCGCGGTCGGCGAACTGGAGCCCGAGCGGCTCATCGTCACCGCCCTCGACCCTCCGGAGCCCGATGCCTGGCCCGAGGTCTGGCGCTCGCAATGGCGGTCCGAGTGGCCCGACGTGTCGCTCGGCGACCTGTCCACCCTGCAGAGCGCGCTGCGCGGGGGGCATATGAGTCTGTGGCCGCCGGGAGCGGCTCTCGAGCCTGGTCTTCTGGGTATCGGGCCCGGTGGTCTCGCGGTGGTGCCGCTGCCCGCCGAAGGCAGGATGGCCGGGGTGTGTCTGGTGGGGTGGGACGCGGAGCACCGGTTCGGACCGGAGGAGCGGTCGCTGCTGACCGTGACCGCGGGGCTGGCGGGGCAGGCTCTGGTGCGCGCCCACGCACTGGACGCGGGCCACGAACTCGCCACCATGCTGCAGCGCAGTCTGCTGCCCCGTAAGCTCCCGGAGCTGCCGGGCGGGGTCGCTGTCGCCCGCTACCTGCCCGCGACGGCGGGACTCGAGGTCGGCGGCGACTGGTATGACGTCATTCCGCTCAGTGACAGTCATGTGGCGTTCGTCATCGGGGATGTACAGGGGCACAGCGCGGCAGCCGCCACCATCATGGGCCAGATGCGTACGGCGGTCAGGGCCTACGCGGTGGAGGGCCACCCGCCGGATGTGGTGGTCGCGCGGGCCAACCGTTTGCTCGTTGGCATGGAGACCGACCTTTTCGCCACCTGCGGATATGTGGACCTCGACATGGAGGAGGGCATTGCCAGGGTCGTACGGGCCGGCCATCTGCCGCCGATACTGCGCCATCCCGATGGCGTCACCGAGGAGATGGCGGTCGAGGGCGGGCCTCCACTGGGCGTGCTCGCGGATGCCGAATTCCCCATGAACGAGGCGGGGCTGGCCCCCGGAACCCTGCTCGTTCTGCTGACGGACGGCCTGGTCGAGTCCGCCAGGCTGCCTGTGGAAGAGGGCATGCGGAGGGTGTGCGACGTGCTCGCCGCGGCCGACCCGGTAGGTGTCGGAGGGCTGGCCGACGAGTTGGTCATCGGTGTGGGCCGCCGCGACGACGACGTGGCGTTGCTGTTGCTGCGCTACGACGGCACAGGGGTCCGGCCGCTGCGGAGCCACTGGACGGTGTGGCGACTGCCCAAGGCGGTCATGCACGCGCGCCGCTTCACCACGCGCATCCTGCGGTCCTGGGGCGTGGAGGAGGAACTCGACGCGGCTCTGCTCGTCGTGTCCGAGCTGGTCACCAACGCCATCGCGTACACACAGGGCGAGGTGGGGATGGACCTGATCCTCTCGGCGGACCGGCTGCGGATCGCCGTGAACGACGCGTCCCCGCGCAGCCCCGTCAAACCGGTGTCGGTGAG
Source organism: Streptomyces sp. NPDC043854 (assembly GCF_056436005.1). Classification (NCBI taxonomy): domain Bacteria; kingdom Bacillati; phylum Actinomycetota; class Actinomycetes; order Kitasatosporales; family Streptomycetaceae; genus Streptomyces; species Streptomyces sp. NPDC043854. The sequence continues at coordinate 103,369 of NZ_JBWKDK010000005.1, forward strand.
CTGGGAGTCGACCGGCGGCCGCGGGCTGCTCATCGTCGAGGCGACGTCGATGGCCTGGGGCTCGGTGCCGCTCAGCGGCGGCAAGCAGGTGTGGGCCGAGATCCCCCTGCACCGCGCGAGCGGCTGACGCACAGGGTGAGACCCGCTGCGCGCCGACCAGGCCGGCCGCGACGCCGCGGCCCCGGAACGCCGGGGCCGTCCAGGGCCGCCGGGCTCGCCGCGCCCAGCGACCGGGGCGGGTGACCGTCGGCCCACATCTCGGGCACGTTTCCTCCGCCAGCTCGTGCCCGGCTTCGCCGGAGCAGACCCGCGGACTCCACCGCCACCTGCGCTGGCGCAACACACACGCAGGTCACCCCGACGTCCTCGCCGCGCAACGCCGAGAACGCGCCCGTATCCGCAGCGAGAAAGGTATCCGCCGGGGAGGATGCCCACTCGCGAAGGGACCTGGTTCGATGCCGCCACCAGCCGGCTCCCAGAGCATCACACCGTCGAACGGATCACGCCGGTGGAGAAGGAGCAGGCGCTGGGCAGCATCCGGGCAGATCACCCGCACGGCGGGCCGATGTGTCGTCCCCACAGCCTTGACACTACTTGACAACGCCAAGACCACCCGGCGAACGTTTGCGGCCAGAAGGGGCACCGGCGCCGCCGACGGACTGATGGAGCACTGGCTGGACCGGGTCAGGGAGAGCGGCTCTCCCGGCTGCCACCTCCAGACCCTGGTCGAGAACCCACGGGCCGTACGGTTCTTCATCCGCCACGGCTTCACCCCGCAGGGCCCGACCCGGCTGGTCCCCGGCGCCCGCTACAAGGGCGCCGAGCTACGTCAGCAGACGATGGTCTGGACCATGAATTCGGCGGATCGCCCCTGGCGCCTGTCGTCAAAGTGATCTTGGATTGTGGATCACGGGCTGGTGAAACGTTGCCATGAACTCTCCGATGCCGAGTGGGACGAGTCCCAGGGCGGCGGTACGTCGCGTGAGCCGGTGGTCACCTTTGCGCACAGCTGGCAGAGGTCTGCTGTCGTACCGCTCGCCGGGTCGCAGGAGGCTCATTCCAGGCGCCGGCGGTCCTCCTCGCTCCACGCACGAGTGTCCCGGGGCTCTGTGTAGGGCTCTTCGTCCTCAGGGTGCCCGCCGGCGATGGCACGCTGGCGAGCCATCTCGGCGTCGAACTCCAGGCCGAGGAGGATGGCCAGGTTGGTGATCCACAGCCACACCAGGAAGACGATCACGCCCGCCAAGGTGCCGTAGGTCTGGTTGTAGGAGCCGAAGTGGGCGACGTAGAACGCGAAGCCGGCCGAGGCGATCATCCAGATCACGAGCGCGAGGAGGCTGCCGGGGGTGACCCACCGGAAGCCGCGGCCCTTGGTGTTCGGCGCGGCCCAGTACAGGATCGCGATCATGACCGTGACGAGCAGGACGAGGACCGGCCACTTTGCGATCGCCCACACCGTCATTGCGGTGTCCCCGACCCCCAGGACCGCGCCCGCCTGCCGGGCCAGAGCACCGGTGAACACCACGATGAGCGCGCTGGCGACAGCCAGGAGCAAGAGCGTCACGGTCAAAGCGAGACGCAGCGGCAGGACCTTCCACACCTGACGGCCCTCGGGCATGTCGTAGACGGCGTTCGAGGCGCGGATGAATGCGGCGACGTACCCGGAGGCGGACCAGACGGCCACGGCCAGACCGGCGACGGCCAGGAGGGATCCGACTCCGCCGGTGCCCTGCAACCGCTGCACGGCGTCGCTGATCACGTCGCGCATGGCGCCGGGCGTCAGCTTCTGCACGGCGTCCAGCACCTGCCTGGTGGCCGACTCACCCGCAACGCCCAGGAGAGAGACGAGCACCAGGAGCGCCGGGAAGACGGCCAATACCGCGTAATAGGTCAGAGCCGCGGCACGGTCGGTGAGCTCGTCGCCCTTGAACTCCTTGATCGTGCCGCGCAGCACCGCCATCCAGGACCGTCTGGGCAACTGTGAGAGCCGGTCGGGCGCCCGCTCCTCGACCCGCCTGCTGGGACCCGCATCCACTGGTCGGCGGTTGTCACCGTTCTCCGGTGTCACTGTGTGCTTCATGGTCGGCGCCTGTCCGCTCACGCCTCACCCATGCGCGATCCGCGGCACTCGGCAGGCGGTCCGAGGCCGACCTCGAACCCCCTGTGCTCCAGGCACGCGCCGCAGCGCCCCCGCCGACCTGCTGGCACCCTTCGTGGCGGCCGAACCTCACCTACGCGCGGCCGCCCCCACACTCGCGGACCGCATCCACACCCTGATCCAGCGCATCGACCTCATCAGCCACGAGAGCGACCAGCGGCGCCGGACCCCTGACGAAGTCCTCTCGCCGGGCCATCCCGCTGGTCGGCCGGCCGCATCGCGGCACTGGGCCCGGTCGAGGGGCGCCTGGACGACGACAGCCGGCCTGCAGGGCAGGCGATGCCGGGAGCCAACGCCCGTTTTTCCAGGTCAACCGGTCATGCGCCGACCGAGCCGGGTCAGGCTGGGCGGATCCGCCCACGTCTCCGTCAGTCGGTCCTGGCCCGGGTACTGCGTGGCTGCGGTGGCCGGGGACGATGGCGTAGTGGTTGCGGCGGCCGTCCTTGGCGCGGGTCCGGATGAGGTACCCGGCTTCATCGAGGTCGGCGACGATCGCCTGCACCGTGCGTTCGGTCACGCCGCAGGTGAGCGCGACGTCCCGGAGCCGCACGCCGGGATCACGGGAGATCGCGAGCAGGACGCGGGCGTGGTGGGTGAGAAACGTCCACTCCGGGCGGTGTTCGCGAACACCTCTCATGTCTGCCATGCCCCTTTCTGTCACGCTAAGCAATCATACGAGATGATTTTCGCGTAAATATTGACGTATAGCAGGCAGAGGATGACAATCCTGTCCAGGAACCACGATCCGGTCGTGGAGGGCTCATGCACCCCTTCCTTGTATCCGCTCTGCACGATGTCCCGGCGCTTGAGGACGACGACCGCGGCATCGCTGCGGATGTGACACCCGGTGAAGGAGGTACGGTCCTCCGGGTCAGCGGTGAGATCGACCTGCACACCGCCAGGCACCTCGAGCAGGCCCTCACCGCCGCCCTGGCGGCCTGCGAGGAAGGCGGCCTGATCACACTGGACATGTCCGCCGTCGACTTCTGTGACTGCTCCGGATTGAACGTGCTGCTGGGCGCCCGGCAGCGCATCCGGCGCGAACACCGCCGACTGCTCATCAGGGACGCAAGCCGGCCCGTGAGACGTCTGCTGGAGCTGACCGGGACAGCCGCCTTCTTCGGTGTGCCGGAGAGCCGTGCAGGAAGCAATCCGAGATCCGGCGGCCGAGCCGCGTAGAGGCTGGTCTCCCTCGGCAGCCGGCGGCACCTTCCGCGCCCGAAACATACCGATCTCGCATTGTTTGTGGGCGTCGGCGGGCTGTTCGCCCTGCCGGACTGAGTCGGCGTGGGTCCCGAATGCGCATGGTCGGGCGCGGCCAGTTGGGCCGGGCCTGCCGGCGGCTCGGCGCCGGCAGGTGCCTGTGCCCGTCAACAGGCCTCTGCGGCCAGCTTGTCCGCCTGATGGCGGGTCAGCCGCCAGACCTGATGTTCGCCGGTTTCGGCCGGGCCGAGGCGCTCGGAAGGCCGGCGAAGGTGTTCGGTGAAGCCGAGTCGGGCCGGAACGGCACCGCTGGCGCGGTTGGCTGGGTCGTGGACGACCTCGACGTAGTCGACGCCGGGGAGGCGGAAGGCCTGGTCGACCAGAGCACGGGCGGCCCGGGTGGCCACGCCGCGGCCGGTGGCTGCCGGGTGCAGCCAGTAGCCGATCTCGCGGCCGTTGGCCGGGCTGTCGTCATGTCGGAACAGCTGGCAGGCGCCGACGATGGCCCCGCTCAGTACGATCGCGTAGGTGAATGCCCGGCCGCTCTCCCAAGCCTCCTGGCGGCGGGCCAGGAAATCGGCGGTCCTCGCCAGGCTGTGCTCGGCAACCCACGGCATCCACGGGCGCAGGTGTTCCAGCGACTCCTCGATGACCTCGAACAACTCCGGAAGGTCCGCCTGGCAGTCGAAACGGCGAAGTGTCACGTCACCCAGTTCGATCGCTTGATGTGGAAGGTCCATGTACGGAGGATCATCCCAGGTCGCCGTCGTTGGCAACGGGGTTTCGACCCGGAGGGTTTATCGGCACATCGGCCTGATACGCCTCGATGGCTCGGAGTTCGCCGTCCCGAGAGACGTAAGCGCTACGAGCGGGACTGCGGATCGTTCGATGCAACTCCCGATCACGGAAGAATTACCGCCCACCGGCCGCATGCCGCGTGTCAGCCGCCGTGGAACGGCGTGAGCAGTGGCTGGGCGGTGGCCAGGCAGAGCAGCCCCAAGGCCCCCGCGGTGAACGGGAGGATGCGTAGCGGGCTGACGAGCAGGAGGGCCATGCCGAGACGAGGGTGAGGGCGACGGCGACGGCGACGGACGGTCCGGGGTCGGGAACGGCGCGGACCCAGAGGGTGACGCCAGCCACCGCAGCCGCCTCCGGTCAGCGGCTTTCAGGTCCTCGAACCGCGTGGGCTGCTGCTTGTCATCCATCGCGGCCTCCCAGCGGATAGACCCAGGTCTCATCCCCGAACGGCTGGGCCAGACAGGTCAACGGCCATCCGCCGGGCGCCAGAGGAAATGGACCGCGTGGGTGCGGGCCACCGCTGACGGACCGCGATTTTGTCTACGTGTGGGCCGACGGGGTCCATCCGAAGGTCCGGCTCGGGCAGGCGCACTCGTGCGTGCTGGTCCTTCTCGGGGTGCGGCTGGACGGCACCAAGGAGCTGATCGCGCGGGCGGAGGGGCTGCGGGAGAGCACCGAGTCGTGGGCCGACCTGCTGCGTGACTGCCGCCGTCGCGGGATGCGCGACCCGGGGCTGGTCGTCGGCGACGGCGCGATGGGCCTGTGGAAGGCGCTCGCCGAGGTCTTTCCCGGCGCCCGCCACCAACGGTGCTGGGTTCACAAGGCCCGCAACGTCTCGAACGCCCTGCCGAAGTCGGCACAGCCGGGCACCGCGAAGGCGATGCAGGAGATATACAACGCTGAGGACCGCGAACACGCCGAGCAGGCGATCGAGGCGTTCGCCAAGACCTACGGCGCGAAGTTCCCCAAGGCCGTTGTGAAGATCACCGAAGACCAGGAAGAGCTGCTGGCGTTCTACGACTTCCCGGCCGAGCACTGGATCCACCTGCGGACCACGAACCCGATCGAGTCGACCTTCTCCACCGTCAAGCTCCGCACGAAGGTCACCCGCGGCGCCGGCAGTCCGGCCGCCGCCCTCGCGATGGTGTTCAAGCTCGTCGAGTCCGCCCAGGCCCGATGGCGACGCGCGATCACCGGCGCCCACCTCGTCCCGCTGGTCCGCGCCGGGGCCCGCTTCGAACGCGGTCAGCTCGTCGAACGCCCCAAAAACCTCGCAGCATGAACGTGCTCAGCTGACACACTGAGGCCGAACCGCAGAACCGCACAGAGGACCCAGAAGCCCCCATGGTGAACCCACTCGACGCTCCCGACGCGGTGGAAGCCGCAGCTGAACCGCTCGAGGAGCTGCTCGACGACTGCAACCATGTGTCGTCCATAGAGCTGCTCCATGTAGTCCCAGTGGCCGGGACGGCACCCGGCCATGACGGGATGAAGGGTCTCGCTCAAGCCGTGTACGACGCGGGGACCAGTGGACACCAGGTAGGAACGGCGATCCACCCGTTCGAGTCACCGCACGCCTGGCGGGACATCCTCCGCCGAGAGGTGACCGACGGGTACATGCAGCCCGCCAAGAAGTGGCCAGACGCCAACCTGCGCACGCCGGTTGAGATCCGGCAGGCAGGCGAACTCGCCGACGGCGTCGCCGACCTCATCGAAGCACATCTGGGACCCGTCCGAGCCTGCGCCGACGTCTACGGCCCGACGGGCTACATATGGTGGCGCGACTTGCTGCTGGTCACCAGCGACTGGGCCACCATCCTGCATCTCGAGATTTACGACTGACCGAACACGCCCCCGTCCACTGCGCCGCCGCCTCAGCGACTCTCATCGTCCACAACTCTTGACAATTAGTCGTCCGGTGGGGCTGCAGCGGGCTTTGCGGAGGATGCGCCAGGTCTTGATCCGGGCGATCGTTCTCTCGACGGGCCGGCGGAGTCGGGAGTGCGGCGGTGCTTGCCCGAAGAGTCGCCTCGGCTGTCGCCGACCCGGTCGCACTCGGCAAGGGTGCCGTCCGGCAGGACGTACCGGGCATCGGCCGACCGCAGTGCGGCGCTCGGGCCAGGGGCGAGGCGGGCCAGGTGCTGCACCGTCGCGTGTACGTGGGCGTGTGCGGTGCCGACGCTGATGTCGAAGCCGGCCGCCACCTGCTGCAGGGTGTCGTTCTTCCGCAGGTACGCCAACGCGACCAGAGCCCGCTGCGAAGGCGGGAGCCTGCACCGCCGGTCACCCTCCTGGGTGAGGATGAGCATCGTGACCCACTCCACGAGTGCATGGGGGACATCGAGTACGGCACGATAAGGAACCAACGAGGCCCCCGAGTTGAAGAGCTGCGGACGTCAGACATCCCGCTCAACAACCCGAGGGCCCCGCCCGTTGCGCACCCACCCCGGTCACCCGATCAGTGGCCACGCTGAAAAAGCTCACTGCATCCCTGGCCTGCGCGATCTTCGTCACCTGAAACGGGAGGCACCAGTCGGTGGCACGCCTGCCGCCCGCGTCGTGTCACACCGCCATGGCGAACCGCCTCCCGTCGGCAGCAGGGAGGCACCACCGACAGGGGCAGCAGCGAGGCGGCTCGGCCAACCGGTTTGGCGGTGCCCCGTGGTCATGCGGCCCTCTCGGGTTCCTCCGCGTGCCGTTGCCGGTCCGGGACGGCCCGGCGCACCGTGGGCCCCCGCTACTGCGCCGGAGGCACCGCGTACGCCCGGCCCCGTCCGCGGACACGGCTCTTCAAGCCGCCCGTGTCCGGCTGGTTCCGCATGGGCGGTTCGGGTGGCACCGGCTCGGCAGTCACTTCACCGGCGACCTCGACGCCGCCTGCCGGGCAGCCGGTGCCGGTCCGCCGCCGGTCCCTGTCCGGCGTCCGGCGTGGCCTGGCGGCTATTTCCCGGATGGACGGCGCGAACCGATGTCACAGACCGGCGAGCGTGAAGGCGGTCGCGGTGACGGAACGCGCGAGGGTAGCCGCGAACTCCGTGCTGTGGTCCTGGTCGAGGAGGGTGTCGCCCGGGGTGTGGTATTGACGTGTGCCGGTGCCGGGCTCTCCGTCGGGAGTGGAGAACAGGTCTTCGGAGACGGCGACGGCTGCCCACCCCCGCTCATGGAAGCTCGCGTGGTCGCTGCGCCCCACCGCCGGGTCGTCGGGGCCGGTGAGCTGCTGGACCGTTACCTCGGGGTCGATGACCGGCACGGTACGGGCGACCGAGCCTCCCAGCGCGTCGGACGCGCTCACGACCGGGCCCGGCACCGAGGAGCCGCTGTGGATCTCGACGATGGGCACGCTGCCCTGCTGCCGGCCCGCGATCATGTCCATCTGGAAGACGCCGGCGATGCGGTCCCCTGCCGAAGCGGCGGCCCGTGCGTAGAACTTGCTGCCGACCAGCCCTTGTTCCTCGGCGTTGAACAGCACGAAGCGCACGTTCCGGGTCGGCGACCTGCCGTTCGCGAGCAGCGCCCTCAGACACTCCGCCGCGGCCATGACGGCCGCTGTGCCGCTGCCGTCGTCGTCGGCACCCGGCGCGGGGTCCACGGCCGGATCGTAGGGGCGCGGCTCGCCGTTCGCGTTGACGAAGACGCCGTTTGCCGCAGTGGAGTCCATGTGTGCGGTGATGAGCACGGTGGACTCTGCGCCGGGGACGGTGTGCTCGGCTTCCACATTCAGCAGCCGATGTTCGCGCCACCGGAACGGGTGCCGCCGGACAGCCAATCCGAGGTCCTCGAAGCGGCGCGCCAGCGCCTCGACGACCCGTGCGTTGTCCTCGGCCGACGCGTCCCTGCTGCGGACCTTCAACGGTCTGCCCTCAACCAGCGGCTCGATGCCGGAGATGCATGCCACATACCGGCGCAGCACCTCGGGAGTCACGGCCGCACGGACCGCGGCGATCGTCTGTGGGGAGGGAAGGCCGTCACCGAGCCCCGCGGTGAGGCGTTCCGGCGGGGCCTCTGCGTGGCGGGTGAGGAGTGCCGGGTCCGGTAGCAGCCGTTCGGTGTGTCCCGGTTTCGCGTTCGGCAGGTGCACCTCCTCGACGGGGGCACCGGCAGGCGCGGCGAGATAGACACCGCCGGGTGCCGGCCCCAGCGAGGCGACCGGCGGGGCTGCCGCTGCCGCCAGTTCGCCGGCGACGTAACCGAAGACGGCCGTGGCGCGCAGCGGCGCTTCGGCCACCGGCCGGGATACGGACGGAGCGTTCCCGAATGCCTCGACGGCCGGGAGCGGACGGTTGTCGCGGATGAGGAAGGCCGCCGTGTCCTCCACGTTCCCCCGCACGTCCACGGTGAACCCGGCCCGTTGGAGCGCCTCGGCACCGCTCGTGCTCGCCATGGCGAGCACGAGCCGCTCGGAGGCGACATGCGCCGGAACGACCTCGGCCTCGTTCGCGATCACTGCCAGGTCGGACAGTTCCCGGCCCTCCGGCAGCTCGATCCGTGTCCAGAAGACGGGTCGGTTCTCCACGGCCGCCAGGGCGAACACGGGGTGGGCCGCGGTCCGCATTCCCGCTTCCCGGGCGAACGCACGCTCCTGGGGGTCCTCGCCCACGAAGACGCACTCGTCCGGCGCCACGGCCTGCTCCTCCGTGCCCGCACCAGCCGCATCAGCCGCATCAGCCGCACCAGCCCCGCCGGCCCCGCCCGCCGCGCTCGCGACCGCCTCGTCGAAGAGCATCCGGCTGTTCTTCGGACCCCAATGCACGAGACCGTCGTCCGTGAAACGGCCGGGGAACGCCTCACGCAGGGCCGCCGCAGCCGCCCCTTCCCGTGTTCCGGGGTTGGAAATGATGCCCTTGGGAACCTCACCAAGGGAGTCGAGCACCGCCATGACACGCGGCCGGGGCAGAAGCGTCAACGAGTCGTCGGCCTCGATACGGGCATCCGCCAGGGTCCCCCCGATGTCGAAGAAGAGCACGGGCATCTGAAGTTCCTCCGTGACCCGGAAGCCCAGGGGCCGACGGCCACGCGCCCGGCCAGCGACCGGGCCCGCTGCTCCGAGAACAGGCTCCCGACCACTCCATCCTCGTCCTGCGGTTGCGTCCTCGCACCCCAGAGCGAAGGCCGATGCCATTGAACATCGCACAGTTGAAGCGAATACGGGCTGCGGGTACGGAGCGCACCGCACCGCACTGCACACCGAGCCGTCCACTTGCCGCCCGTGCCGACCGGTGTGACGTTTGAAGTGGACGCGCGCGATGGGGCAGGGCAGCAAGAGCGAGGGGCGCGGAGGGTGGGCTGTCATGAGGGGTCGTGTACACAGTCATGTCACAGTTGGAAAGATTCCGCTATCACTTCACCGACGACCCGCAGGCGGAAGGCACGCCTCCAGGCCCCGAGTCGGTGCGCGGGGTGGGCGCCCCGGAGGGTGCTGAGCGACGGAGCTTCAACTCCGCCGAGTCCGCCGCACGCTTCTACCTGGCCGAGAAGCTCGCTCAGGAGGACTCGACGGCGCTGCGTGAGGCCGTTCGGGAGGACCGGCCCGAGCGGGTGCCCGATCTCGCCCTGAGCATGGAGCGCCACCAGGCCGGCACGGGCACCACTCTGGTCCGCTTCGAGCAGACCCAGCAGGAGATCCCCGTCTTCGGCGCCGAGGTGCTGGTCGAGATCGACGAGAACCAGCGGTTGGTATCGATGGACGGCAGGCTCGGCGAGGTGACGGGCGTTGGCTCCGTGCCGGAACTGTCGGGCACGGAGGCGCTGGAGCGGGTCAAGACGGTCACCGGGAGCACGGTCAGCGCCGAGGAGCTGCCGCCACCGACCCTGGCGTACGTCAGCCGGGACGACCACTGGCACCTGGCCTGGCACCTGCGTGAGGTGCCGTCCCAACTGTCGGAGAACCGCCGTGAGGAGGGCCAGCGCGGTCATGGCCTCGGCGCGTCGCCGCGCGAGGCCTTCCCGCTCACCGGCTACCTCGTCGACGCGTACTCCGGCGAGATCCTCAAGTCGTACGGGATGGCTCCCACGATCGCCGTGCCCACCCGGCTGGAGGGCGAGGACGAGGTCAGTGCCCGTCACCGGTTCCAGGGCAGCCGGCGGGACGGCTCCTTCCTCCTCCACGACCGGCAGCGGCAGATCGCCACCTACGACCTGGACTTCGCCGACATCGACACCGCCCCGCTGCCGGCCTCGGCGATCGGCTCGCCGCAGGCGGACTTCGGCACCGGGCACCGGGCCGGGGTCTCGGCCCATGTCAATGCCGAGCGGGTGGAGAAGTACTACCGCGACCAGCTCTACCGGAACGGCATCGACGACGCCGACATGGACCTGGTCTCCCTCGTCAACTGCACCTACCACGAGGACGGGCCGGGACCCGAGTGGTTCAACGCCGTCTGGTACAAGAGGCGGATGTGGTACGGCCAGGTGTCCGACGGGGCCCGGCTGGTCAGCCTGGCCCGCCATCTCGACGTGATCGCTCACGAGATGACCCACGGGGTGATCGAGACCTCCAGCAACCTGATCTACCAGGACCAGTCCGGCGCCCTGAACGAATCGCTGGCGGACACGATGGGCGTCATCATCGCCAACTGGTACCAGGCGCCGGACCACGACGACGTGGGCACCTGGAACTGGGACATCGGGGCCGGGCTGGGCGGCAACGGGCGGCCCCTGCGCGACCTGAGCGATCCCACCCGGACCGGCGATCCCGACCACATGCGCGACTACCTGCACACGACGAGTGACAGCGGCGGAGTGCACACCAACAGCAACATCCACAACAAGGCGATGTTCCACCTCCTCACCTCGGTGGACGCGGCGGGCCGGCCGGTCCTCAAGGTCGAGGAGTGGGCGCTGCTGATCTACCTCTCCCTGGTACGACTGCTGATGGAGTCGGAATTCCCGGACATGCACCGGGCGTTGCGGGACGTCACCGCCACCTACCTCTCCGGAAATGCCGCCCTGCGGACCGCCGCGCAGGCGGCGATCGACCAGGCATACCAAAGGGTGGGCATCACCATCGCCTAGGCTCCCAGGGCCGGTCCGCAGCCGGACGGCCGGGCCGGCCCTGGATAGGTCCCGCGGTGCGTGATGCGACCTCGTAGGTCGGCCGCACGGTTCGAGCCGATCCGTTGGTGTTGAGCAGGGTGAGGCCGAGGTGGGTCAGCGTATGGAGGGCGGCCTTCCGTTCCCGGGTGAGAGTGGTCAGCCCGGCGCTGCGCAGGGTGGTGGCGTGCTCGCTGGCGCTGGCCGGTGATATGCCCGCCCGCTGTGCGAGCTGAGTGGTAGTGCACCCGGGGTGGTCGGCTATGACGCACAGCACGAGGGCCCTGGTACGGCCGAGGAGCGCGGTCAGAGCCGACGGTACCGGGGCATCGACCCGCCGCGCATCGGCGGAGGGGGAAGCCCATATGGCCGCCGCATCAACCGGATTGCTCAGAGCCGGATACACCATGACAACCGGGTCGGCCTGAGGATTGGCGAACAGTTGGGGAACCGGCCCGCAGAACACCGACGGAGCCAGAACGAACGGACGGCCCGCCAAGTGGAAGTCCACCCCCGGGTGGACCAGGCGCTGATAGGCCGGGATCTCCAGCACGGGGGGCTTCCACACGGCCATCGGGCGTAGGCTGTCGAGCAGCGCCCCCACCCCACCCTGCACCATGAGCCGCCCACGCCGCGCCACCTCCCCCTCCACGTGCTGATCGATACGACCCCAGTACGGGGCAACCGCGACTCGGTGGCAGTCCTGCAGTCCGACGGCCAGCCTCCGCACCGCCTGCGGTTCCGCATCCATCGCTTCGGTCAGCCACGGTGCCCGCCGCGTCACCGTGCGGGGAAGTACGGAAAGCTCCACGCGCAGCCGGTCCCGCGCGCCGACCAGCCGCTCTACCCCCTCCTCCATACAGCCCGCCGCGCCCACCAGGGTGAACAGATCCACCAGCCCCCCGTTAACAGGGCTGAGAAACCGCGCCGTCTCCCTCCCATCGGCGCTGATCCGCGGACCGGTGCGCGCACGCCACCCGCCGAAGAGCACGGCACGGTCACGCCCCTGCACAGTCCGCAGGCTCAGCTGCGTCTCTGCGAGCGGCCCCAACGCCATGACCCGTACTTGCGCCAGATCCCCGGCAGTGAAGTGAATCCGTAGCACGACGCCCCCTCACACGCGCTCGCGGTTGATCCTTCCGATCGCGCTCGTTTCGGGACAGGTCGAAACGAGTCGAATCCTGCACCGGGCTGGGTGGAGTCTTTTGCCGACAGCAAGGCTCGGAACAAGGGCATTCACGAAAGGAACACACATGCGCGCACGTCTCTTACTCACCGGTATAGCCCTGGGGGCCACTGCGCTGGTGGGCGGCGCCGCCACCGCACAGGCAGCTCCTGCACCCTCCCAGGCCGTTACGACATCGACCGAGGCTGGGTACTGGAAGTTTGACGGCCGCTACTCAGAATCGACGTGCTACTCGCTGGCCGCGTCATACGCCGGCCCCGCCTACTGCACCCCGTCCGGCAGCCGGTGGGCCCTGTACATATGGGTCGAGTGACTCGCCCCCTCCTCTCGGAACCCTTCGGTAGCACGGTATGAACCGGGTCCGGCCCTTCGATCCGCCGGAAGGGTCGGGCCCCGCGCCGCCGCAGCGGTCGTGGGAGGAGTCAGAGGCGGTTGAGCCAGGCGTTCCACCCGTTCGCCCCCGTGGCGCCGTCTCTCGGGCCCGCACTTCAGAGGCACCGTGTGCTGGGCACCCGCGAACGGATGCGGACCCGCTCCGGCCCGGGGGATCGAGGACGCCGACGGCGTGTCGGTTGCCGTGCCGGACGATGGCGCTGCCTGTGGCAAGGGCGGACGGACGATCACGGCCCTGCAGGAAGCCGTGGTCGAGCGCCGACACGCAGCATGCGACGATCAGCGCCATGGGCTTCCACCTCAACTGCGTGCTCGCGCTGCAGGACAGCGTGCTGCCGCTCTACGACACAGTGATACCAGGCGGTTCCGCCTACGCCCTGCGCACCGGCAACCCCGACCTTCCGGAGGGCTGGGTGCTCCCTGCTCCGTGGGAACTGGAGTATGCGACGGCCAACAGGGTCGTCTTCGACGAGAAGGGGCTTGAGCCCGCCGACCTCGACGCCTGGCGGGCTGCGGCGGGCGTCCCCGTGGACCCCGATCCGCTGGACGCGCTGGACGACACCGACTGCCTGCTGGGGTCGTTCCTGAGTCTTGCCGCGCCCATGGTCCTCATCAGTGACAGCACCTTCGGGGGCCGGCTCCTCCACGAGTACGCGGCCGTCTTCCGGGACGGCAGGCTGGTCGCCGCCTGCGGCGTCGACCACGGCGAGGACAAGGCGTTCCGACTGGAAGACGGCACCTTCCACGCCGTTGCCCCCGCGTCCGTGGACCCCGTCTCGGACTGCGCCGCACACCTCCACGACGACCTGGGCAGGGCCGATCTCTTCAGCGGCTACCTTCCCCGCACGGCAAACCACGAAGGACGGCAGTACCGGAACGTCTGCTCCGGCCCGATGCCGCACATCGACCCCGCCTGGCGGCAGCGCTTCCCGCTGCTGAACAAGTCCCTCGCCTGGTAACGCAATCGGTCGCCGGGCCGATAGACGCCGAAGGTGTCCTTGCCGTCCTTGTTCCAGTCACCCGTCAGCGGCATGTCGCCCGGGGCGCCGAACGGGGCCTTGCCGACAGGTTCCCGTTCCGGACCGACACGGCGGTCGGCGAGCGCAACCAGCATGTGGAGACTGTTGTCGGACAGCCCGGAGGCGCGCTGCGCGAGGCCGACGATCCCGGCGTTCCCCGACCGGCCGCAGGGACGCCGATCGACGGGCGACGAACGGCGGCATCGCGGCGCGGTCCACGTGGTGGCACGCAGACCGCGCCGCCCTGCCCGGCGGGGGATCAGCCCCCGATGGGCCGGAAGATCCCGCCCGGAATGACCACCGGACGGTCGATCGCCTTGAAGCGGTACTCCATGCTGACGTCGTCGATCAGGAACGGCATCCGGTTCGCCGCGTCCTCGATCACCATGAAGCTGATGTTCACCTTCTGGGGAGACGAACTGTAGAAGGCGTCGGGCAGCGTGACCGTGACCTTCTCGTAAGAACCGTTGGTCCCGCCCTTGTTCATGCGGTCGTGCAGCTCATGGGGCGTGCCGTTCTCCGCCGTCGCCTCCACGATCAGCTGGCGGAAGCCGAAGCCGCTCGCCCCGCCGTGGACCACGTCGCTGCGCACCCAGAACGACAGCACCGGAACCCGGTACGCCGGGACCGTGACCTGCTGCGAGATGCGGCTCATGCCGGTCAGGCCCTGGCCGCCCAGCTCCGCCTTGCCGGTGCCCGAGTGGGCGGGCCACGCCGAGGAGTTGTTGATGGGGTGGCCTGCGAACGGGGTCACCTTCTCGTTCCAGGACGCGTTGCCGCTCTCGAAGCCGGGGTTCGCGATCTCGGACGTACCCGCGCTGGCGTTCGGTGCGGCCGTGAACATGCCTGTGGCCGCGACGGCGGTGGCGGCGGCGAGAATGCTCGCTCTCCGCGCTCTCTTTCTCATGGGTCTCCTGGCTGTTTCCCGGTTTCCGAGGATGCGCCGCAACAGCCGGGCGGCGGCCCTCGTACGCCCCTGACGGCATGTCAAGATGCTGATGCGGCGGGCCCTGCCCGAGGAGTACGGTAGTCAGCCGTCTCAGCCGTCTCAGCCGTCTCAGCCGTCTCAGCCGCGGCGCACACTGTAACGCCTCGGTGTGACGGTCCCGCCAGGTCCCCCCGCCGGGGAAGGGCAACAGCCGGGCGCGACCAGTACCGATGGCCGCGCACCGGTTCGTCGCCCCGCCGCCGGTCCGCAGATCACGCTCCTGACCGGCCCGAACGTCAGACCACGCGGAAATGCTCCGCCCCTGCCACACCGGGTGCGGCCCATCACGCTGCCGAACCTCCCGGAGCCGCTCGCGCAGGGTGCCCTCGGCCTCGGCGAGGAGGGCTGTGCCCCTGCCCGCGCCGACTGGCCGGGCAAAGGTATGCACTCACCGCCTGGGCGCGCTCTGGGCTGTCCGGCTGCGGGGAGACGCAGACTGCTCCGTAAGACCGGTGGTCTTACGGAGCGGGTGTGCGGTGTGCGGCGTGGATGCCTACTTGATGTTCAGCGCGACCGTATCGCCTTCGGTGAGGTTGTCCAGTGAGATCGTCCTGTTGAACGTTTGGGCCTTCTTCCCCGGTGCCTTACACGTGACATCGGCCGTGAGGCTGAAGGGCGAGTCCAACGGGGCATCGAGGGTGATGGGGCCGAACGTCGCCCTGCGGTTGGTCGGGTTGTTGGTGGGACCCGACGCATCGTCTTCATCGCTGTCCAGCGATACCCGGGTGGGGACAGAGTTGTTGGGGGCCGGGAAAGCGTTCTTGCAGGTCACTTTACCGCTGAAGGACACGGCGCCGACTGGGGGCGCCGCCGAGGCCGGACCGGCCGTCAGGAGACCTCCGACCAGCACCGCGGTGACGATCGAGGCCGTGGTCGTGAGAGTACGAGACCTGCCAGAAATGAGGGGCATGTGGGACATGCGCGTAGACAATGGGACCACCTGCTCGTTGGCGTACGAGTAGTTCTGTGGGGCCGACCCTGACGCCGACACAACAAGCATGGCTCGGAGAGCGCCAAGTTTCGCGGGGTCGTCCGTGAATCGGGCCAGGGTTCAGCTGCTGCGCTTTGACCAGCTGATTCGGCAGCCCCCAGGCCCTTCACTCACCACATTCCTACAACGCCTCCCGGCCCGCAACCAGAACGGATTCCCCTGCTACCGCGCGCGGACGGGACGGTAGTCGCATTCCCGCGTCCAGGCCCAGCCGAGGACGTTCCGGCAGTGGACCGAGTACTGCTTCCATGCCGGCGTAGGCATCCAGGATGGCAGGCAGCAGCGTGTGGTCGCGAACGTCGGCCGCGCGGCCGGTCTTATCCAACACGGCAGTTCCTGGACCGATACTTCATCCAATCCAACGGAATGCTTTCAGTCCGTCAAACCGCTGCTGTGCAAGTGCATGGTCAGGGACCGCGAAGGTAATCCATGCGGCGTCGCCCCAGTTCATGTCGAGCGCGTCGTCGGTGTCGGCCCGGAAGAGCGCGGTATAGCCCGGGGGCGGCACGTCACTGACTCCACGGTCATGGCGGGGCAGCAGGGCGTGCCGAGGTCCGGTCTGCCCGAGCTGGTGTTGGATGCTTTCATACGCTCGCCACTGGTCGTCCGGCAGCTCGAGGTCATAGAAGTCCGGCAATGCGGTGCCTGGAACGAACGAGAGCGCGGCTGCCGCGAACCGCTCGGGCAAGGGTGGCGGTACTGCCGCAGTGAGATTCCTGGACTCAGGTTCGAACAACCATGCACTCGCGACGTAGGGATAGCCGCCAGCCTCACCCATCGTGGACATCTGGTCGGCAAACAGCCACAGGTGACCACTCCGGGGCAGCACGGTCTGGAAGGGCGCGAGATCGTTGAAATCAAGCTGCGCGACGAACGGCAGCGCAGCGGCGACATACTCCGGTTCGACCACGACGATGCCTGATGCGATCGACTCTTCGAGCTCCCGGCGCGCCCACTCCGGCCAGGTCTCGACCTCCGTATGTGTCCAACGCTGGCGCGGCCACGCAACACCATCCGGCAGATCCGGTATCCCGCCGATGCGTGATTGGCCGACCACAAGGGAATCACCCGGCGTCGCTCCAATCCAGATCTCTTCCTGCGCCCGCGCGAGGATCTTGTCCGCAGACGCTCCCAAGCCGGCGCGTTCGAGGTACTCGCGGTGGTGTGCATGCCAGGTCATTGTCCGAACCTACCGCGCTCCCCACAGTCGCAGCCCACCCCCTGCCTTACCCGCGCCGGCTGCAACCAGCCACACACCGCCGGTGTTGCCCTCGGCGGCACACCCTGACTGCTACTGGCTGCAACCGCGGCACCACCAGGGAAACGCCACGATCGTGCTGGCGCGCGAAACTGCCACAGAGCCGGCACATCCGCGCCTGGCAGCGTCTTGGGCACGCGCGCCCGACCGCGATTTCGACGATTGCCCTGCCACGCGAGGGCCGGGTGCGCGATGGTCGTGCTGCCGGAGCGGTGGCCTGGCACATCGAGCAGAGGGATCTCACGCGTGGACCAGACCTGGGAGTCGGACGAGTTCGGCGCCTCGCACCGGGGCGGCCGGGTGGGCGTGCTGCTCGCGGACGGCAGCATCCCCGGCCCCGTGTATTTCGATCCCGGTTCCGGTGCCGGCGGCCAGTCGGTCACCCACTGGAGCATGTACGACGGCCGCTAGCCGAACACGCCCCGCCGCGTGCTTGCAGGCGGTGTGCTCTTGACGCTGTCGGAATCTTGGGACTGTCGGAACTCCGTCAGGCGCTCGGCCTTCGGCGGGCCAGAAGGGCTTCGCCAAGGCTTGTAGACTCATGGCGTGGCATTCATGAGCATCCCGCACTGCTGCTTCCTGTGATCGGAACGCACTGAGGGCGATGTCGAACGACGTCGCCCTCCTTGGTGTGCCTGCTGTGCGTGAACCACGTTCCCCGGCACTGCTCGTTCCCTCCTGAGGTAGTGACCTTACGCGCGCGTGCACGCACGGTTCCTTCCCATCACCCCTGCCAGGAGTGCCTCGTGCCCGTGCTGCTTCCCCCTGCCCTCGAACTCTCCCTCGACCTGCTGCGCTGCCCGACGTGCCGCACGCGCCGCCTGCGCCCCGATCGCAGCGCACTGCGCTGTCCGGCGGGCCATACCTTCGACATCGCCCGCTACGGCTATGCCGGCCTCCTGACGGGCAACCGCGCCACCAGCAGCGACGACGCAGCCATGGTCCAGGCCCGAAACCGCTTCCTGGCCACCGGCAGGTACGCGCCCATCCGCCAAGCCGTGGCCCGCCTCGCGGCCGACTCCGCGCCTGAGCGGGGCACGGTCGTGGACGTCGGGTGCGGCACGGGCTACTACCTGGCCGGCGTTCTCGACGAGCAACCCGGCGCCCGAGGCCTGGGCTTGGACACATCGGTGCGCGCGCTGCGGTCGGCAGCCCGAGCCCAGGGGCGGTCGCTCACGCCTGCCGACCGACGAGCAGTGGGCACGCCTGGCGCCCTGTCTTCCTCGCAACGACGGGAAGGCAGGGCGCCCGTTCGCCGACTACCGTCGCCTCACCAAAGGAGACCTTCTGGGCTCTTGCCCTACTGCGTGGCGGCCTTCGGCAAGACCTCGCGCAAGCGGTCGAAGAGTGCCCGGGCCGCAGGGCTCGCGGGTCCGGTGGCGGGCCAGGCGAGGACGATACGGGCACGCATCCGGGGTTCGACGATCTGCAGGGTGCGCAGCGGTCCGCCGAGGCCCGGTTCCTCCTCGCCGAGGGGCAGTACGGCGACGCCCAGGCCTCGGGCGGCGAGTTGCGCGAGGACGTGGGGGGATGCTGCCTCGAAGGCGACTCGGGGGCGGAATCCGGCCTGTGCGCAGGCGCGTTCGAGGGCTGCGCGGACTCCGGTTCCGCGCGGCAGGCAGATCAGCGGGCGGTCCCGCAGATCTGCAAGGGGGACGGTGGGGCGGTCGGCGGGAATGAGGAGGGGGTCGCCGGGTGCGACGGCGGCGGCGAGCGGAGCGTCGAGGACCGTGCGGTGGGAGATCCCGGGCGGGGGTACTTCCCCGGTGGGTCCCAGGAGAGCGATGTCGATCTCTCCGGACAGCAGTGCGGCCTGCATCCGCTCCGAGGTGTCCTCGGTGAGTGCGATCTCCAGTGCGGGGTGGGCGCTGTGGAAGTCCGCGAGGAACGAGGCTACGTCGAAGGCGTGGCTCGTGGCGCCGGAGACCAGCCCGAGGGTGACCCGGCCGCGCAGCAGTCCGGTGTGCTCGTCCACGGTCTGTCGCACCGCGTCCGCGGCGGCCAGTGCGGCGCGCGCGTACGGCAGGACGGCCCGGCCCACCTCGGTCGGCGCCACCGACCGGTTGGACCGGTCGAGCAGGGGTTGGCCGAGCTCTCTCTCCAGCTGGCGGATCTGGGCGCTGAGGCCAGGCTGGGCCAGATGCAGCCGGGCGGCGGCGCGGGTGAAACCGCCTTCCTCGACGACGGTGACGAAGTAGCGCAGCTGACGAAGCTCCATAACCAGTGATTCTAGATCGCAGCACATCAATCTATTGGAAGTATGTTTCGGTTGGCCCCAGGCTTGATCGCATGGAGAACGCGACATCTCACAAGGGTAAGAACGCCGAGGTCAGGGAGTGGATCGCGGCGGAACGCCACGAGCTGGCCGACCTGTTCGACGGCCTGCGGGACGATCAGTGGGACGGGCCGAGCCTCTGCACGGGATGGCGGGTCCGTGAGGTCGCGGCCCACATGTCGATGGGGTTCCGGCTCTCCCTGTCGGCGACGATGGGTGAACTGGCCAGGGCGCGGGGGAACCTGCACCGGATGACCGACCGTGTTGCGCGCCGGGACGCGGCTGTGCACTCCACCGCCGAGCTCTCCGCGTTCCTGCGGGAGGGTGCGCACCACCCCTGGACGCCACCGGTCGGCGGGCTCATGGCGGCGCTCGGCCACGACGTGGTGCACGGCCTGGACATCACCGTCGCTCTCGGCCTCGACCGGCGTGTCCCCGAGGACCGGCTGCGCGTGCTGCTCGACGGGATCCGGCCCAGCGGCCTGAGGTTCTTCGGAGTCGACATCTCCGGAGTGCGGCTGTGCGCCGAGGACCTGGACTGGTCGTACGGATCCGGCTCTCCCGTGTACGGCGCCGCCCAGGACCTCCTCCTGCTCGCCTTCGGCCGCAGGCTGCCGAGCGGTCGGCTCCGGGGGGAACCAAGCAGCCGCTTCACCACCGTCTGAACCCGATTACCGCCCACGCTCGCAAGGAGGCCCCCGTGCGCACCCGCCTTCTCCAAGGACTGTCCCTGCTCTCCACCGGGCTGCTTGCCGGCGCCTTCAGCTATGGCGCCGCGAATCTCGTCCCCACCTTCAACGCCGTCCCGCTCGACATGAGACTGGACTTCCACGCCGAGCTGATGAAGATGAACGGGATCACCGTGCAGGGAGCCATGGCGATCTCGGCCCTCAGCTCCCTCGCCCTGTCCGCCCTCACGCGCGGCCGGACACGAGTCCTCGCGGCCACGGCAGGGGCCCTGACCGTCGCGTCTTTCCTGATCACCCGGTTCGGGAACGTCCCGATCAACGGCCGTATCAAGGAGTGGGCCGCCACCGCACCGCCGGCCGACCACGCGGGCATCCTGCACCGCTGGGAACTGTTCAACGACGCTCGTACCCTCACCGCCGTGGTGGCGTTCGCCCTCCTCACCTTCCTGGCCCTGCGAGAGACCGCTCCCTCCCGAGGCTCGCTCGGACGCGACACCTGGCGCCTGCCCGTCGCGTGGTCCCGGTCGAACAGGAACCGCCGGCGCAACCTGCCCGTGCCCTGACGGGGCAGGGGCCCGCACCTTCGAGGGCCGGGCACTGCGGCCGCTCGGCTACGCCGCTACGAGTGCGCGGCTGGCTGCGCTGACCTGCTTGTAAGCCCCCTTCATGCGAGTCGGTCGATGAGGATCATCGCCACGTCGTCCGTCAAGCGGCCCTCGGTGTGGCGGATCAGTGCTTCGTGCAGTTCGTCCAGGAACTCCTGTGGGGAGGTGCCGGAGGGTATCTGCGCCATGGTCTCCGGCAGAGGGAGGAAGTCGTTGTCACGGTTACGGGCTTCGATCACGCCGTCGGTGTAGAGCAGCAGCCGGTCACCGGGCAGGAACGGGTAACTCTCGGGGTTGGCAGGAGGGCCGGTGACGAGGTCTTCGAGACCGAGCGGCGGCAGTGGCGAGGCGGGCATCAGGGCCTGCACCCTGCCCCGGTGCAGCACCAGCGGAGGCGGGTGGCCGCGGTTGACCAGGTGCACCACCTGTTCGTCCGGCACCTCGGCCACGAGCGCGGTGGTGAATCCCTCCATGAGGACTTCGGGAAGTTCTGCCTGAGAGTAGGTACCCGGTACGGCGGCCTCTCGCCGCAGCGCGGCCGCGCAATGGTTCATGACCTCCTGCACGTCGTCCTCGTAGTGAACGGCCTCCCGGAACGCGCCCAATGCCACCGCGACCGCGCGTATGGCGGACAGCCCTTTCCCCCGGACATCCCCCACGATCAGGCGGACGCCGTAGCGCGTCTGCACGGCCTCGTACAAATCGCCGCCGACCTGTGCCCCCGTCCCGGCCGCAAGGCACAGGCTGGCCGCCCGCACCGGGCCCAGGAGCTCGGGGACAGGCCGTAGGACCACTTCCTGAGCCGCCACGGCGATCCGGCGAACCTGGTCGAGCTCGTTCTGCCTGCGCGTGCGCACCGCGTTACTCAGGATGACACTGGTCACGGACACCACGATCAGCCCCAGGAAGTTGCCGATGATCAGCTGAGTCTGAGTTCCCCACGACTGGTTGTAGGTCGCGGAGGTCACGTTCACACCCACAGCGAGGGCTGCCGCCGACAGCGTGCCCATCGGGCCCATCGTCAGCGCGGCCAGCGCCGGCGTCGTGGTGAGGACGGGGCCGGTGACCAGATCGTGTGCGGGCGAGAGCTCGATGCCCAGCACGCCCAGCACGATCGCGAAGGGCGCACACTTCCCCAGCGTGAACAGGACCTCGCCGTGACCGCCCACTTCTGATCGAGAGGACGCTCCCGGCCGGACAGGTGAGCGAGGAAGTGACCTCATGGGAACAGCCTGCCTCGCGGAAGCCGGTACGGCCTCCCGGAAGCCCGTGACCGGCAGCGCTCCTGCGCTCCTACGCCCGCCAACCCAAGACCAGCCTCCGAGCCGGCCGACCGGGTCCGCACCCCTTCAGGGACATGTGCTCGACAGGGGGAGACGGTCACGCCGACTCCGGAGGCCAGGCGCCCCATTGCAGGGCCACCAAGAAGGTAATGGGGGACGCCCGGACACGGCCCGCCGGTCCCGCACCCCCGTCACGGGACCAGCAGTGCCTTGCCCGGGATCTCACGGGCCTCGATCGCCCGGTGCGCATCGGCCGCCCGGTCGAGCGGGAACGTCCGGGCAATCACCGGCCGCAGCCGCCCCGCCGCCGCCTCGCCCAGCGCGAACGCGGCCAGCCGCCGCACCTGCTCCGGCCCGAACTGCACCTCCCGGATCCCGGTGACGGTGATCCCGCGGCGCTCGGCCTCCTGCGCGTCGGGCTCGGCGAAGCCGCCGCTCGGCGCACCGTGCGCCGAGACCCGGCCGCCATCGCGGACCAGGGCGAACGCGGCCCGGCCCAGCTCCCCGCCGACCCCGTCCAGCAACAGGTCCACCGGCCCGCCGACCTGCCCGGTCCAGCCCTCCTGCGTGTAGTCGACCACCCGGTGCGCGCCCAGCCTCCGCACCAGCGCCAGCTTCTGCGCGCCCCGCGCCGCGCCGATGACCTCGGCCCCCGCCGCGACCGCGAACTGCACCAGCAGCGTCCCCATCCCGCCGGCCGCGCCCAGGACCAGCACGCGGGTGCTGGCCGTGATCCCGGCTGCCGCGGCGATGCCCGCACCCGTCACCCCGTCGTGCCCGAGCGCGGCCGCCTCTGCCGTCCCGAGCCCGTCCGGGACGGCGACCAGCCGCTCCAGCGGCACACGGACGAACTCCGCGTACGTGCCGAGCGTGCCTGCCGCTGCCAGGGCCCGGCGGCCCAGCCAGCCCTCGTCGACGCCCTCGCCGACCGCGACCACCGTTCCCGCCGCCGCACCCCCGGGCACGTACGGCGGGCGGATGCCGAACCGGTCGCCCCAGCCGCCCCGGATCTGGGTCTCCACGAAGATCGTGTCGACGGCTTCGGCCCGGACCACGACCTCGCCCGCCCCGGGGACCGGATCGGGCAGCTCCACCGGGACCAGCACCTCCGGACCGCCGTACGCGTCCACCTGCACAGCCTTCATGGCGTTCCCCCTCTTCCGCGCGTGCTCCGCGCTCCTGCAAGGCCGTCGGCAGGCCCCGATCACGTGATCACTCTCCGACCTCGAGTCCGGTTGAGGTCAAGCCGCAGCGGAGAATCCCCTTCACTCTCGCCGTCACGCGCTCCGCCGCTTCCGTCGCGCGGCGCTCGATTCCCGCGACGCGCAGCGCTACAGACCGTGACGACGACCCCCAGGGCACCGGGAAGGGATACAGGCCAGTCGAACAAACGGCGCCTGCCGGTACGATCCCCCGAACCGGCTTGTCGGTGTGGAAGGCCTTCATCTGCTCGCTGTCCCACAGCAGCGCGCTCCAGGCGGGCGAGCTGATCGGGGCGCGGTGCCCGCGGGGTGCGACTCAGGACGCCGTCACCATGGCGACCCCGCCGAGCGCCAGGAAGCCGAGCCCGCTTCCCATGAGTCCCAGGCATACGATCGAGCACCAGTTTGGTACTCCGTCCCGACCCTTGGGTATCAGGGACGCAGCGCAACCGAGCAGGCCGAACGCGGCCAGGCCCATACCGACGAGCGTGCCGCCGCCGTGGACGAGCGCCGGCCGCAGGCCGTCCGGGGGCGGGCGGCGATCGGCGCCATCGCGGCCGGGCTCGGCCCGGTGGCCGGCGGAGTGCTGGTGGAGGCCGACTGGCGCTGGGTGTTCCTGGCCAACATCCCGGTCGCTGTCTCCGGCCTGATCGCAGGAGCCCGCCTCCTGCCCGACGTACGCCTGGACGAGCGAGGACCGCTGCCGGACCTCATGGGTTCCGCGCTGCTCAGTCTGGGCATCGCGGCGCTCGCCCTCGGACTGGTCAAGGCCGAGGAGTGGGGCTGGGCATCGGCCGCCGTCATCGGCTCGCTCGCCGCCACGGCCGTGCTGCTCGCCGGCTTCCTCCTGCGCTCCGCCCGGCACCCGGCGCCGATCATCGAGCTGCCGCTGCTGCGGGTGCCCGCCTTCGGCGCCGCCACCGTCGCGGCGTTCCTGTTCACAGTCGCGTTCGCGGCGGTGCTGCTCACCTCGGTGCTGTGGTGCCAGCTGGTATGGGGCTACAGCGCGATCCGCACCTGGCTGGCCATAGCCCC
Organism: Streptomyces sp. NPDC043854; assembly: GCF_056436005.1. NCBI lineage: Bacteria > Bacillati > Actinomycetota > Actinomycetes > Kitasatosporales > Streptomycetaceae > Streptomyces > Streptomyces sp. NPDC043854. Next base: position 127,481 of record NZ_JBWKDK010000005.1, read on the forward strand.
CGGCCCCCTGGTCGTCCCCCCGCTGGCCATCGCGGCGGGTCCGCTGGTGCGGCGGATCGGAGCCGGCCCCGTCGCCGCGCTGGGCTGCATGCTCGTAGCAGCGGGCACGCTGTGGTGGGTACTGGCCCTGGACACGACCCCGCACTGGGCGACCGCGTTCTTCCCCGGAATGCTGATCGGCGGACTGGGTGTAGGCTCGGTCGATGGGTTTCGCCTGGCGACCAGCCTGCTGGACCACCGGCTCGCGCCCGCAGCGCAGTTGGCTCAGCCCTACCGCGAGCGCTGGGAGATCGAGAACGGCTTTGCCCACTCGGAGTCACTCGGAACCCCCAGCACCAGGCGGCCTCACCTGCGGAAACGTCCTAACTCAAACCGGCATTGCAGGTGGAAGGCGCTTTCTGCGTGCAGGATGTCGGTTCGCGTCCCAAGCTCCCTTCTCCGCGGACGGTTCGGGTGTGGCTCAGCCACCCAGCAGCCCCCCAACTGAACCGGCGAGGCTAAATCTGACTCACCGGTTATTGCCGTGCAGCTCGAACCGGAGTTCCATACCCTGCCCGGATGATGGAGAACTCCGAGAGGCTCATGCTGGTACGCGCGGGATTCGAGCTGGTCCATGTGGAGCACCATTGGTACGACGGCCCCAGGAAGGGGATCGCCGATGTCCAGGGGACACCGCACTACTTCGAGGCCATTCATGACTACTGGCATCCCGATGATCCCCACGACGACGAGTACCTTGTGTGGCCCATCGACGAAGCGTCGCTCTCCCTGGAGCGTGAGCAGTCGGCGGTAGCCGCCGACTGGTACAAGCACGTCGCCGCGGACACCGCGACGACGGGCCTGCCTGTCGACATTGTCGACGGTGGAGTTGACAGGCGCTACGACGAGCTGCAGGCGCTGCTCGGGCCTCGACGGAAGGCACCCGCCGACGCACGGCGGCTGGTGGCCGAGTGGAAGACCCCCGCAGAGGACCAGTACGAGGTGGAAGGGCCCACCTACGTGGTCAGGTGGCGCCAGGAACGTTGAGACGGTGGTGCGCGAAGTAGGCGGGTCTGTTGGCCCAGCCGAACGGAAGCGAAGGGTTCTCATGGGCGGACTTGCGTCAGCACTGCGATGAACTCTCAGGCGGACCGAAATTGACTTCTCCGGCCGAGCGAGCCGTGAAAAGTTGTGCCGCATGGCCATAGCAAAAAAGCGCACGCGGGTGATCACCGTCGATGGAGAACGCTATCGCTGGATAGTCGCGCCCAGCGATGAGGCCGGTCTGGCGATCGTCGTGGTGGGCGGCGACGGGGACGATCAGCGAATGGCTACATGGGTCGAGCACGGCGTCGTGATCGCACCAGGGCTGGTCGCTGCAGTCATCCGCCAGGCATTGCTTCACCACGGCTGGACGCCCTGGCAACGTGGCAAACAGGTCACCTTGCGGTGCCTGGACAGGGCCCCCGATCTGGCCGATCTCAGGTTGATCACTTGGTGACCTGGCCTCCGCCGCGAACCGCAGTTGTCCAGAACTTCATCGCTCTCGTCGACGACGTCCGTTTGACGGTCTTCCCGACGTCGTAGCGGGCGCCCCCCGTATGGGGGAGCCTGTCATCCTGCGCGCTGATGTGCGGGTATTTCCGCGTAAGCACGATGGAACGCATGCTGAAGATCGACGCGCTGCCCAACGTTCCACGTTGGGCTGCCCTCGCCGCCCACGCGGTGCCCCTCGTCACCCTGCCGTCCGGCCTGTGGCGGATCGCTCAGGCTGCCGGGCTCCCGGTGGCCGGACAGTTGGGCCGGACGGGTCGCGAGGTGGTGGTGGCCGTCTCGCTGACCTTGATAACCGAGGGCCTCGCCCTGCTCACCCTAGGGTTGGTACGGCCTTGGGGCGAGATCACACCCCGCTGGCTCCCGCTCATCGGCGGACGGCGAGTACACACGCTCGCGGCGGTGATACCAGCGCTGCTCGGGGCGGCGGTGCTGTGCACCATAGGGGGCTGGTTCACCTGCACCCAGGCGGCAGGCCTGATTGGGCGTGTCACGCAGACGTCAGCCCAACAAGTACTCCTCGTGGTTTGCTACTCCCCACTGCTGGCCTGGGCACCCCTCCTGGTGGCCACGACGGTTGCGTACTACCAGCGCAGAACGACTGTGCTGTGGAGTCCATCCTGAGCTTTGGTGTCTCGAACTCGCTCGCTCACCTGAGGGTTCGCCGGACCCGGGGCGGCCTTCGTCTGATCATGTGCTCCGACCAAGGCGTACGTGACCAAGACGAAGGCCGTGAGGGTAAGACTGTTGCCAGATGCTGTCCGGAGGGAGGCGTTCGCAGAAGCGTCACGCTTCCGAGGTGAGTTCTACGAGTGCCTGACCGCCCGGCGCGACGAGTTGTTCGAACTGATGGCGCTCTTTGAGCCTCCCCAGGTGTCGCTCTCCAGGTGGCCAGACCAGCAACCGGCTCAAACGCCTCCAGTACCGGCCCGACACCCTCGACGGCTTCATAGCCGGCACCGGCCTGACCCTCTACGAACCAGCGTCACCCTGACGAGCTGAAGTCAGTAACGGAGGCGTGCGCCACGGCTGGCGTCGAGGCCCTGGACGCCCCGGTCAGCGGCGGTCGGCCGGCCGCTGAAGAGCGACCCAGTCTTAGGGCCGGACAGTCAGACGGCCGGCACGTCCGGCACGTCCGGCACGTCCGGCGCGGTGTTCGTGCCGCGGAGTTCGGCTCGGGCGGCACGCAGGGCGGCGATCTCGCGGTCGACGTCGTAGTCCTTGTCGTCCAGATGCTTGAGCACCTTGCGCCGGCCGCCTGCCAGGTAGACGTATGCGATCACACGGGGTGTGAGGCCGCCGTCGGACCCACCCAGTGGTTCGGCCGCGATGTCCTGGACGTCTTCCCAGGCCACCCGTCGTGTGTGGGTGATTCCGCGGATGCGTATGCCGGTGTTGTCGATCAGGGTGGCGGACCGCGGTACGCGGACGATGAAGACGATCAGGATCAGCCCCACGAGCACGCTCAGGCCGAGCTGAAACCACAAGGGCGGGATGTCCGCGGTCCACAGCATCAACAGCAGCACGGCCGTCTTGGCAACCAGGATGGCCATGAGCCCCTTCCATCTGCCCCTGCTCATCCGGTATTCACGCGGCAGACCTCCCGTGCCCGGGGCCATCGAGCTCTCCCGGGCCGCCGGCCCGGTAGGCGGGACCGGAAGGACAGTCGGCTCGGTGAACAGGTCGTAGCCCTCCACGTCGCTGCGGAGCGCGGTGATGGCGGAGGCCACCATCGTGGCGAGGAGGATCAGTGCGAGCGGCCCCCAGATCGCCCAGATCGCCCACATGGGCCAGTTGTTGTTTGACTGCGCCCACAGCGTCAGGAGAGCGCTGATGCCCAGGGCGGCGCCGTGCCAGCGCACCATGGCTGCCGCGCGTTGGTGCCGCCGGTCGTGGCGCTTGATGATCGCCCACAGCGAGCCGGCGAGGGCGATCAGGCCGAAGGAGATGAGGGCGAGAGCGCCCCCCAGCCGGTCTGCCGGCCACCCCACCGGGCCGAACGTCGTCTGCTGTCGCCGCCCGTCGGCGTCCCGCACCTCGACGATGCCCCCGTGCCAGACCACGCCGACAACCGGGTCACCCGGCCGCATCTGCGACAACACGGGACCGGTGTTACGGAACGCCACGTTCCACGGTTTGCCGTTCGGGAGCAGCAACGTCGCCGTCGGCACCTTCTCATCGTCGTCCTCGTGGGTGTCGCTCTCGCGGACGGTGAACGCCTGCTCCCACGCACATGCCGACGCCGTCACCGGCACGGAGGCGCAGACCGGGGAGGCCAGGTACTCCCGCTCCCGCTCCAGCGCCCCGCTCACCTCTACGGCCGCCGCCACCCCCACCAGCAGCCCCGCGAGCGCGCTCACCAGCCAGGCCGCGACCTGTCCCGCTTTTCCCACGTCCCCTGCCCCCTCATTCCTCCGCGGGCCCCTATCCCGCCCGCACATTGGAGCACGGGAGATGATCAAGGAACACAGAAGGTCTGGTGCCCCATCACAACTGTTACAGAACAGTCGAGCTGCGCAGGCAGAGGAGGAGGGCCGGCAGCCGTCTGACCGGATTTCGGACACACTCACGCCCCCGGACTCCGATCGGCCAGCGACTACATGCGTCATCTGCTCGGCGGACCCGCGGGGCCGGACGGGCGAGTGCGCGGGCCCGGGATCCCCAGCAGGACGGGGCCGGGGCACGGCCCTGTCCCTCCTGGCCGGCGCCGTGGCCCTGACCGGCGCGCGGCGATCGGGGGCGCTCGATCCGTAATCGGCCGCCCGGCCCACGGCTGAGCCGCAGTGGGGGATAAGGCGGACCAGGAGCGGTCGACGAGGCCCCCGATCTCGGCGTACGACCTGAGCTCCCCAGCTGCGTACGGATGAACGTCCCCAGTTACGTTCGCGGGTCCGGCTTGGCAGGTTCGGGTTGAGACCGACACCCTGCCCCGGGGACACTCACGCGATGAGACAGAGCACGTCGGCCACCGAGGCGGTGGACAAAGGTTGGGATGGGCCCTGGTACCGGGTCCGCACGGAGGCCTTTGAGGCATCGTTCCTGCCTAGCCCGGACGAGGATTTGGACTCGGTGTGCAACGTCGATGTCTTCGTGAACCTCCAGGACGGTTCCCGGTGGACCGCGACTGTGTTCACGGTCGCGGAAGTTGAGCGCCTGATGGAGGTTTGGGCAGGGAGCGGCGAGGCTCTGGGCGGCCGCTACTTCTGGGTCTCAGACGGCCTGATCGGGACAACGAGGCCGGCGGCCGACCTCGACCTGGGTGGCCGCAGCCCGGTTCAGCAAGGCCCTCAGCGATCCCGCCTCCGAGCCGGAGGTGCGGATCGGCGGGGTGCTGGGAGGTCTCCGCCCGCTGTGACGCGGAGGCCGCTCCAGTGGCCAGGCCGTCCCAGTGCTTCTCGTCCACGACGCGGACTCCTCGGTCAGTGGCCCGCGGGTGAGTGGCCAGGAGGGTTTCGCCTTGCTGGTCGGGTGTGACCTGGGATTTCGTGGCCCTGGTCTCGACCGGCGGACGCGGGCGGACCCGCTGGGCGGGCGCCGAGTAGAGGTTCGTCTCGAAGGCGATGAGGCAGTCCTTGCCCACGTGTGGAGGTGCCGCTGGGCCACCATGCAGGGGGTGGCAGGCAGCGGGCGGAGGGCCATAGCAGCGGGCCGCCGCCAGACGGCACCGGGAGACAGCGCAGGCAGCGCAGCAGGCCCGCAAGGACGCCGAGGCAGCAACCCGGCGACTGAACGCCTCACCACCGCCACACTGACCGGCACGGAAGGCCAGCGTCACGTCCCGGCTTGGTTCTCGCTGCGCCGGCATCCGGGGGCGATCTAACATGAAAGACCAGGTCTCTTAGCCCGCACCTGCCCACAGCGAAACGGTAGGGAGGCCGACATGGAGTTCGGGAACGGATCCGGGCGAGTGGACGGCTCACGCTATCTGCCGATTTCCGAGCACGGCCTGATCGGCGATCTTCGCACTGCCGCGCTGGTCGGGACCAACGGCACGATCGACTGGTACTGCTGCCCCCGCTTCGACGCGCCGAGCGTGTTCGCCTCCATCCTCGATGCCGACCGGGGCGGATGCTTCGAACTGGCCGCGGACGTGCCGACGCGTACACGACAGTTTTACTTCCCCGACACCAACGTGCTGATCACGCGGTTCTACGCCGCCGACGGGGTGGCGGAGATCCAGGACTTCATGCCGGTCGTCGACGAGTCGCGTGAGACGGCCCGGCACCGGCTGATCCGGCGGGTGGTGTGCGTTCGGGGAACCCTTCCGTTCGCGGCGCGGATAGCTCCCCGCTTCGGCTACGGCGCCGAAGCGCACACTGTACGCGCGCAAGCCCACGAGGCCGTCTTCGAGTCTCCGTCGATCTCACTCGCGCTGACCTCCACCGCACCGCTCGAGTGCGACGGCACGGACGTGTGGTCGCACTTCAAACTCCTCGAAGGCGATTCCGTGGTGTTCGCCCTCGACCAGATCAGCGATGACGTCCGCCCGCGGGCCTGTCCGCACGCCGAGGCGGAGGAGCAGTTCGAGGCGACGGTCCGGTTCTGGGGCCACTGGCTGGCCCGCTCGCGTTACCGCGGTCGGTGGCGGGAGATGGTGCACCGCTCCGCGCTGGCGCTGAAGCTGCTCACCTACGTGCCGACCGGCGCGATCGTGGCTGCACCGACGACCAGCCTGCCCGAGCAGGTCGGTGGTGAGCGCAACTGGGACTACCGGTACGTATGGGTCCGCGATGCCGCCTTCTGCGTCTACGCCATGCTCCGCCTGGGCTTCACCTCGGAGGCCGAGGCATTCATGGGCTTCCTGTCCGACCGGGGCATCATGCGGGGCGCCGGCCCCACCGGGCCGCTGCAGATCATGTACGGCATCGACGGGCGCAGTGACCTGCCCGAGTCCGAGCTGCCTCACCTCGAGGGATACCTGGGATCCGCTCCGGTGCGGGTGGGCAACGCCGCCACCAAGCAGCTCCAACTGGACATCTACGGGGCACTGATCGATTCCGTCTACCTGTACGACAAGTGGGGGCAGCCCATCAGCAGCGATCACTGGGACGAGGTCGGCACCGTGGTGGACTGGCTCTGCGACCACTGGGACCAGCCCGACGAGGGCGTCTGGGAGACCCGAGGCGGCCGGAGGAACTTCGTCTACTCGCGGCTGATGTGCTGGGTGGCGATCGAACGCGCCATCCGGATGGCCAACCGGCGCGGCCTGCCGGCCGACCTTCTCCGCTGGCAGCAGAGCCGGGACGCGATCTACCGGCAGATCATGGGACAGGGCTGGTCGGCCACGCGCGGGGCGTTCGTCCAAGGGCTGGGGAACGACGTACTCGATGCTTCCGTGCTGATGATGCCGATGGCCAAGTTCATCTCGCCCACCGACCCCAAGTGGCTCTCGACCCTGGATGCGCTCGCCACTGATCTGGTCTCCGACTCGCTGGTTTACCGCTACGATCCGGAGGCCAGCCCGGACGGCCTGCGGGGTTCCGAGGGCACGTTCTCGATCTGTTCCTTCTGGTACGTCGAGGCGCTCACCCGCGCCGGACGCCTGGAGGAGGCCCGACTGGCGTTCGAGAAGATGCTCACCTACGCCAATCACCTCGGCCTCTACGCCGAGGAGATCGGCCGGACCGGAGAACAACTGGGCAACTTCCCACAGGCGTTCACCCACCTCTCGTTGATCAGCGCAGCCTTCAACCTCGACCGTGCCCTCGGCTGAGTCCCACCGGCGATCGGGCCGGTCGGCGCCCGTGAGCCCGGCGCAGCGGCGTTTGTCGCAGCGGGTGACCGTCCGTGGCGTGAGCATGGTCGATGTCCTCTGCCCGCCGTTTCCGTAGGTGTCTTTACCGGGGTACGCCTGCTTCCGGAATCCGTGGCGAGAAGAACGCGGGCTGACGGCCCGACAACCTGCAGGTTCGGTCTCCGGACGGCCGCGGCCGAGGCGTCGTTGCCCGGTGGCGGTGGTGGCCACATGCGGGGCCTTGGCGTCCGGGGCCGCTTGTGTGCCGGCCGGGGCGGTGAAGGAGAGGGGGTGATGGGGGAGTGGCTGGCGCTTGATCGCTTCCGCCTACGGAGCCCAGCCGATGCCGAGTTCGGCGAGGGCTGCGGGTTGGTCGGGGGCGAGCCGGTCGCGGTGCTGCTTCTGGTTGGCGATCCATACTCCGGTCCGATGCTCGGTCCGTGTGCCCGGTGTTCGACCGGTCGGTGCTGAACGGGCTGATGGCCGTGCCGACCGGCCCGCCATGGCCGGCAAGGCCGCCCCGGCCATCGACTACATCAGCACTGACCTCGTCACCCTGGGCGAGGGCGACGAGCAGATCACCCTCAAGTGGAAGGGCGCCCTGCCGGCCCCGAAGCTCGACGGGGCCCGCGCCGAGTACACCAACGCCGTGCCCGGCGGTGACGTCGTCATCGAGGCCACCCGCGGCGGCTTCGAGCAGTTCGTCGAGCTGAAGCAGCGTCCGGCCGGTGAGAACTACTCGTACACCCTGCCCCTGGTGGCCAAGGGACTGAAGGTGGAGCAGCAGGCCGACGGCAGCGTGCAGTTCACCGACCGCAAGAGCCGGCGCACCGCGGTCATGCCGGCGCCGGTGATGTGGGACGCAACGGTCGATCCCGTCTCCGGCGAGCACACCCGCAAGGTGCCCGTGGCGATGAAGGTCGTCCAGGGGAAGGGCACGGTCGACCTCGTCGTCACGCCGGACGCGAAGTTCCTCGCGGACCCGGCCACCAAGTACCCCGTGACGGTGGACCCCTCCACCTCCTCGCTGGGCAGCGTCTTCGACACCTACGTCCAGCAGGGCGAGACCGTCGACTGGTCGAACGACACCGAACTCGACCTCGGCAACCCCGGAACCAAGAACGCGAACGGCACCTTCCGCACCGCGCGTTCCTTCATCACCTGGAACACCGCACCGATCGCGGACGCCCTGGTCTCCGACGCCAAGCTGTCCCTGTGGAACTTCCACTCGGGCAACACCGACTGCGTCGCGCAGCCGTGGGAGGTCTGGGACTCCGCCGCGCCGAGCACCGCGTCGCGCGGGCCTCGTCGGAGTCGGTCATCGGGCAGTGGAAGCGCGTCAACTCCGCGAATGCCACCTCCAACCCGCCGAAGCTGACGGTGACCTACAACTACCGTCCGCAGACCGGCACGAAGCAGGAGGCCGGTCCCCCGTTCGTCCAGGACAAGACCCCCGCCTGGCGCGTCGAGACGACGACGCCGACCCTGCGCGACACGTTCGCGGACAAGGACGGCGACACGGTCAACGGCACCTTCCAGATTTTCGACGCCGCCACCAACACCCAGGTCGGCGGGAACCTGGTGTCGCCGTTCGTCCCGCAGGGCACCCCGGCCTCGGTGGTCGTACCGGCGGGCGTGCTCCAGCACGGCCGCATGTACCGCTTCCGCACCTCGCCCTACGACGGCACGCACTACAGCAACAGCTGGTCCCCCTGGTCCAACTGGACCACCTTCACCGTCAGCCCCCTTCCCGACGCCCCGCGCGACCTCCAGGCGGGCGCCCAGCAGACCCTGACGCCCGTCCTGTCCGCGGTCGTCTCCGACGCGTCCCAGGGCCGGGTGAGCGCCGAGTTCTCGCTGAGGGACTCCTCCGGCACCCCGGTGTCCGGCCTGACCCTGCAGCCCGTCTCGCAGGTGAGCGGTGGTCGTGCCGCGCTGCAGATCCCCGAGGGGAAGCTGACGGACGGCGCGACCTATCGCTGGTCCGTACGTTCGTGCACAACCGTGGGATGCTCGGCCTGGTCGGCGGAACAGAGCCTCACGGTGCGCGTCCAGCCGCTGCCCGCGATGCCGGCCGCTCAGTCCCTGGCCATCACCGGCACCGCACTCGCGACCGTGTCGGCGCCCACCGACTGCGATGCACCGGGCTGCGCCACCCTGCCGAACGACCAGCTCCGGATCGGCACGGCCGACGGCCACCTGTGGGCCACCCACCTGAAGGCAGACCTCGGTGCCCTTCCCAAGGGAGCCCGGGTCACCTCCGCCAAGCTGGCTCTGACCAGGTCCGACTGCACGACGCAGTGCGAGGCGCAGAAGCCCGACGTGTACGAGCTGTCCTCTCCGTGGACCACCGCGCAGAGCGGCAAGGACCTGCTCACCGCCGCAGGCGTGGAGAAGTACACCTCCGACACCGCGCTGTCCGAGATCGACTTCGGTGTCCTGCTGCAGTCCTGGACCGACCGCGGCGGGAACGAGGGCATGGCGCTCACCGCCCCCGGCACGGCGGCCGCCGCGGCCTACCATTCGGCTGCGGCAGCGGACGCCGCCAACCGGCCCAAGCTGACCATCGAGTACCTGCCGCCGACCGCCCCCGGGGCCGTCGGCGAGGTCGTCGCCGTTCCGGGCGACACGGGCCTCGTCGCCACGTGGAACGCTCCCCTGGACAGCGGCACGACCGGTGATCTCACTTACGTGGTGAAGGCCGAGAAGAGCGACGGCACCGTCGTGGGCACCTGGGAGGGCCCCACGCCGCGCGCCGTCTTCGGCGGACTCGACAACGCCGCCTCCTACCGGGTCGCCGTCACGGCCGAGAACGCCGTGGGCAGCGGTCCGGTGTCCCGGTCCGCCCTGGCGCACGGTGCCACGGTGGCCGGCGGAGCCACGCGTTACAAGGACTACGTCCAGGCGTACCTGAACGCGCGCAACAAGGTCATCATCGGTGCGAGCCCGACTGCCGCGGACGCGGCCGCCGAGTCCCCGTACGGCGGGGTCTTCGGGGAACTGCTCGGCACGCAGGAGGCCAGCCTCGTCGGGGCCCGTGAGGCTCTGGCCACCAGGAACCAGTCCTACGTAGGGGCCTCCTCGGCCCTGACGGAGGTGGTGGCGGGTACCGATGCCGCGACCGGGCAGACGGCGCTGCGGGCCACCGTCTCGGAGACGCTGACGGTCCGGATCGACGGCGCCGACCAGGTGTCGGAGAACCAGAACGCGAAGCGCTTCCTGTTCTCCGTTTCCGGTGACACCGTCAAGCTCCAGAGCGAGTCCGACGACGGGCAGGCGGGGCAGACCCTGTCGGCGACGGCGGCCGCCGTCACCCAGGTGATGGCCACCCCGGCCGACGCTGTCGGCGGGCCGGCCGACGAGACCGGAGCGCTGCCCCTCGGCACGGACGGCTTCCCCGCCGGCGAGGCACCCGCCGGGGGCGTCCGGACGGCCTCCTACGCCGCGTCGTACATCAACGGTCTGGGCACCGGAAGCTGGGCGTACGACAACACGGGCGTCAAGTGGGAGTACAAGTACGACTGCACGAATTTCGTCTCCAAGGCCCTCTACTACGGTGGAGGCATGAAGATGCGGTCGGGCTGGTACAAGCGCGACGACGTGTGGTTCAAGAACCCGTGGTGGAACAGCTGGCCGGTAAAGGCCAGCTACACATGGTCGGGGGCCGACAACCTGCGCCGCCATCTGGCCTGGAACCGGCCGAGCTACTTCATCACCAGCGTCTACGACGTCCGCAAGGGCGACGTACTCTTCTTCAAGTACAAGGGCGACAGCGTCTACGAGCACGCCGCTGTCGTCACCGCCAACTACAGTGGCCGAATCCACATGGCCCAACACGGCGGGCCCGCTCACACCACATTGGACGACGCCATCGCCCGCAACCAGCGCACCCCACAGCCGATCGTCGCGATCCGCCCGACAGGGGCGCGATGAGGGCGGCGGCTCCGGCGGTACGGGCCGTCGTGGCGGCCGTCCTGGCAGCGGGCGCTCTGAGTGCCTGCAGCGCCGATGAGGACGGCCTCCAGTACGCGACGGACTACGCCAACCACGAACCGCTTGGCGTGGTCGGATATCCGACGTCCGACTCCCTCCAGGTCACGCAGAAGCTGGTCTGGCGGCTGGCCGACGGCCGGACCGACGAACTGGTGTCACTCGCTGCCGATGCCGATGCCGACGGCGCGAAGGGCGAGGTCGAGAAGACCGCGCAGAACTGGATCCAGGCCTTCCAGAAGGGGGCCGGCGGGAAGGTGACCGCGGAGTTCTACGACGAGGGGTCCGTGCGGCAGTTCGTCGTCGTGTACTTCCACGACACCGCGCAGGTCAAGGGGTTCTCGGTCCGCCTCAGGGGAAACACCGGAGAGGGCGGATGGCGCGTGACCATGCGCGAGCCGGACCCGAAGGAGGCCTCGACGGCTCCCGAGTGGGTGCCGAAGACCCCCGGGGGCCTCGGCTCGAAGACACCGCGTTGAGATAGCCGGAAGTCTCCGCACGAGGGGCGTCGTCCCGTGGATCGTTCCACGGGAACGGCGCCCCTTCTCGTTGGCGAGAACAGGCTGGCCTGAGGTGGCACAGGCGCCGCAGACCTGAGCAGGAGACACCGTCTGCACCACGCGGTCGTACACCTTCGACCCGCGCAGCAACCGCACGGCGCTGGCCACCGCCTCCGCCCCGGCGGGCGCGGCCTGCCCCGCCTCGGGCTGCTGGTCTCGTCACTGGCCGGGACGGCGCTCCTCCTCGCGCGGGCGGCCACGGAGCGCCTGCGCACCCTCGCCCTGCGGCTCTCGGCCGTTCGGCTCGCCCTGCTGGTCCTCTCGGCCGCCGCCTTCGTCGCGTACGGCATCGTCACCATCGAGCTCGCCTGACGCGGCGCGCCCGACGCGGGGCACGGCGCCACGCCGCCGGCGCAAGGTCCCGGGCGGCGCCGGTCCGCTCGTACGCTGTCCCGCGCGCAGCACCGCCGCCTCGGCCAGGTCCGCCCGGCCTGCCCGCTTTCAAACGCTCACCAACTGCTCCTTCGGGTAGGTGAAGACCCACGCCCCCAGTCATCCCAGCCGTCACTCCCGCCCGGCCACCCCCATGTCCGTGCGCTCGGCCAGCGCATCAAGCGTGTCGGTCGGCACCCGCGTGTCCTTCAGCAGGCTGGACGTCCTCGGTTGTCCGTGGCCGGAAGCTCCTCAGTTCCGACTCGGCGGCCCGAGCGAGGAGTTCCGCGCGGGTGACGGCATTGGTGCGCGTCGACGGGACGGTGCAGGCATGGGCGCCGGCGATCGCTCCGTATCGGGCACAGCGTCGCGGGTCCTCGCCGTTCAGCCAGCCGAGCAGGAAACCGGAGGCGAACGCGTCGCCCGCGCCGTTGGTGTCCACCACAGGGGCGGGGGGCGTGGCCGTCGGTACGTGCATCACCTCGCCGTCCGCCAGCAGGTGGGCGCCCTCCGCGCCGGCGGTGGCCACGACGATCCGGGCCCGGCCGCGGGCCGCGATGTCGCGCATCGTGCGCTCCGGGTCGGCCAGGGCAGTGGTGGACACGAAGACGACGTCCGCCTCCAGAGCGAACGGCTCGTGGTACGGGTTCACGCCGTCCCAGTCGTGCAGGTCCGTCGAGAGGGTGACGCCGGCCTCACGGAGCACGGGCAGCGCCTGTGCGCAGGGGTGGGTGATGACGACATGCGCGTGACGGCTGGCGGCGGCGAGCTCTCGTACTGTCGCCTCTGGCAGCCGGTCCGACTCATGGGCGCGGGTGTCGTCGTAGAGGGACAGCCGCCGCCCGTCGGGTCCGACGAGATTGACCGCGCGCTTGGTGCCGGCGGGCTGCGGGATCGCCGTGAGGGGAATGCCGTGGTCACGGTGGAGGGCGCGGACCAGGTCTCCCTCGTGGTCGTCGCCGATCATGTCGAGGTGATGGGTGCGCAGGCCCAGCGCGGTCAGTCCGAGCGTGACGAAGTCGCCGCTCTGCCCCGCGCGGGTCGTGATGCCGGGCCGGATCATGTAACTGTCGGAGAAGGGGAGCGGCAGTTCGGGGACGTGGACGATCGTGTCCACGCCGGCGCCGCCCAGGACCAGGACGTCGATGGCGGTGGTCATCGGGTTCCTCTCGGGCTGTCGTCGTCAGCCGAGTCAAACAGCGGGCCGGGGGTGCGGCAACAACTTGCCGAAGGTTGCGGCAAGTTCGTTGTGGCTGGTCGCAACGGGTGCCAAGTCGGCGGGTGCAGTTCGCAGCCCGGCACGGCACGGCACGGCTCGGCGACTGCGTCCGGGCCGGGGGTGCGCGCTCCACCAGCGTGAGGGCGCGGCCGTCGTCCGGGCCGGTCACCGACAGCCGCCAGTTGCGGTACTCGTCCGGTGGCCGGGCAGGTTCTGGGTCGCAGGTCGCCGACGGTGTCCAGCAGCCGGACACCCACCAGCTTGGCGGGGATGCGGGCGAGCAAGCGGTCCATGGCCGGCGGTCTCGGGGCTCGGCACGCCGATCGGCAGGTACGGCCCGGTGATCGCCCACTCGGCATCCGTCAGTTGCACTCGCGGCACGCAACCAGATCTACCGGTACAGCTCCGCCGCCGCGGCGGATCCCGCAGATTGACCGCAACCGGATACGCGCCCTGCACGCCAAGCCAAGGCGGCTGATGGCATCAGGCCACGACACGTCCGTCGGGGGTCCCGTCGAGCTGAGCGGCAGCATGGCGGCGGGCGCGAAGGGCAGATCGGCCTGGGTCAGGGGCGGTCCAGACCCCACGTCTGCAGGGAGTAGGGCCGTCCCTTCTCCTCACCCGTGATGAGCGGCACATCGAGCAGCCTGAAGCCCGCCTTGGTGGCGACGGCGACGCTGGCCGCGTTCTCGGCCTCCAGTTCCAGGATCACCTGCTCAGCGCTCAACTGCTCGAAGGCGTACGAGGCCATCACCCGCACCGCCCGCACCGCCAGCGCCTGGCCCCGGTGCGCCGGCCCGACGGCGTAGCCGAGCTCCGTGCCTTCGGGGGCGCGCCGCAGCATCACCTCGCCGAGCGGCGCGCCGCCGTCGACGGTGATGGCGAGGAGGATGGCCGTGCCCTCCGCCCGGAGCCGTCGGCTCCGGGCCAGTCGTGCGTGGGCGGCCGCTGCGTCGAAGGGCGAGGCGATGGGCGTCCAGTAGGCGATGTCCGCGTGGTCGAACAGCTCCGGCATGGCGGCCAGGTCCGCCTCCGTCCAGTCACGCAGGACGAGACCTTCCCCCGAGAGTTCGAGCCGCTCGGAAAAGGACGACGTGGTGCCGCTCATGGTGGGGGACCTCCTTGGCCTGTACAGGACGAGGCAGGATAACCGGAGGCAGGCGAAGTCCCACCAGCGGTTTTCCCGCCCCCTCACACCCGGGCTCCACCGCGACCACCAGTGCCGGTCCCCGGAAGTAGCGGCGACCGCGGAGGCCGCGGCGTGTGTCCCGTGCCGCAGCGGGGACGGCGGAGCTGCCGCTCGTGGCGCGCCGCGCTGTGCAGCCATCTGACCGCCCTCGCTGTACCTGGCCATGACGTCTTCCGTTGTGTGCGGCCGCTGGACCGGTGCCCGGCGTGCCGAGAACAGCGCTACCGCGTTCGACCAGCCCCCCGTCACCCGCCCGAGGCCGCGAGCCCTGGAAGACAACACTCCCAATTGGCTGCACAAGCGGGCCGGACACATTGGAACACCCCTGTTTCAGGGAACTGACCAGGCCGAACGAGATTGCACCGTCCCACAGGGGGTCGCACAGCTTTGCTCCGCTGACGGGGTCGGGCTCCCGGCCTCCTCACCTCCAGGCTTGCACCCTCCGGGCCGGCGAGCGGCCGGCTGTACCCCGATGTGGCGCTTCGGTCGGCCAGTTGGGAAAGGTGGCGCACCCAGACCGTCCACCCGGCCCGCCTCGCTGTCAGCGCTTTGTGTCATTATGCGGACGCGTCCCAGGGGAGTGGGCCGCGGTCTACTGATTGCCAGGGGGTTGGGGATGGGCGCGGGTACGGAGCCGGACGGCTCGTCCAGGTCCGACGAGGAGTGGGAGCGGTTTTTGCGCGAGTCGGTGGCGGGTGCCGCCGATGCGCCCAAGGAGCCGTCGGCGCGGGCCCGCGAGGTGGCAAAGCGGCTGCGCGCGGAGCCCGGCCGCGGCCCGGAGGGCTGGCGCAGCTACACGCCCGCGCGGCCCAAGCGGCGCACGGGCTGGTACCTGGTCGGGCTGCTGGCCTCGCTGGTGCTGCTGGCGGTGGTGGCGCTCGCGCCGGCGCAGATGGTGGACCTGTTCGACGGCGCTGACTCCCCGCCGCTGGCGGCCGAGACCGCCCGCCCGACCCAGGCACCCCCGGCGGAGGCGGCCCAACGCCCCACCAGGGAGGAGCCGTTCCGCGGCTCGCCGGCGGCGAGCTGGGCGAATGGAGCGGCGGGGATCACCGTGCCGAAGGCCGAGGCTGTCGGCTGGATGAGCGCGGCCGAGGTCGAGCGGGCCCTCGCCCGCAGCCGAGACTTCCTCGTCGCGTCCGGCCTGGACCGCGAGGTGCTGCGGGGCGAGCGCCCCGAGAAGGCGATTGCACTGATCAACCCCCACCAGAAGGACGTCCAAGACCTTCTGAAAACCGCTTTCCAAACCCCGAGCGAGAAGAACGACCCCCTCCTCCTCTTCAGCCGCTTCCAGCCCTCCCGCACCCACCTGGTCGGCGACGTCGTGAAGACCCGGGGCCGGCTCACCTATCGGGAGGGCGAGCGCGGTGCGCTCCAGGTGACCGCCGACGTCACCTTCGTCTACCCGGTCACCCGCGCGGACGCGGGCGGCGACGACGAGATCGTGCGCACGATCGTCCGGCGCGAGCTGGTCCTGAGCTGGGACGACCCTGACAAGGTGATCACCGAGCCGGGCAGGTTCTCGATCGTCTCGTACAAGTACGACATGACCAACGGTGGTTGCGGCGCCCCCACGGGCTACTTCGTCCCGCCCTTCGGTACGGACCGCCGGGCGGACGAGGCCGGCACGGAGGTCGACCCGTACGACCGCAGCGCGCCGGTCGGGCGGGGCGAGTCGTCTGGGGGCGATTGCAGGAGGGCGACGCGGTCCTAGTCGAATTCCAGATGCGGTGTGTCGAACTCGATCACTCGGTTCGGTAACCGCCGTGCGTGCAAGCGGCCTTCGTCTGATTCGGTGCTCCGACCAAGGAATACACCTGACTGGTACGGCCCGATCGCCGCGGGCTGTCCGCCCGGCCGCACTACGTCGCCGAGCAGCTGCGCACACCGCCCGTACAGCAGAACCCCGTTGCCCGCCGTCAAGCCCCGTGAGAGTATCAAGGTTCGACGGTCCGTCTCTTTTCGTTTACGTTGCGCAACGCAAATGAAAGAGTGCGGGCCGTTTGTCGTGTTCACGGTTTTGGGCAATCCAGCGAGATCATATCTGCGAATGACAGGTACCGTTTGATGTACACAACAGAGCCGACAGAAGCCTGCATCGAGGATGCGAGCAACACCTTGGTCGCGCCTTCGATGTTGCAAGGTAATAACTTGATCAGGGACTTCTTCGGGTCCGTAATCACGCCCGAGGACCTTGCTTCTGGTTCGCCCGACCTCGCGCAGAAGACCGTCTACCTGTGTGGCGACATATCCGGGATCAGCAGCCCCCAACTGCATGCGGCTGCCCGGGTATTCGTTATCCGGGAGCTATCGCACGGTTACCACGAGGACGTCGCCAAACCGTGGACCCTCGTCGACCTCGGCCGAGTTCCCATCCGCGTACACGGCCTCGGTGTGTACTACCGGCGCTTTTTCGGGCTCGGCGCCGATCACTTCGGACGGATCCGTGCGGAGCACGCGTTCCAGTCCCTGACGGAGTCCACCAAGCCTGGAACAGCCCATCGCAGCGGAATCTATCTGACGCCCGTCACACGAAACGGTGACGAACTGCATTTCCGCCTGCTCCGGTGCTCCACGAATCTCTCGGGGCCGACCGAGAGCTTTCGCCCGACCGACACGCGCATCGTCGAGGCTCTGAACCGCGAGGCCGCCGCCGTCTTCCGGAACCAGGCACCGCTGAATCACGTCCTCGCTCAGATCTACCACAACACCCTTGCCACGGCCGAGCGCAAGCAGTCCAAAGCCAAGATCTCGGCCCATGCCGACAAGACCAAGGACATGCCCGTCAATGGCATCATGGCATTCTGCACCTTCTATGACCGGCTCGACAAGCTGCAGCCCCTGGCCGAAGACGCCTTCGACCATGGTGTGAAGGGTGCCAGCGGGCTGACCAAACTCCACTTTCGCCTCAAGGAGCCGACCGAAAAACGCGACGGGGTCGCGCTCCCCCCACATTTCACCCTGACTCTCTACCCCGGCTCCGTGTTCTTCATGCCGCTGTCCACCAACCGCCTGTATACGCACGAAATCCGTCCCTCATCGCTGGATGCCGAGTTGCTCCCGACCCGCCTGGGATACGTGGTGCGCTGCTCGAGTGCCGAAGCCGTTCACAAGAACGGCCGCACGTTCCTCAAAGTGGCCGGAGATTTGGCGAAGCTGGGGCCACCCACGCCGGCCAGCATGAACGAGCTGCGCAGGCTGTACGCCGAGGAGAACCGGACCTCGTCCTTCATTGATTACGGCGACAAATTTCTCTTCAGTATGAACACGGGAGACTACATTGCCCCCCGAGTCTAGGATCTTGGATGAGATCCTCTCGCGCGATTTGCGCACCGACGAGAATCTCTTTGCGGAGCTGTCCGCGTCGGTTCGTTGGGAAGACCTGGGAAAAGGCCGGCGAGGCGCCACGCTTACCAAGATCGACGAGGCGGGTGGTGTGCCTCTCGTACGTACTACCACTCGATACAGCAGTCCGACGCAGCGTTTCCGGGCGGTGCACGAACGGCTGGCGCAACAGATTCAAGAACGTGCGGCGCTCCCGATCGGCTTCAACAACGCTCTCATCGAGAGCTACACGAACGCTTACACGACCATGGGCAGCCATTCCGATCAAGCCCTCGACCTGGCCAACGAGTCGTTTATCGCCGTCTTCTCCTGTTACCAACACCCCGAAGCGACCCCGCCGAGGAAGCTGATCTTCGAATCAAAGGGGTCCGGTGGTGAGAAGTTCGAGATCCCCCTCGCCCACAACAGTATCGTCGCGTTTTCTGTCGACTCGAATCGGCGACTCAGGCATAAAATCGTATTGGACAAGTCCGTCCAGGCGGCGGCCAACGAATGGTTGGGTGTAACGTTTCGAACATCAAAGACGTTTGTTCGGTTTCGCGACGGACATGTATACCTCCCGCAGGGTGTGCGCCTCATGTCGGCCGACGATGAGCAGAGGCGCGAGTTTTACCAACTACGGCGCCGCGAGAACAAAGAAGCGGACTTCATTTACCCCCTGCTGACGTACACCATCAGCGAGAGCGATCTGATGCTGCCGGTCTGACCTTGAGGGATTTTGAATGACCCTCCGCGTTGCGGTGCATGTAGACCGGAGCGTCGAAGGCAGGTGGAGGCCTTCTGGCGCGACCTCGCGGCAGAGAGCGGCCGACTGGTCGGCGAGCTGCGGGAGGCTCCCCGGGGCAGGCGGAGCGGCACCGCGCTCTCGGCGCGGACGGCTCCGGAGCGGCCGCCACGGTGAACCGTCCGGACCGGGCGATGTCCGTCAGGGCCGGCTCGGACGGGAGGAAGTGCCAGAAGCCGCTCTGGAGCAGGCCGCGGCCGACGTCCTCGACCTCCATCGGACGGCCGTTGAACAGGTCGTCCATCGCCGACGGCCCGCGCGTTCCGCCGCCGCCAGCTGGGTCAGGGCGTCCTGCTGCGCCGTACGCCCGGTCGCGAGGTCGCAGCGCGTAAGGCTCCAGGAGGCCGGCAGGCCGTGCCAGACGGCGCGTTGGACCGGATCCTGGCCGTGTGTGATGGCGTCCCGGATGCGGTCGACGGCTGCTGCCAGGTCGCCCCGGCCGGCCGCGTCGGTGCCCGCTGCGGCAGTTCAGCCGACTTGGAGGGCGTATGTGACGTCGAGACGGAAGTCGCCCGAGGAGCCGGAGATGGCGAGGGTGTGCGAGCCGGCCGGCAGGGAGTCGAGCCGAACCCACAGGCCGCAGGCTTGCGTGCGGAGCGTGCCGGACTCGCCGGTG
This sequence comes from Streptomyces sp. NPDC043854, assembly GCF_056436005.1. Classification (NCBI taxonomy): domain Bacteria; kingdom Bacillati; phylum Actinomycetota; class Actinomycetes; order Kitasatosporales; family Streptomycetaceae; genus Streptomyces; species Streptomyces sp. NPDC043854. The sequence continues at coordinate 146,823 of NZ_JBWKDK010000005.1, forward strand.
ACGGGGTTGCCTTCGACCCCCTTGATGTGGATCGGTACCGCCGGCTGCCGAGTGACGTCCAGGGGCTTGCCGTCGAGCAGGGCCGTGCCGTTGGCTCCGGCCATCGCGTTCTTGCAGTCCTGTGCGGTGCCGGTGAAGTTCACCACGGGGAAGGCCACGGGCCGGCCCGCCGGCACGGAACACTTCCGCTCGCTCCGCCCGCCGAAGTTGCCGGCCAAGAACCACACGTCCGCGGCCTGGTTCTCGGCGCAGAAGGTCCCGTCCGGGTCCCTCACCGGGTTGGAACTCCGCGGGGTGGACGCCGCCCAGCTCCACCACCGGCCCTGCAGCACGCCCGGGTCCGCCAGGACGCCCGCTCGGCCCGACGGCGTCGCTTCGGACGACGGAGTCGACGCGGACGTGGTGGTACAGCCGGCCGCGAGCATGATCGCGGCCGTCGACAGGATCAGAGTTCTTCCCCAGTGCATCCCGGCAGGCTAGCCTTGCCGCTCACCTGCCCGGATACCGGGTCCGCCCCACGGCACGGGCCCACCCGCGTGGCAGCCTCGGCACCCGGAGCCGGCGCGACTTGGCCGGCCCACTGACTCGATCGAGGGGAGGTGTGGGGCGCTGCCGCCCGACTGCCTCTGTTCCAGCAGGTGTTGACGCCGCGAAGTGTGAGTGGTTTATTACTCACATGGGAATGGAACGGCAACGCCAACTCTCCACAGCCGAGGAACGCCGCGAGACGGTGCTCCGTACCGCGATCGGCGCCTTTGCGGCCCGGGGATACTTCGGGACCACCACCACGGAGGTCGCCAAGGCGGCCGGCATCTCCCAGGCGTACGTCTACCGGCTCTTCCCGAACAAGGAGGCCCTGTTCGCCGCGGTGGTCGATCACTGTTTCACCCAGGTCCGCGCCGCTCTGGAGCGCGGCGCCGCCGAGGCGGAGGGTGTCTCGCCGGAGCTCGTCCTGGCCTCCATGGGGGACGCGTACGCCCGGCTGATCAGCGACAACGATCTGCTGCTGGTCCAACTGCACGCCCAAGCGGCGGCCGTCTCCGAGCCGGTGATCCGGGAGGCGGTCCGCGCGGGGTACGCCCGGGTCGTGGAGTACGTCCGGGGCGCCTCCGGCGGGGACGAGCGGCAAATCCAGGAGTTCTTCGCGGTCGGCATGCTCTGCCACCTCGTCGTCTCGCTCGGCGTGGAAGCGGCGGGAGAGGTGGACGAGGCGGGTGAAGCGGGCGGGGCGGATGCGCCCTGGATGCGCACGCTGGCCGCAGGCATCAGGCACTACTGAGTCGGGCCCCGGCCCCGGCCTCCGTGGGCGGGGCGGGCGGCCTGCGTCGGTCATCCGGCCGGGCCGCCCTCTTTCAGAGCCAAAGAGTGAGTGGTTAACCACACATGCATGCGGGAAGGGAGTTTGCCGTCATGCCGCACCTCGCGGAAGGGCCGGGCGGGCAAGGCGGTGCGGGCAGCCGCGCCGGAGGCCGGGGCGTGCTCGCAGCGCTGGCCGCCGCACAGTTCCTCGTCGTTCTCAGCACATCCGTCGTCAACGTCGCGCTGCCGCACATCCGGGACGGTGTGACCCTGTCCGACACCGGTATGTCCTGGGTGGTCAACGCCTACGGTCTCGCCTTCGGGGCTCTCCTGCTCCTTGGCGGCCGCGCCGCCGATCTGGCCGGCGCCCGCCGGGCCCTCACCGCCGGACTGGGCCTGTTCGCCGCCGCATCGGAGGCAGCCGCACTGGCCGGCACTCCCTGGCCGCTCATCGGTGCCCGAGTCGCCCAGGGCGTCGGCGCCGCCGTGGCCGCCCCCGCCGCGCTGGCCCTCGTCGTCCGGCTCTTCCCGCCCGGTGGCGCACGCGCCCGTGCCCTCGGGGTGTGGGGCGCGGTCTCCGGAGCCGGCGGCGCAGCCGGGGTACTGCTCGGCGGCGTGCTGACCGAGGCCTTCGGCTGGCCCTGGATCTTCCACGCCTGCGGACTCGGCGCCGCCCTCGCCCTCGCCGCGGCACTCCGCCTGGTCCCTGCCGATCCCGTCCGCCCCCGCGCAGCCGCCGACCGGACACGCGTCGACCTCACCGGCGCGCTGTCCGTCACCGCCGCGGTCGCCGCCTTGGTCTACGGGCTCACCGCCATCCGCAGCTCCGGCCCGGCCGACCCGTACGTCCTCGGGCCGCTCGCCGCCGCCGGACTCCTGCTGCTCCTCTTCCTGAGGGCCGAGCGCCGCCACCCGGCGCCGCTGCTGCCGCCCGGGCTGCTCCGCCAGGGGCTCGTCGCCCCGGCCAACCTCCTGATGGCCCTGCTCGGCGCCGTCTGGGTCGGACTGTTCTTCTACCTCCCGCTGCTCCAGCAACAGGTTCTCGGCGCCGGCCCCATGGCCGCCGGCCTGGCCCAAGTCCCGCTCGCCGCCGCGAACATGCTCGGCTCCTCACTGGCCCCGCGCCTGGCCCGCCTGCTGGGCCCGTACCGCACCCTGGCCGCCGGTCTCCTCGCCCAGGCCGCCGGACTCGTCTGGCTGGCCCTCCTCAGCACGCCGGGCGCCACCCTGGCCGGGCTTGCCGGCCCGACCGCCCTCATCGGCCTCGGCCTCGGCATCGCCTTCGTCCAGCTCACCGGTGCCGCGGTGAACGGCGTCCGCCCGGCGGACGCCGGAGTGGCCGGCGGGCTGGTCAACACCACCCGCCAGCTCGGCGGCGCCGTGGGCCTGGCCTTGCTCGGAACCCTCGCCGCCGTCACCACCGCCGCCGCCGGCGGTGGCCCCGCCGAAGACCCGGCTGCCCTTGCCGACGGCTACCGGGCGGCCTTCCTCCTGGCCGCCGCCACTGCCGCCGCAGCCGCAGCCCTCACCCCGCTGCTACCCCGCCGAGCCACCGCCGGACCCACTTCGGGGGCCACCCCGGACCCGGCCGCCGACGGCAAAACCACCGACAACCAGACCACCGACAACCAGACCACCGACAACCAGACCACCGACAACCAGACCACCGACAACCAGACCACCGACAACCAGACCACCGACGACGAGAACACCACCGCCGACGACAACACCACCGAAGGAGCCCACCAATGAACCCCAAGACCCCTGCCCCTTGCACCATTGACGAGTCCGCCCCCGCCGTCGTACGGCTCGCCACCACCGTCCGCGCCCCGCTCGCCCGCCTCTGGAGCCTGCACACCGACATCGCAGCCTGGCCCACCTGGAACCCCGACATCACCCGCGCCGAGCCCACCGGCCCGCTCGCGGTCGGGGCCGTATTCCACTGGCACACCCACGGGCTCGACATCACCTCCACGGTCCTGGAGGTCGTCCCCGGCCACCGCATCGTCTGGGGCGGCCCTGCGCACGGCATCGAGGGCATCCACGTCTGGACCTTCCACGAGACGGCCGACGGCACGGTGACCGTCCGCACCGAGGAGTCCTGGAGCGGAGCTCCCGTCGACGCCGACCCCGAGGTACTCGGCCAGGCCCTCCGGCAGTCCCTGGAGCGCTGGCTGGCAGCCCTGAAGACCACGGCGGAACGCGCCTGACCGCCCCCGCACCCACACCCGACACGCACCCAGCACGCGCCCATACGCACCCCGATACGCACCCGATACGCCCCACCCCACCCCGAAAGGACCACTCACCATGACCACCAAGCCGCCCTACCTCACCGGCCACTACACCCCGGTCGCCGACGAGATCACCGCCACCGGACTCACCGTCGAGGGCACCCTCCCGCCCGAGCTGACCGGCCGTCTGATCCGCAACAGCCACAACCCCAAGCCGGGCATCACCCCCACCCACTGGTTCAAGGGCAGCGGCATGGTCCACGGCATCCGCCTGCGCGACGGCCGCGCCGAGTGGTACCGAAACCGCTGGGTCCACACCCCCGCCCTCGACGGCGCCCCCTACATGACCGAGAACGGCCCCGACCTGACCGCCAGCACCGCGGGCACCCACGTCATCGAACACGCCGGACGCCTCCTGGCCCTGTGCGAGTCGAACCTCCCCTTCGAGATCACCCCCGACCTGGAGACCGTCGGCGCCTTCGACTGGAACGGCAAGCTCACCTCCGCGATGACCGCGCACCCCAAGGAGGACCCGGCCACCGGCGAACTCCACTTCTTCGCCTCCTCCCCCCTCCCGCCCTTCCTCGTCCACCACGTCTCATCACCCGACGGCACGGTGCTGCGCAGCCAGGAGGTCCCGGGCGCGACCGCCGCCCTCAAGCACGACTTCGCCCTCACCGAACACCACGTCGTCTTCCTGGAGGGATCGGTCACCTTCGACCCGTCCGACCACTCCGGGATCCCGTACACCTGGAGCGACGCCCAGCCCACCCGGATCGGTGTGATGCCCCGCGGCGAGGGCGGAGCCCGGCAGGTCCGCTGGTTCGACACGGCACCCGGCTACGCCATGCACCTCGCCAACGCCTACGAGGACGCCCTCGGCCGCATCGTCATCGAAGGGCCGGCCGTCGGGCGCGAGGGCTGGCAACGCTCCTGGAACTGGTGGGTCGGCGCCCCCGACCGCGGTGCCGAACCCAACTCCGGCTCCCGCGCCACCCGCTGGACCGTGGACCTCATCACCGGCCGGGTCGCGCAGGAGCACACCGACGACCTGACGGTCGAGTTCCCCACCATCAACGACGCGTTCACCGGACGCGAGCACCGCTACCAGTACGCCCTGTCCTTCCCCGACGACCTCGGCACCGGCACCCACGCCCTGGTCAAGTACGACCGCGCCACCGGCGCCCGCCAGATCAAGCAGTTCGGCACCGGCCGACTCCCCAGCGAGGCCGTCTTCGTCCCCGCCGACCGGGCCGCCGAGGAGGACGGCGGCTATCTCCTCACCGTCGTCAGCGACCTCAACTCCGACGGCTCCCGGCTCCTGGTCCTCGACGCCTCGGACCTCGGCCTGCCCCCGGTCGCCACGGTCCATCTCCCGCGCCGCGTCCCGGCCATGATCCACGGCTCCTGGATCCCCGACCCCGCCCTGTGACGGCCACGGTTCCCCCTCACGGCGCCGGCACGCAACGAGCGTCCCGGCGCCCTGCGGAGGACCCGCATCACGTTCGACGAGTCCACCGCCAGTCAGGTCAGCAAGCGCTCGACGGCCTCGCGGGCGCGGGCGTTCGATGCCGCAGCGTCGGCCAGGAACCGGGCCAGGGCATCGATCCACTCAACGTCTGCGCTTGACCCGTACAACACCGGACGGCAGCGAATCCGCCAGGTTCGCCGACAGCACTCCGACGTACAGGCAGGTCCAGGGTCCGCGCTGCCCCGGCGCAGCACCGCGGCGAGCAGTTCCACTTCCTGGTCACGCATCGAGGCTCAGCACCGTGCGCGGTCGGCTGGTCGATGGCGTGGTCGTCGCGCAGCGGGCGCACCGCCGTGCCGACCGCGATGAACTCGGCGATGTCCGAGCCGAACTCCTTGAACTCGATGTCCAGCCACACCCCTACGATCCCGTCCGCCCCAGAGCGCTCGCCTCCGCCTCCATCCGGCTCATCGCCGGCTCGCGCGCGTGGTACATGGCCTGTGACAGCTTGGTGAGCTCCTGGTTCTTGGACCACCGGCCGAGCTGGATCCCGACGTGGTAGACCGAGGAGCCGAGGACCAGGCCGAACGGGCGGAAGCCGGCCTCGCGTCCCTCCGCCCACCTGAGCAGCAAGGCCATACCGCCGGCCACCCGGACCCGGAGACGGCCGCCGGACCGTACGGACGCCGGCCCACCGCCGAATCGCGGTGTGCTGCTGCCGATCGACGAAAACGGTAGGCGAGAGCCAGGGCGGCTCCACGGGCTCCACGGCCCGCGGGCCCGGCCGTGAGGCGGCAGCCCGGCTCGCTGCTGCCCTTGCCCGGACCGGTTAAGCGCGGATCAAGTGAACCTTAAAGGTGCCTGTGGTTTCCTCTCGCCCCGCCTTGGTCAACGCCCTGGGTGGGGCGCCGTGCACCCGTCGACTTCCGTGGGCGTCGAGGTCGTGACCTGCTTCTTTGAACGCAGTGCATGAGTCACGAGCCTCGCGGTGCGCCCGCGCAGTGCCCAGGGCCCGTGCGCGGATGGATTCGTGAGGGCGGTGACAGGACTGAACCGGCGTGTGGCGAGGCTCGTATGCAGGGCGTGGGGTGGGAGCGTCCATCGAATCGAGGAGTGTCAATGTCCAGGAAACGGACTATGAGTCTTGGGAAGAAGCTCGTGCTCTCTGTGGTCGCGGGAGCCCTGGTGACCGGAGGCGTCGCCGTGACGGTGGCGACCGGCAATGCCGCCGTCCCGGATGTCGTGTGCCCGGGTGCGACGGTGACGTTGTCGGGCGAGGCGGGTGCGCCGGCGGCGAGCAGCGGTACGTTCCCGGTGGGGACGAAGCTGAAGGTGACGAACCTGGACAACGGTCGTGCGACGACGGTGACGGTGACCGGTCCGTCGGGCAGTTGTGCGCTGCTGAACAACGCGGCTTTCGAGCAGGTGCGGGAGCCCGGCAAGAACCTGATCCGTCGGGCGCGCATCGAACGGGTGGCTGGTGGCGGTAACGCGCCGGCTGCCGGAGCGTCCGGTGCCGCGGGTGCCGGGGGTGCGCAGGCGGCTCCGGCGGCCGGGGAGGTGGTGTGTCCGGGTGCGACGGTGACGTTGTCGGGTGAGGCGGGTGCGCCGGCGGCGAGCAGCGGTACGTTCCCGGTGGGGACGAAGCTGAAGGTGACGAACCTGGACAACGGTCGTGCGACGACGGTGACGGTGACCGGTCCGTCGGGCAGTTGTGCGCTGCTGAACAACGCGGCTTTCGAGCAGGTGCGGGAGCCCGGCAAGAACCTGATCCGTCGGGCGCGCATCGAACGCGTGAGCTGAGCGGCCGGGACCGATTCGGGACACCGAGAGAAGCCACGGCGGGGCACGGGGCAGGTCGTCCCCGCCGTGGCATCGGTACCCCCGGGCGCTGCCGCAGGCTGTGGCCGGGCGGCCTGCGAGTGGAGCCGTACCGATCGGCCTGTCTGCGTACGGCACCGAGCTCGAAGTCGCCGTCACCGGTGTCGTGCGCGACGATCGTGGGAGATGGCCGTACCGGCCAAACCGACGGTCGGCCAGGGCTGGGGCTTCGCCATCGCCGAGGTCAGGGAGACCCCGGCGATGGAGAAGCCCTGACGGCCTGCCCCGCCCTGACAGCGATCAGTGCTCGCAGAGGGAGAATTCCCGTTCGTAGAGCTGTTCGTTGTGCTCGGCCACGAAGAACTTGCGTTCCTGCATGAGTTGTTCGCGGTACTCCTTGGCCTGCTCAAGCGTCATCGTGGAGGTAGCGGACCACGGTTGCTGCGGCGGGACGTCGGAGGTCGAGACGATCGTCGTCGAGGGGTCGACCAGGAAGAACGCAAGGATCTTGCGGTGCCCCGGGCGGGTGGGGTCCTCGAGGCGGAACGAGCCGACGCGGTGTTGCAGGACGTTCGGGAACGCCAGGCAGCGACCCGCCGGCGTCGCTGCCGATCCCAGCACCTGGTTGAGCGCGTCTTCGTTCTCCAGGCCGTAGACCTCACGCACCCCGTCGTCGTCGTTCTGTTCGTAGTCCGGGTCGTCGAGCGCCGCGCGGAAACCCAGCCGGCTCTCGGTGATGTTCTCGCTGTCCCAGTAGTAGATGCCGGTCGAGACGATCCGCTCGTTCAGCATCCCCTCGACGTGCCAGGAACCGCCCGCGTACTCGGGCTTGTCCGGGGTGAGATGAATGGTGGCGAGCTTGACGATGACCTGGAGGCGGCGGCCGCGCAGGTCGACCCGGGCGGCTTCATCGGGCAGCTCGGGCGGGGTGAAGTCCGGCGCGTCCGGGACGACCGGGCGGCGGGTCTCCCACCAGGCGTCGTGAGCCTCCCCCCATGCACTGCGGGCGTCCGCGTAGGCCGCGTCATCACTGAAGGAGGACTTGACCGGATACTCCGGCTCCGAGTCATACCACCCGTAGGGATCGGCCTCGATCCGCAGCGGCCGCGGATGGCGCAGATCGGTGAGCACGTTCTCCCACAGCGGCCGCATGCGCGCGAAGACGTCCGGCAGGACGGCGGCGAGTTCGTGATGGGTCTCGGGGTGGACGTTGTTGACGTACGAACGGAAGGCGACGTCGCCCTCGTCACTGACGTCGACGTCCGTGGGCAGCCACTGGAACTTCTCCGAGAACTCGTGCTTCGAGTAGCGGTCGGTCGGGTTCCGCCAAGCCCCCTCGGGCCCTCCGCTCACCTCTCGCACCAGGCAGAACAGCGAGGGATGCACCAGATCCAGCACCTGCCCGTCCGATCCCGGATGCCAGTCCCGTTCCGCCTCGGGGACCTCTTCCAGGGCCCGGACCGCCTCGCGCAACCGGGATGCGAGCTTGTCGTCGACCAGCGTGTCCGACTGCCACACCCCGTCGACGGCGGACACCTCGATGCCGGTCCGTCCGTCCCGCAGCGCGGCGTAGTGCCCGAGTTCCGCGAGCACGTACCGGACCTGCGCTTCGGTGAGCCCTTGGGCGACCGCCTCCTGCGTCCACCGCGCGACGACGCCGGCATCGTTCATCTTGTCGAACCACCCCGGCTTCGCCCGGATGTGCGCGCTGCACTCCATCATCTCCAACTCCCGCAGGGTCCGGGGCTGCGCGAAGGCTATGGAACGCGACGCTTGAAAGGGCAGCGGAAAGGCAGACAGGCCGGTCAACTCTGATGATCCCTACGGTCGGCGAGCGGTGCCGGAAGGATAGCCCAGCGCACTGACACCACAGCCGCGGCCCGGGGTCCGTCATCTGGTGAGAGTGGTGCACGCCATGCACGGCGCGTGTAGGCCCAGGGTTTCCTCGGCCGCCGCAGCCCGGTGCCCAAGGTCGGCAGCCGGCCGCAGCTACTGCGCCCAGCCGATGCCGAGCTGGGCGAGGGTTCAAATTGGTCGGAACGTCGGCCTGTCAGATCCCGCGCCTAGGCTGTCGCAGAGATTCGATCAAGGAGCAGGGCAATGCGGATAGAGCGTCACCAGGTGGGCGAGGCCGTTGTGTCGGCAGCACGCGAGGACTTCACGAACCGCATCGGGGGTCAGGTGCGGTCCATGTCGCGGGCCGGCCGGATGGCCACCTACGAATGGCAGTCGATCGCCGACGAGTTCCTCGACTATCTGGGCGCCCTCTCCGTCGAGACACCCGACCTCGACACCCCGGAAGCCAAGGCCGCCCTCAAGGACGCCTCCGAAGCCGCGGCCGGCGCCGTCGCCTACGCCGCGTACCACCCGCACTGCAGCTTCCAGGTATTCCTGGAGTACGTGAACTTCGGCATGAGCTACGACCCGGGCGAGGACGCCCCCGAGGAGAGCGTCACGCCCGGGGGGTGGATCGACGCTCTCTGCCTGACGGTCCTCCGAGACAAGGCGAAGTGGCACGGCGAGGCCTTCCACTTCGCTCGGCAGAAGTTCGCCGAGAAGGCGCAGGGAACGCCGATCGGCGAGCTCGCCACCGGACTGATGGCCGTGGTCCTGGACGACACAGGCGACGACGAGGAGTATCCGCCGAGCGCGCAGGCCAAGCTCGCCGCCGTCGACGCGGCCCTGGACCGGATCCGCGTCCGCGCCGAGGAGACCGGCGAGCCGCACCTGGACCGGCTGGACAGCGCGGCGCTGCGCACGCTGCGCGGCCTGGCCGCCGAGGACCGGGATGCCTTCGACACCGCGCTGGCCGACCTCCTGGTCAGGCACAGGGCCCTGCACAGCTCCTCGGCCTCCCCGAGCACCCTCCTCCCGCTGGTCCCCCTCGCCCTCGCCGCGCTCGCGTACCGGACCCTGGGCTGGGCGCCGGCCGTCCACACCGACTACCTCCCGCACGCACTGGTCACCGGCTTCGAAACCCGAGGCCCGCGGGTCGCGGGATTCGGCCGGGACAGGCGCCCGGACGCGGTCGCCGCGCTCGCCGCCGGGCCCCTGACGGTGGAGCGGCCAGCCTGCGAGCGGACGGTGGACCCGCAGATCGAGACCATGTACGAGGACTACGTCCGGGAGGCGTTCACTTCCGTCGACGGAAAGCCCCTTGCCGTCTGGCGGCTTGAGAGCGTGATGGGCGACCAGGAGCGCCTCTTCAAATGGCGCGCGGGGGGCTCCGGCGGTGTCACGGACGGCCAGCTCGCGACCCTCAGACTGGCCTCGCAGATGGGGGCGGCGCTGTTCCGCATTGCCTTGGCGGAGCCGGGCACCGGGGTCGAGGTCACCGTCGACGGCCGGAAGCTGCGCTACCCGGCCGAGCGGGATACCGAGGTCCACGCCGGCAACTGGCAGAAGGCCACTGCCTTCGCCCTGATCACCGGCGCACGCGAGGACCTCGCCCCGCTGGTCCTCACCGGTCCTGCCTTCGCCCGACCGGACGGCTCCGCCTTCAGTGCGTACCGCGAAGCCCTCCACGCCTACCTGAAGGGCGCCGACCCCGAGCCGGCCGCGCAGCGGGCACTGGAGCAGGCCGAGAAGGCCAAGGACTGGGGTTTCGCCATGCCGCCGGCCGTGCTGCTGTCGCAGCTCGTGGAGGGGGACGAGGAGAGCTTCAACCTGGCCCTGGCCGACGCGCTGGAAGCCCACCGCGACTACTACCAGGTCGCCGACCGCGCCGACGATCCGGACGCCGCCGTCGACTTCGACGTCCTCGCCCTGGCCTGCCACGCCCGCCGTCGCGGCTGGGCCATACGCGTCGAATCCCCCTACCTTCCGCAGGCGCTCCTGCGGGCCGCTGAACCTTTCTAGAAGGCGGGGTCCGCAGCAGAACGCCCCTGGAGGCAACAAATCCGTTCCGGCTCCGGTACTCCGGCACCCCGGAGGTAGAGCCGTCGGCCTGACGGCCACAGGACGATACGAAAGGAGACGCACGGCCACCGATCCGCTCCTGGACTTCGACACGCGCCGCGACGCCGTTGCCGCGCAGGCGCGGAGCGAGTGGACGGCATGGCACGGATTCGCCAGGGCCTTCCCGCCCGCCCGCACCGGGGGCTTCCACCAACGAACAGGTCAGGACGGCAGGAGATAAGGGTCGTACATCCATCCACGCAACGCGCCGTCCTTGCTCGGGACGGCGATCTCCCACGCGTTCAGCGGATGTGCGCCTGGACCTCGCGGTAGACCTCGGCGTCGAGGGGGAAGGCCGTGTGCCCGAGGCAGGCGGTCTGGTGGTTTACCGCTCCTGCCAAGGCGACGGTCGTGTCCGGGTTGATGATGGTGTCGCAGGACGACATCCAGGTGGCGTAGCGCGGGGAACCGGGGGTTTCGTCGCCGGTGTTGAGCTCCGTGAGGAACGCGGAGCCGGGCCGCATCTCGGTGCAGGCCGCTCCGCCGCACCAGTAGGCCGTGTTGGTGCCGTGGTTGGGGCCGGCCAAGGAGACCCACGCGTCGACCTTGGAGTCTCCGCCAAGGTTCCTGAGGTAGTAGCGGGACGAGAGCGAGCCCATGGAGTGGGACACGACATCGACCTTGGCGGCACCGGTGGCGGCCAGCACGCGGTCGATCTCGGCGGCGAGCTGCGTGGCGGTCGTGGCATTGGATTGGCTGGTCGGGTACGTCCATTGGCGGAGCCGGTCGGCCGGCCAGCCGTCGGACCGGAAGCGTGCGGCCATGCTGTCCCACGTCGAGCCGTCGGTGTTCCAGCCGTGGACGAAGACGACGGGATCGGGCGGTCCGTCCTCCACGCCGCCGGACGGTGCTGCCGGCTCGGCCGAGGCGGCTTGGGGGAGGAACGTCGCCGCGAGGGCGAGGGCAAGGGCGGGTACGACGCGCAGGATGACGGTGCTCACGGGTAAGGGTGTAGTGAACCGCCGTGCGGGCGGCAGGCCGGGAGCGGCCCCGGTCACCCGCTCGGATGTCCGTTTTCACTCCAGGAACGTTTCGGCGCCGTCGTGAGTGGCCCTCACGTGTTCCGGTGGCGCGCCAGGGCGACGTGCGGATCACGGCAAGGCGGGGAAGACGGACTTGGAGCTCCGGGCCGCGGAGGAGGCGGCCTCCGCCGGACTCCTGAAGTACCTGCGCGGCCACGGTGTTCCGCCTGTGGAACGGGCTGCCCGAGCCATGGGAGTCCGTCCGGTCATGCACACCGCGGGGCTCGGTGCGATTCGCTGCCGAGGGCTCCCCGTGCAATCAACTCGCATGCCATCATGGCAAGTCGTGGCTAAGGGGGAGGCTATGGCGAACACCGCTGTCCGCGTGCGCCTGACGCAGGGCGCGAGCGAGACCGACGTCGGGGCGCTGAAGGCGTGGCTGGAGCGGGAGCACAAGCTCGAAGCACTGAGGGAAGCCGGCGGCCTGGAGATCCGGGAGCGGGCGGGGACGGCGGACGGGACCGCCAGCCCGATGGGGGTCGGGCTGGACATCGTGCTGGTGCTGATCGGAGCGACCGCACCCAAGCTGTTCGACGAGGTGTACGAGCAGGTGAAGAGCGGGGTGCGCGCGTGGCGGGAGAACCGCCGTTCCGTGGAACGCGGCGAGCCCCCGGAGGTCGAGGTCGCGCCTGACGGCGACGGGAGATAGCGGGTGGCGCGCTTCGACCCCCGGGGGAAGGTGAACCGTGCGCTGCTCGTCGGAGTACCCGAATACGCCTTCAAACAGCCCGAGCACTCCACCGGCGTGCCCGGCGACCTCAAGGCGGTGGAGCACAACCTGGCCGGGCTGGAGAGGTCGCTGCGCGAGGGCGGGGTGTTCGCCGAGGACGGGATCACCGTCGCCCGGCCGCGTACCGTGGACGAGTTCGACCGTCGGCTGGGCGCCGCGGTCGACGCGGCCGAAGGACTGCTCCTGCTCTACTTCTCCGGGCACGGAGCGGTGCCCAGCACGGGTGACGAGCTCTGGCTGCTGATGCGGCGGGCGACCATCGTCCCGGGTGCCGAGTCCGTGTTCCTCGGTGCGGTGCCCTGGAAGAGCGTCCTCACCGTGCTCTCCCGTACGAGGGCGGAGCACGTGGTCGTCATCCTCGACTGCTGCTACGCGGGCAACGCCTCGGCGGCATGGGACGCGCTCGACACCGCGCAGCGGCAGCGGACCTCCCTGCTGATGAGCGTGCAGGCCAACAACCGCATCGACGCCGGCGACGACGACACGCCCACACCGTTCACCGGGCAGCTCGTCCGCTTCCTGCGCGACGGCCTGCACGGGCAGGGCGGCGAAGTCGGCTTCGACGAACTCGCCGACCGGCTCAGGGCCCACATGTCCGCGCACCACAGGACGCTGCGCGAGCCTCCCGAGCCGTGGGAGCCGCAGAGCCGCTCGGCCCCGGGCGCGGGCGTACTGCTCGCTGCCCCTTCTCTGCCCGGGCCGGACGCGCCCACGCCGAGTCCCCTCGGCGGCCCGGACGGGTCCGGCGACGGGAGGGCCTCCCCGCAGCCGGCCGGGACAGCCGGCGGCCCGCGGTCTTCCGAAGGCCGGGCCCCCGGCCGCATGCCCGGCCGACTCGGCCGACTCGGCGGGCTCGGCCGACTCGGCGGGCTCGCTCGACGCGGCATGGGCATCCAGTCGGGCCGCGGCCTGCCCGGGCCCCTTACCGGGCGGCGGCTGGCGGCCGTCGTCGGCGTGCCCGCGGCGGTCGCCGGCCTGGTCATCGGCGGCCTCGCCGTCCTCGACGGCGGCAACGGGGCCCCCTGCAGGCCGCCGCTCGAACTGCGGCTGCTTACCGACCCCGACCTCGAACCGACCGTCCGCAGGGCGGCGGAGGCGTACCTGACGTCGCAGGAAAACCTGACGGACGGCACGTGCAGGCGCAGCGGCATCACCGTCTACAGCGCCGGAGCCGCCGCGGCCGTCGCCGCGTTCAACCGGCAGTCCGACCCCTGGCAGCGGCCGGCGGGCGACGACAACAATCCACAGCGCGACATCGGCCCCCAGCCGGACATCTGGATCCCGGCGGCGTCCGCAGACGTGGACCGGGCCCGCTCCGCCACCACCGAGCGGACGTACGTCGAGCTGGGGCCCGACCCCGAGCCGTTCGCGTATTCGCCGCTCGTGCTCGCGGTTCCGCAGAACCTGGCGGCGGAGGCGGTCTCCGAGCGGGTGGGGAGCCTCGCGGCCCTGACCGCCGCGCTGAAGAACCGCGCCGGCATGCGGCGTACGGACCCGGAGTACACCGACGCGGGCCTGCTCGCGACCGTCGGCCTGTACGGCACGGGACAGCCGGACCCGGCCGCTGCCGAACGCAGCGTGGCCCAGACCGGACCCCCCTCCCGTACGGGCGCGGACCTGCTGTGCACCCTGCCCGACGACGACGCGGACGGTCGGACCGCCGCCCTGGTGCCGGAGTTCCTGCTCCACACCGGAACCGGCTGCGACAGCATGACCCGGGCGCGGCGGACGGCCGCGTACCCCACCGATGTCCCGGGCCTGAGCCCGACATTCGTACGCGTGCGCTGGCGGGGGGCGGACCGGGACAAGGAGGCGCGCAGCGATGCCGTGGAACGCTTCCACGGCTGGCTGACCGGCAAGGCGGCCCGGAACAACGCGGCCGGGAAGAACGGGGAGCAGGCGTCCGCGCCGGGGACCCGGGGCGGACTCGCCGTATTCGGAAGGGACGGGTTCCGGAGCGCGTCGGGCATCCACCGGCCCCTGGCCACCGGCATCGTCTTCAGCGACTTCGGTGCCCTGGAGAACCCCGGGCCGCTCACCGACACCGTCCTCCCGTCCGCGATGACCAAGGCGCTGAAGGACTACCGGGAAGCCAACGGGCCCGGACGGGTCCTTTTCCTGCTGGACTCGTCCGGATCCATGGGAGCCCTGTGGGAGGGGCCCGGCGGGGCGCCCGGCATCATCGGGCAGTCCCTCGCCGGGCTCGGCGAACGCGACGAGTACGGCGTCTGGGGCGTGGCGACCGAGCCGGGCGGCGGGCGGGCGTACAGCGAGGTGCTGCCGTTCGGTACGCACGAGCGCGAGCAGGCCCGGCGCACCATCGACGCCATGGCCAAGGTCAAGGACCTGGAGGCCGACCCCTACCGGGCGCTGGTCGCAGCCCTGGACGACATGGCGCGGCGCGGCACCGACGACCGCCACCCGCAGCTGATCGTCTACATCACGGACGACGAGGACAACCACCGGCTGACGGAGGACGGCCGCCTGGACACGCTGCTGGCGTCCGCACGGGAGAAGAAGATCCCGGTGGTCATGGCCTCGCTGGACAGCGGCGGGTGCGACAAGGGCAAACCGGATGCGGCCGTCTCGGAGGCGAGCGGCGGCCGCTGTCTGGACACCAAGGTCGATCTCGTCGCCCGGCTGCGGGACGAGGTCGCCAGGACCGGAACGGGGGGCGAAGGATGAGGCACGGCCTGCGACGGTGCGGCGCGTCCACTTCGGTGCTCCTCGCCCTCCTGCTCGCCGCCGGATGCGACGGCGGGGACGACCGACCCGGCGGACCGGCCGGCGGGCAGGCCGGCGGGCAGGTCGGACCGGGGGGCGCGGCCGACTCTCCGGGCGAGATCGTGCTGGCCAGCGGCCGGGACGTGACCGGCAAGGGAGGCATCCGCCAGCAGCTGATCGAGGCGTGGAACGCAGAGCAGGAGCGCAAGGGCTCCGGCTACCGGGCCCGGCTGGTCGAGCTGCCCGGCTCGGCGGACCAGCAGCGCAGCCAACTGCTCGGCGCGCTGCAGTCCGGCAGCGCCGAGTACGACGTGGTCAACCTCGACGTGACCTGGGTGCCGGAGTTCGCCGCCGCGGGTCTGGTCCAGCCGCTCCCCGACGAGCTGGTCGATGCCGACGTCGTCAAGTCCGTCGCGGCCACCGCCCGTTGGAAGGACAAGGTGTACGCAGTCCCCTTCAACAGCGACGTCGGGCTGCTCTTCTACCGCCGCGACTACCTGAAGAGCGCGGGAATCACGGACCCCGACCTCGGCAAGGGCACCCGCTGGCCCATGGTCCAGCAGCTGATCGGCGCCCTCGACGGCGCGGGCAGGAAGCTGCCCGACGCCTACCGCAAGGGCTGGACCGCGCAACTCGACGCGTCCTACGAAGGCCTCACCGTCAACGGCGTCGAGGCCTTCGCCTCCGCCACCGACGACTTCGCCCTCACCGACGGGGACGGCCGCTACACCGGTTCCGTGGACGGCCTGGCGGCGGGGCTGGACGAGCTGCGCAACCGCACGCAGGCCGCCTACACCCTGCCGGACGCCGTCCACTCCGACGAGGCGGACACCCTCACCGACTTCGCGGCCGGCCGCACCGCCTTCCTCCGCCACTGGCCGTACGCCTACCGCACCCTCCACCAGTCCTTGTCCGAGGAGCAGCTCGGCGTGGCCCCGCTGCCCGGCCGAGCGGTGCTGGGCGGCCAGAACCTGGCCGTGGCCCGGGGGTCGCAGCGGAGCACCGCAGCCCGGCAGCTCGTCGAGTTCCTGACCGGCAGGGAGAGCGAACGCTGCCTGCTCGACGCGGGTTTCGCGGCCACCCGGCTCTCCGCGTACGAGGACGACAAGCTGACGTGCAAGGCGGCGAAGCCGCCGGGCCAGGCCACCGCGGCCCCGACGAGCGAGCGCACGGACCGGATGCCACGGGACACCCACGGCCGCCCCGGCTACGCGCGCGACACCCTGCTGCCCGCACTGGAGAACGCCGTCCAGCGGCCGCGCACCCCTCTCTACGGTGCCTTCACCCGGACCTTCGCGGCCGAACTGGCACGACTCCAGGGCGACGACCCACCGTCCGATGCACAGCTCGCCAAGGAGCTCGACACAAGGCTGCGCAGAGCGCTGCCGCCGGGATGACCGTCCGCCGCCCATGGTGCGATCCTCCAAGGGGAGCGCAGGTGCGGGGGAGTGCGGGTCCGGACCGCGCGCGCACCGCCGGGTGGCCTGCCGGCGGACAGCTGCTCCAAGCCCTGGATGTCGACCCTCCGACGACCGTCCCGGCCGTCACCCGAGTGCTGACCGCTCTGGAAGACGGCCCTCCCTGACACTCGGAACGAGCGGCCCGGGCCGGTCGCCGTGATATCTGCGGCTGCCGGCCTTGGCGCGAAGCCGCGTGGGCTACGGCCGAGCAGTACACATCCGGCAGCCAGGCGGTGCGGGCGGTGCACCCGAAACGGCAGTTGCAGGCAGATGTCAGACGGTGCCGCGCCAGGCGCCGGTTTCGGCACCGCGTTCTTCGATGAAGTGCTTGAACCGCTTCAGGTCACCCTTCACCTGGCGGTCGACGAAGCCGAGCTTGTCACCGATGTTCTCGGCCATGCCCTCGGGGTCGAAGTCCATCATCAGCGTGACCTCGGTATGGGTGGGGTCGACGGGGCGGAAGGTGACGAGACCGGATTGCTCGGTCTGTCCTCCGAGGGTGACCCAGGCGACCTTCTCGTCGGGGATCTGTTCGGTGATCTCGGCGTCGAACTCCCGCTGAACGCCACCGATCTTGGTGACCCAGTGGGTGAGGGTGTCGGTACGCTGGTCAATGCGTTCGACGCCATCCATGAACTGGGGGAACGACTCGAACTGGGTCCACTGGTTGTAAGCGGTGGTCACGGGAACGTCGACCTCAATGGATTCCTTCACCTGTGACATGACACGTCCTGTCGATAGGCAGCGGGACCACCCGTCGGCGCTTGACGCGCCGACCGCGGTGGGGGGAAGGACGGTCCCTCCCACACCCCCGCCTGCCCGGATACGGGGCCCACACACACCAGCCGCCGGGGGCCTGACCGCAGCGGTGCAGCCGATGCGCGGCCGGCACGGGCACCGCCGGCCCTGCCGCTGCCGTCCGTGGAGCCCGCCGGCGTCTGGTCAAGGGCCGGCGCCACCACAAGGCCCTGGTCGCCGTCGCCCGCCGCAACAGCCCTTCCCGTCGCCGGCGACTGGGATTCCGTTCAAGCGTGCACCTTCCCTGACGACGAAATGGCCCTAGACAAGTCCCATCGTCCCAGGTCAGCGGCGCTCCTCGCTTCCTGGTCCCGGCCTGGAGAGCCCAGCCCGGCCCATGAAAGCGCGAGGCGGGCGTCCCCGTTCCGTGCAGTACACCGTGCCGCCGTCTGGGTGTCGCACACGGTGGCGTAGGGGAGCGTTCGGCCCGCCCTCCCCGTGGCGTGGGCGCGCACCGGTGCAGGTGCGCGCCCACGCCACGGTGCAGGTGACCGCCTCAGAAGGACGTGAGGTTGAGCAGACGCTCCTGGGTGGCGTCGCCGTCCTCGGAAGGCCAGGTCCAGTCGAGGCTGCCGGCGTTCTGCAGAGCCGTCTTGACGTCCTCGGGCTTTGCGTCGGGGTGGGTGGCCCGGTACAGCGCTGCGCCGCCTGCGACGTGGGGTGCGGCCATCGAGGTGCCGGACAGCGTGGTGTAGCCGCCGCTGTTGGAGGTGGAGAGGATGCACACGCCGGGCGCGATCAGGTCGATGTCGGCGCCGTAGTTGGAGAAGTCGGCGAAGGTGTCGTCCACGTCGCTGCGGCACGTCGGCTTGCCGAGGGCTCCCGGCTTGCCGTCGAAGTCGGCCAGGGCGCTGACGGTGATCACTTCGTCGTACGCGGCGGGGACCATGCCCTTGGCGTCGGCGTGGTCGTTGCCGGCCGCCACGGTGTAAGTGACGCCCTTGGCAACGGAATTGCAGATCGCCTTGTGCATGGCGTCGTTGTTGGTGTCGCCGCACTTGCCGTCGTCGGTGCCCGAGCCGCCCAGGCTCATGTTGGCGACCTCGATCTCGTCGGCGTGCTGGGTGACGTGGTCGATGCCGCAGATGACCGCCGCGGTGGTGCCGACGCCCAAGGGGTCGAGCACCTGAACCGGCCAGAGTCGGGCACCCGGTGCCGTACCGACCACCCCGGTGCTGTTGTCCAGGGCGCCGATGGTTCCGGCGACATGCGTACCGTGGCCGTGCCAGTCGTTGGGCGGCAGGATGGGCAGCCAGCAGTTCTTGCCGCCGGCCGTGTGCACATTGAGGTCGGGGTGGTTCGCCCTGATCCCGGTGTCGATGACGGCGACATCGACGTCCACCCGGGTGTCGACACCGTCGATGGCCGCTGTGGGGCTCTTGTCGGCCTCGGCGCGGTTCACACCGGTCGGGACCGTCTGAGCGGTGGCCTTTACCTGCCGGTCGGGCTCCACCGAACTCACCTGCGGGTCGGCGGCGAGGGTGGCTGCGACGCTCGCGCTCATGGACGCGGCGTAGCCGTGGAGAGCGTAGCGGTACACGTGCTGCACATGGGCGCCCAGGGTGGTGGCCTGCTTGACAGCCGCGTCCACGGCCGCGTCCATGCTGGCACCGTCGGGAGCGGCTGTGTCCTTGAGGGTCACGATGTACCGGCCGGGGATCACGTCGGCCTGCTGGGGTGCCTTGGCCACCGCCGGGGTCAGTGGTGCGGCCCCGAGAGCGAGCGCGAGGAGGGCAAGGGGGAAGATTTTGCGCATCCCATACCTTTCTTCAGGACATTGATAAATTTCGTAGCATGTCCGCTTCGCTACCGCGTTCACTGCTAGCAGGTTCGCGGCAGCAGCGGCAGGCCGACATCCGGCATTCACCGGATTCCCTGATCCCCTGTCAGCCTGGTGGTCCCCGTACGGCCTCGCTCCCGGTCGCAGCCGGCACCCCGCGGGCCCTGTTGCCAGGGCGCTCCGCCCACCATGGCACCCACGGCGCAAATCCGGGGCCCGAGCAGCGGTCACTGAATGGCGTGACGGCCGGGTGCCGACCGGTGGGGCTGCTGTGCTGACAGCGCAGCAGCCCCACCTGATCGCCGTCCACGGCCGGCCGGCGCCGACGGGGCCGGGTCTGACGTGGCCGGCGGTACCTGGAGCGCCAGGAGGAGTGTGTGCGGGACGCCGGCGGTCCGGACGAGCAGGGCCGGCGCACACCGGAGCAGCCAGGGTCAAGCCGCCGCGCCACCTGCGACCACCTGCGGGTGAACCCCGTTCGACGACCGCCTCCGGGACACGGCGGACGGCCACAATGGCGCCGTCGCCGGCACCCGGGTTCGCGCCGGCGGCCACCCACCACCACGCCCCGCCTCCAGGGGCGGGTATCCGCGACGGAAGGCGGACGGACCCCATGGCGAACGGCACGGTGCTGCTGGCACTGCGCGAAGACCCACTCGGCGGCGGAGTCAGCGCCGGACAACTGCGAAGGATCGGCAAGGAGTTGGAGAACCGCGGCCTGGAGCTGCGCTGGGCGGCCGACTCCCGCGACGCCCGGGCCGTCCTCCAGACCGAGGCAGGCCTCGCCGCCGCCGTGGTGGCCTGGGACCTGCCGCGCCCTTCCACAGGTCGGACCGGGGCCCACACCACACGAGCCGGAGCGGGCGCCGGAGCCGGTGCGGGAGCCGGCGTCGGAGAAGCGGACGACCGGTCCGGAGCAGCGCCCGAACGCGGTCGACGGTCCGGTGACGCAGCAGTGTCCACGGGCGGGGCCGAGGTCCTGGACCGCATCCGGCACCGCTTCAAGGACCTCCCGGTCTTCCTCCTCATGACCGACGGGTCCGACCACGACCTGGAGGGCCTGCCGCTGTGGGTGTCCGAGACCGTCGTCGGCTACATCTGGCCCCTGGAGGACACCCCTGCCTTCATCGCCGGCCGTGTCGCGGCGGCCGCCCACACCTACCGCAAGGACGCCCTGCCTCCGTTCTTCCGCGCCCTGCGCCGCTTCGACGACGCCCACGAGTACTCCTGGCACACACCCGCCCACTCCGGCGGCGTCGCCTTCCTGAAGTCCCCGGCGGGGCGCGCCTTCTTCGACTACTACGGCGAGCGCCTGTTCCGCACGGACCTGTCCATCTCCGTCGGTGAACTCGGCTCGCTGTTCGAGCATTCCGGCCCCATCGGCGACGCCGAGCGCAACGCCGCCCGCGTCTTCGGCGCGGAGCGCACGTACTTCGTCCTCCACGGCGACTCCACCTGCAACCGCATGGTCGGCCACTACAGCGTCACCGCCGACGAGATCGCCCTCGTCGACCGCAACTGCCACAAGTCCGTCCTCCACGGCCTGGTCGTCTCCGGAGCCCGCCCCGTCTACCTGGTCCCCACCCGCAACGGCTACGGGCTCGCCGGACCGCTGCCGCCCACCGCCACCGACTCGGCCGCGGTCGCCGCCCGCATCGCCGCCAACCCCCTGAGTGCCGACGCGGTCACACCCCGGCCCCAGTACGCCGTCGTCACCAACTCCACGTACGACGGCCTGTGCTACGACACCCTCGCCACGGCCCGCGCCCTCGCTCCGAGCACCCCGCGGCTCCACTTCGACGAGGCCTGGTTCGCCTACGCCCGCTTCCATCCCCTCTACAAGGGGCGGTACGGGATGGCCGTCGACCCGGACACCTTCGAGGACGCCGACCGGCCCACCGTGTTCGCCACCCACTCCACGCACAAGCTGCTCGCCGCGCTCTCCCAGTGCGCCATGGTGCACGTGCGGCCCGCACCCCGGGCCCCCGTGGAACACGACCGCTTCAACGAGGCGTTCATGATGCACGGAACCACTTCGGCCTTCTATCCCGGCATCGCCTCCCTCGACGTGGCGACCGCCATGATGGACGGGCCGCAGGGCCGGTGGCTGATCGACGAGGCCGTCACCGAGGCCGTCCGGTTCCGGCAGGCCGTCGTCCGCACGGGCCGCCGTATCGCTGCCGCCGGAGACCGGCCGGACTGGTTCTTCGACGTCTGGCAGCCCGAGCAGGTCACCGACCCGGCAACCGGTACACGCATGCCGTTCGCCGACGCGCCGGTGGCGCTGCTCGCCGAAGAGCCTTCCTGCTGGCAGCTCGAACCGGGCGCCGCCTGGCACGGATTCCGCGACCTGACCGACGGCTACTGCATGCTCGACCCCATCAAGGTCACCCTCACCTGCCCCGGCGTCACCGCCGCCGGCGAGACCCAGCCGTGGGGCATCCCCGCCCGCGTGCTCACCGAGTACCTGTCCACCCGCGGCATCGTGGTCGAGAAGACCGACAGCTACACCACGCTGGTCCTCTTCTCCATGGGCATCACCAAGGGCAAGTGGGGCACTCTCATGGACGCCCTGATGGACTTCAAGGCCCTCTACGACGGCGACGCCCCGCTGGACCGGGTCCTGCCGGCACTCACCGACCGCTTCCGGCGCCGCTACCGGAACACCAGCCTGCGCGACCTGTGCGCCCGGATGCACGAACACCTCACCCGCGGCGCCTTCATCGAAGCCCTGGACGAGGCCTTCCAGGAACTGCCCCGCCCGGTCCACCCGCCCCGGCACTGCTACCAGCAGCTCATCCGAGGCGGCACCGAACGCGTACGGCTCGCCGATGCCGCCGACCGGGTGGCCGCCGCCATGGTGACGGTCACCCCGCCCGGCATCCCCGTGCTGATGCCCGGTGAATCGCTCGGCAGCCCCGCCGGACCGCTGTTGCGCTACCTCGGCGCCCTGGAGGCTTTCGACCGTGCCTTCCCCGGCTTCGGCAGCGAGGCACACGGAGTCACGGTCGACCCCGAGACGGGCGACTACCTGATCGAGTGCCTCCGCACCCCGCAACCGTGAGCCGACCCGTCGAAACGTAGCCGGTCGAAGAGGAGGGCGACGCGGGTGAGTGACGGCGGGCGTACACATGGCTCCGAGGACCACGACGGCTGCGGTCCGCCCCGCCACCCACGCCGGGCGATCGGCCGCGCACCAGGACTACCGCGCGGACAGGATCATGACTGGCCTTCGGCCTCAGATCCCCGTCCTCGCCCGCCGGCTGCCCTGCAGGGGTCGGACCGCCCCCTGCAGGGCAGCAGCGGCATGTCCGCCGGACACTGCTACGTCGCAGTCTTCGGCCTCCTCGCCGCCCGCATCACCCGGCCGGCCCCGCCAGAGGCCGTCTGCGCCGCTTCACGGACGGCACCCGCGCCCGGCATCACCTGTACCTCTCGGGGGTGGAGCCGAGCAGCCGCTTACCTGAGCGGCCGGACGGCCCCCCGCACCGTGCTGCTCGTCGTCCGTCAGGCGCACAGCACGCCGTTACAGGTCCAGACATAGCCGCAGCCGCACCCCGACCAAGTCGAACTGCAGCCCAAGCACCAGCAGTCAACCTGGCAGCTGCTTCCGCGGTTGCAGTTGCACGTCGCGGCTGGCGCAGATTCTCCATCACCGCCGGAGACGGCGCCGCGGCTCGGTGTGCGCGCCGGCGTCGAGGAGGCGTTGCGGCCTGCACGCGACGCCCGCCTGCGGGCAGCGGGGTTTGCTCGACGTCGCCGGTTCCCTGGCCGCACCTGCTTTCCGCCACCGCATGTGGCGGAAAGCAGTGCTGGCACCCGGCTGAAGGGTGCGTACGAGGCGAGCGCCTGTCGATCTACCGCCGCCAGCCCGCCTGGGTGGGACGACTGGCTGACGGGGACCGCGAGGCACTCGATGCAGTCACTGACGCTCTGGCCGCCTATTACGAGATCGCCATAACACCTTTCACCGACCGCATGGGGGCCACACTGGACGCAGACCGCGCCTTGCGTGTGCGCACCATGGCACGCGCCGGGGTCGGCGCAATGCTGGCCGGTCTCCACCCGCGGGTGCGCTGGCGCGAACCGGTACCGGAACTCCCCGGTGCCCCCGGACAGGGCGATGCGTACGTCTTCCAGGCCGGCCCCTTACCGCGTCTACTTCAGTGCGGTGACCTGCAGGAGCCGGGAAACCTCCGCAACGGGCGCGCGGTGGCTCCCACGACCCCGACACGATCCGCCGCCGTCGAGCACCCCGTGATGGCGCCGGGCGGACCAGGGCAATGGACGTCGCCACCTGGGTTGAGTCTCCTGTAGGGGGAGACTCCAAGCTTGAGGCATGGAACGCGACACGCTCTATTCCATCGGGGACCTGTCTCGCCTGACGGGCCTGACAGTGAAGGCCATCCGGTACTACTCCGACCAGGACATCGTTCCCCCGACCGAACGAAGTCCAGCGGGCTACCGGCTCTACAGCGTCGACGCGCTGGCACGCCTGAACCTGGTCCGCACGCTGCGCGACCTCGGACTGGACCTGACGGCCGTACGGAAGGTGTTGGACCGGAAGGCATCCCTCGCGGACGTCGCGGAAGCACACGCCGATGCCCTCGACGTGGAAATTCAGTCCCTGCGCCTGCGCCGGACCGTACTGCGCGCAGTCGCTCGACGCGGACCCACCCCCATGGAGATGAACCTCATGCACCGACTCGCCACGCTCTCCCGCACCGAACGACAGCAACTGATCGTCGACTTCGTCGACGCCACTTTCGCCGAGCCCCACGCCCACCCCGAACTCGAGGCCCTCCTGCGCACAACCCTGCCGGACCTCCCCGACGACCCCACGCCCGAGCAGGTCGAAGCCTGGGTGGAGCTGGCCGAACTCTGCCAGAGCGCGCCGTTTCGGACGGCTGTACGCCGTGCGGCCGAGGCGCAGGCAGCAGACTTCTCCACCAGCGACATGGAAGGCCTGCACGAAGGCCTCAATCGGGCACTGCTCGAACGCATCGACGAAGCCGTAACCGCGGGCCTCCTCCCAGCCTCCGCCGAGGCCATTCCTCACACCCAAGCGATGAGCGACCTCTACGGCCACGCGTTCGCGAACGTCGGCGACGGTGACCTGCGCCGCTGGCTCCTCACCCGCCTGCAGACCAGCCCCGAGCCACTCGCTGCGTCGTACTGGAACCTCGTGGCAGCGGTGAATGGCTGGCCGGCATCACCCACCCTCACCCCCGTGCACAACTGGTTCACCAACGCCCTCTCGCGTCAGGCGTGAGCGGGCCGGAGGTTGGATGTTTCCGCCGAAAGGCTGATGATCGGTAGGTTGCGCCATCACGAAGACGCGAATTCTGAGGTTCGGCTTATACGCGGACGAGCAGGGGCTTGCATGGGTCAGGGAACTCGTCGGCCAGGCGGTTGGTCGTCGGATCGCCCGGATCGTCCAGGTGGACGTCGCACGCACCCATGCTCATAGCAGCCTGACGACCGCTCTTGCGGCGCAGCTCGCGGTCCTCACGCGCCTCCTGAACAGACCGGCTCAATGCCAGCTCGCGCTGCTTGGTCCGGTCGGCGCCGCGCTGAGTGAGCAGCGCAGCCCCAAGAGTTCCTGCAACGCCGACTACCGCAATCAGTGCCGCCCCCGTGTCCATGAGCAGCGCTTTAGGCTCCGAACAGTACGGCTGGAACCGGACTTGTCCCAGTCCTCGCCGCAGTTGCTCCGTACATCGACCAAGCGGTCCTCCGCGATCGGATCGCGGAGGAAGAACGGCAAGGGCGACACATCAGGGCCTTCGCCGAGGGTGGCCCCTGAATTGACCCGCCGGGCCGTGAGCGACTCCCGAACTCATCAACATCGATCAAGGGGCCGACTCACGCGGTGACTCCCGAAGCCGTCGACGAACGACTCCCGTTCTCGGGTACAGAGCCGGAGGACGATTCCGGCCTCAGTGATGCGGTTCCCGTAATAGCGGCGCCACAGCTTTTTCCAGTTCAGGTGGGGATGTTTGTAGCGAATCCAGAGAAGAATCTTCACCACGCCTACCAGCCGAGGTAGGAGAAGGTTTTCTTGGATGCGCCGTAGCGGATGACGGTCCGCAGCACCTCGTCCAACGAGAGCGAGGTCGTGCTTCGCCCCGTCAATTGGCCGGGTGCGAGGTGCCTGAGCGGATCTGCTGGCGAAGGCCGGTGGCCGTCTCCTGGGAGGGCGGCAGAGACGGGTGGCACGACGGGGGATGTGCTGTCGTGGCCCATTGCGGGTCGCTGGGTGCGGGCCGATCGGTTACCCGGTGCTGGCCTGGGTCGGCAGCTACCTGCTGGCCTGCACCGCCCCGGCGCGCGGTGACCACGGGGCGACCCGCGAGCTGACCGACCGGATGCAGCAGTGGGCTGACCCCCGCCGCGCCTCCACCGTACGGGTCTACGCCGCCCACGCCAGAGCACTCTCCGCCCTGGGACAAGGGGACTTCGAAACGCGGCCTGCCAGGAGACGATGCTCATCACGCCGTCGGGGACCCTGGCACGGTACGCTGCGCACGCCCTGTGGACCCTCATGGACCTGGTCGACGCGGCTGTCCGAACCCGGCCGCCACCGCCAGGCCCGGGACCACGCCGAAGCGGCCGGCGACGCCGGGCTGGACACGGTGGCCCGCATCCACCTGTACCACGGCGAGCGGCTCCGGCGCGGCGGAGCCCGCACGGAGGCACGCCACCACCTCACCGCAGCCGCGGAACCCTTCCGCTGGCTCAGCGCCACCTCGTGGACCGAACGGGCGAACCAGGAGCTCCGCGCCTGCGGTGTCCCCGGGCTCACAGCCTCGCCCGCAAGGCAGGCCGTGCTGACACCGCAGCAACGCGAAATCGCCAACCTCGACGCCGCCAGCCTGGCCAACAGGCGGCGCCGAGAAGCTGTCCCTCTCCCCGCGTACTGTCTCCACCCACCTCTACCAGCTCTTCCCCAAGGTCGGCGTGAGAGGATGCGTACGCCACCAGGGGTACCTGCCTGACCGGGGGTAGGACGAGCGCCGAAGCGGCCCGTACCGCTCATGCCTCCCAGTCGTCGCCGCCGCGCATGGTGCGCCATCCCGCAAGGTTTTTCAACGCCTCCTGCGCCAACTGGGCGTACTGCACAGGGCACTCCCACAGCTCGCGGGCCGAGAACTCGGAGGGCACGGGGGTATCGGGGTGGTCGTCCGGCGCGTACAGGTGGAGCACCGCACGGTACCGGGACTGCACGGTGGAATCGGCGGTGGACCAGGGGTGCTGCGGATGCTCGCAGGAGACGTCCAGGTCGATGGTGGCGACCGCGGCGGCCAGGTCGCGCGCGTACGAGGGCGGCAGACCCCCGTACGTCTGGGCGATGGCCATCCACAGGCACAGGAACACGCCGATCCGCTCCTCGTTCCGCACCTGCCCGGTGAGCCAACGGCGGGCGGACCACAGGGCGACCGGGCCAGTGTTGTCCTCCCAGCTACGGCGGATCGCCTCCTGCATGGCGACGACGTCGATGCGGCCGTCGTCCCGGACGAACTGCGCGTCCAGATGGGAGACGTCGATGCCGCCGAAGAGCCCCCGGTGCGCCTCGTGCAATCGGCCCAGGGCCTCATCGACGAGGTCCGCGAGGAACCCTTCGCAGTCGAACGCGGCCAGCTCCTCCTCATCAAGACCGTAGTCCTCAGCGAAAACGGCCCGTCCGGCCTCGGTCAGCATGCTCACCCCGGCCTCAACCTCGTACTCCGAGTCCAGGTCCGCAGGGTGGGCACCGGCCGGGCAGGCGCAGGAGCCCCGGTCCAACTGCGCACGGAACCCGTCCAGGGCCCGTATGTACGACGCGAACAGGGCCTTGCTGAAGATACGTGCGGAGACGTACCAGCAGGTGGCATGCAGGAGGATCGTGTACCCGGTCCGCTCCCGGCGGCCCTCCGGGGTGGCATCGCGGCCGAGCGCCCCCGCCGCGTCGTCGGCGAGGACGGCGAGGGTCGATTGAGGATCTGCATAGGGGTAGTCGCTGACAATCCCGGACAGGTCGGAGATCAGTTCGCGGTGGCCGGCAGGCAGCGTGGGCGTCACTTCAGTCACATCCGTAACCGACGATCACGCAGGTCGGACGGTTCCCCTGGCGTACGTGGCCGATGAATCCGGTCGGCCCCGTCCTGAGTCCGGAGGGCGGGGAATCGGGAGCGCGGCCTGTAGACGGACATCTCGTGCCGTGCGTGGCTCTCTGCGGCCTCACTGGGGCGTTCCGCTCGGCGCGCTGCAGATGACCACGGCCTCCCCGGTGAGGACGGCGGCCGCCGAAACGGCGAGTGAGGCGGCGAGCACCAGCACCGAGCGCCGCGAAGGCGCGGCGAGGGCGACCGCATAGAGCGCAGTCCCGCGAGGCCGACCGGATGCTCGCAGCAGATCGGGCCGGCGAACGGGTCTCGGACTACCGCCCGGTCAAGGCCGAGACGGCGCGGCAGGTCGGGCTCGCCGACCAGGCCGCCAAGCAGGCGCAGGTGGCCGCCCTCCAGGCCAAGGCGCAGGCCGACGTGCTGGTGGAGACCGGGCTGACGCACGGGGTGAAGGGGTCCGAGGTCGCCACCGGTATCGCGGCGGCGGCGCAGGCCGCGGTCAAAGGCCGCGCAGACGGCGCAGCACGCGGTCGACGCCACTGCCGCGAAACGCCGCCGGACTGAACGCGTCGCGGTTGGCTGCTCGGGCGGCGTCGAGTTCGCCTCGTCGTTCCTCCAATGACCGGGTCAGTTCGACGTTGCGTTGTTCGAGCTGGGTGATACGGCTGCTGAGTTCGGCGATGTCGACGGGTGCCCCGAGGCCGGAGGCTCTCCAAATCTTGTTTCCGGGCGCTTTCGACAGGCGTTGTTCGAGCTGCTGCACGCGGGCGGCCAGACGGGCGCTGCGCGCGCTTGCATCGGAAGTGCTCGCAGCCCAAGCAGCGGAACCGCAGCGGGCACGCGTGGCCACCCGCGGCGACGTTGACGGTTCACGGCAGACCCCGTACGGGGTGGCGACCTCCCCGATCGCCCGGCGGACGTGCTCGGAGTCCAGCAGGCTCTGCGCGGCGCGCCAGACCCGGTTGCCGTGCCGGTCGAACTGGAGAGCTGTGACCCGGTCGACGGCTTCGCGGCGCCGCTCGTCGCCGATGCGGTAGTAGCCCTGGGTGGTGGTGATGAGCCGGTGGTCCGTCAACTCCTTGAGGACGTCCCGCGGTACCCCGGCATCGGCGTGCCGCTGGGCATAGCAGTGCCGGTAGGCGTAGGTGAAGATGCGGGCCTTGTCGAACGACACCATGTGCGTCACCCGGGTGCCGGCATCCGTAGTGATGACCGGAACGGTGAGGTCTGGAAGCGAGTCCACCCACTTCCGGTGAGCGCTGGCGATGTCGCTGATCGGCTTGGCGCCCTCGGGATCGGTCTTCGGCCGCGGCAACAGCTTCAAGCGGGCCCGTGCGACGTCGGGGAAGCGGGTGCGGACGGCGTCCCCAGCCGGCTGCGCAACGCAATCTGTGATCGCTATGTCTCGCTGGGTTGCCGTGTTGGGCGTCGGGGACTGACTTGCGCAGACTGGAGGTGTGCGCGAGATGAACGTCGGTGGGACGGCGGAGCGCGAGCATCTACTCGCCGCAGCCGTCGTCGAGGCCGTCGCCGCAACCGGCGCGTATGCGGCGAGCGTCTTTCTTCGCTCCCGCGACCGCCGGTCCATCGTGCTGGCTGCGACGTACGGGACAACGCCCTCCCTGCTCGGTGGCTGGCGTCTCATTCCGGTGAGCAGTCCCATTCCCGTCGCCGTGGCGTACAGCACCGGGCGCACCGTCCACCTGGCCGACGCAGACGAGACGATGCGCCGGTTTCCCCAGC
Organism: Streptomyces sp. NPDC043854; assembly: GCF_056436005.1. Classification (NCBI taxonomy): domain Bacteria; kingdom Bacillati; phylum Actinomycetota; class Actinomycetes; order Kitasatosporales; family Streptomycetaceae; genus Streptomyces; species Streptomyces sp. NPDC043854. Next base: position 175,967 of record NZ_JBWKDK010000005.1, read on the forward strand.
TCGCCGTGGCGCTGCCGTACGCCTTCGGCTCTTGCTCCGTGCCAGTGGCCGCAGGTGGGGAGACTTTCGGATCGCTGGCGATCGTCTGGGCGACCTCCCCCGGCAGCGAGGGCCTTTCCAAGACCCAGCGCCGCAAGTTGCGCTCCATCGCCGGCCGGCTCGGTGACTCCCTGGTCGCCCTGCGTGTTCGGACCGGCGATCCGGTGGAATGCGATCCGGGCACGGCTCCGGTCGAGATCCCGGCTCCCGTGGCCAGGGCCGTGCGGGTGGGCTTGTTCGACTGGGACCTGGCCTCCGGCACCTTCACCGTGGACGACGGGTTCTGCGAGGCCTTCGGTCTCGATCCCGGTGCATTCGACGGCCGAGCCGAAACGCTGGCCGCCTGCCTGCATCCCGGCGATCTTGCCGCGCTCCGGGCCCTTGCCCGGGAAGCAGCCGGCGAAGGCCGGACCACCTCGCGACGCCTTCGGATACCAGAGCGCGGGGCCGGCGGCGATGGCTGCCGCACGGTGGAGCTGTGGGCGCGCCCACTGGAGACCGACGACGCGCGGGCGCGCATCCACCTGGTCGGTTCGGTCGTGGACGCCCGGGCCGGCCATGAGGCTCTCGTCGCGGTCGAGCGGTTGCAGGACGGGGTGTTCTCGCTCGCCCCTGACGGGCGGGTGACCTACGCCAACCACAGCGCCCTGCGGCTGTTGGGCGTTTCCGGTGAGGAGGTGCTGGGCCGGGTTCTGTGGGAGGGGGTGCCCTGGCTGTCGGACCCGGACGTCGAGTACCGGCACCGGTCCGCGATGATCTCCCAGACGCCCTCGTCCTTCCTGACCCGCCGCTCGCCCGACCAGTGGCTCGCCTTCTCCCTCCACCCCCAGCCGGACGGGGTCACCGGGCGGGTGGTCGCCGACACCCGTCCCCCAGCGGCGTCAGCAGTCGGCGTCGCCGCGACCGCAGGGGCGCCGGCGAGGATGGGCGTCATGTACCACGTCCTGCAGTTGGGCAGCGCGCTGACTGAGGCGGTCACGGCACGGGAAGTCTGCGAAGTTCTGGCCGACCAGCTGCTGCCGGCGTTCGGGGGGCAGCAGCTGGCGATCTACGTGGTCCGCGACAAGACGATGCACCGGCTCTTTCACACCGGTCCCCATGAAGACTTCCTCGACTGGCTGGAGGGCGTTCCGCTGCACGCCCGCCTGCCCGGTACGGAAACGCTCACCTCCGGTGCGCCGCTCTTCATCGAGTCGCAGCAGGACCTCGCCCGGGGCTACCCGGGCATCCCTGTCGGAGAGGTGAGCTCCTGGGCGTATCTGCCCCTGATAGCCTCCAGCCGCCCTGTCGGCACCTGTGTCCTGGGCTTCGACGAGACCCACCGGTTCACGGAGAAGGACCGCGGCGTCCTCACCGCACTGGCCGGGCTGATCGCCCAGGCTCTGGAACGAGCGCGGCTCTACGACTCGGAGTTCGCCGTCGCCCGGGGCCTGCAGCAGACACTCCTTCCGCACCGGCTGCCTGTGATCCCAGGCATCCGTACCGTCGCGCGCTATCTGCCCGGTACCAGCGGAATGGACATCGGCGGCGACTGGTACGACGTCATCCCCATCGAGAACGGGGTCGCTCTCGTCATCGGAGACGTACAGGGGCACAGCATCGCCGCCGCAGCCACCATGGCCCAGCTGCGCAGCGCAGTACGGGCTTTCACTGCTGTGGGCAGCACACCCGGCGACGTGATGGCGGGCGTCAACCGGACCCTCATCGACCTCGACCCCGGGCTACTGGCCAGCTGCTGCTACATCCGCCTCGAACCCCACAGCCACCAAGCTCACGCCGTCACCGCCGGGCATCTTCCACCCCTGCTCCGCCGTCCCGACGGCCCGACCAGCGCCCTTGACCTCGACATCGGCCCACTCCTCGGTGTGGAGCCCACAAGCGCCTATCCCCGGACCCGGATCGCCCTGCCACCGGGATCCCTCCTCGCCCTCTACACCGACGGCCTGGTCGAGGAACCGGGAGCCGACATCGACGTGGGGATCGACCGCCTGCGGACATCCCTGGCCCACGCCTACGCCGAATCCCTGGACGAACTCGCCGACCGGCTACTGCACAACGCCCGGCGCTCCTCCTACCGCGCCGACGACATCGCTCTGCTCCTCACCGAGTACGGCTCCCGTCACGACGCCCGGTGACACGTCGGACCGGCGTCCCACACGGCACACGGTGCGGCGCCGAGGATCACGAGTGTGAGCTCGAGCCCGTCGACCATCCCCTCGCCATCGAACAGTGCACGGGGATCACCCAGGACCGCGTGCGGGAGACCGCGGCGGCCGTGCTCCACTCCCGCAGCAGCGAGGAGCGGTGATCGCTGGAACCTCCGCGTCGCCGATCCCAATCGCGCCGGCCTGGGCCGTAGAGCCCGCAGTGCGTCGAGGCGGACGGCATCCGCGTCCATCAGGGGTACAACCAGCAGCACCGCGACGTGTGGATCGGGCACGGGATCCCCGCTGCCGAGACCGACCGAGCCCGAGGGCTTTCAGGACTGCCGGGGCGGGCCTCGCCCTGCCGCCGGCCCTGTTCTGCGAGGGTGCCCTGCGGGTCCTGACCGCCGACTGTCCCGAGGGGGTTCGGCCGCGGAAGGCCGGTGGTTCCCGGCAGGTATCTGCCGGGTGTCCATCGCCTACGGAGCCGATCGCCCACACCCTCCGACTCCTCCTCGCCCCGCCCGACGACTGGGAAGACCGAGCTGCCTGGTCCGAGGGCCATCGCGGGGACGTCACACGTCCCGACTGGCGGACCGTTCCGGGCCACTCTGTCCGGCACGAGGACTTGACCGGCGCCCGAGTACCCGCCCCACGACCCCAACCCGCCTCGCTCATCGCGGCGCGGGACCCGGACGTGCCACGTCCGGGAGAGATCCGTTCCCTGACCGTCCTGCCGGACGGGGACATCCTACTCACCGCGGACCACGTCCTGTTGGAGCGTTGGTCGGCGGCGGGCGACCGTCGCTGGCCGGTGCCCGCCGATCCGGATCGACGAAGCCTCCAACGGCATCCCCTCGTGGACGTTCCCCATCGACCGCACGCCAACCGCGCTCGACATCGACCCGTCGACCGATACCGTCCTCGTTGCCCTGAGCAGCGGCGAACTGATCGCCCTGCGTAGCACCCGAGAGCTACACGGCATGTTGGCTCCTGCGGGGGACGCGGAGCACCGGCTCGGGAAGACAGTCTCGTGGTGTCCCGAACGGAGGCCTCGTCCGCCTCCCACATCCCCGTCCCCGAGGAACACCGCCATGTTCACCAGCCGACGCCCGGCAACGACACCAGCAGCCAGCCCTCCCGGCAAGGTCAGGAGAACCCTGCGCGTCGTTGTCGCTGTGCTCGCCTCCGCCGTCGCCTTCCTGACCGCCGCGATCATGCTGGGTGCCTACGCTCCGGCAATCCCCAAAGCCGGTGTGATCGGTCCGGTTCTCGGTGGCCAGTACCCCTTCCACATAGCCATACTCGCTCTGACCGGTGCCCTCTTGGGAGTCGCGGCCTGGCGCAGCGGGTCGGTGCGTGGGGGCCGTGTGCTCACCGCGGTCACCACGCTGTCCATGGTGGCCGCGTTGGCGATCGGCGGCATCCAGTTCCGTGCCGCGCAGCAGGCGGGCACGGAGGTGTCCGCCGGTGAGGTCTTCAGCCAGATCGCCTACCCCGATGCCACCCCTGATACGACTCAGGTGTACGCCACCCGCAACGGCCAGGCACTCAAAGCGGACCTGTACCTTCCCAAGCACAGGAACAGCAACGTGCCGGCCATCGTCCTCGCCCATGCCGGAGGCTTCCACACCTTCGACAAGAGCGACCTGCGCGGTACCGGACGCTGGCTGGCGGAACACGGTGTGGCCGCCATCGCTGTCGACTACAGCCTGGCCGCCCCCGGTCGGCCCACCTGGAACACCGCCCCGCAGGACCTGCTGTCCGCCCTGCGCTGGGTGCAGGACCACGCCGACGAGTACGGAATCGATACCTCCCGCATCTCCATGGGCGGCATGTCGGCCGGCGGCACCCTCGCCATGAACACCGCCTATCGTCTCCAGAACGGCACGATCCGCGCCGCTGAAGGTTCCACCCCCGCACCCCCGGCCTCCGTCGTCGGCTTCTATCCCGGCACAGATGTCAGTCAGATGTGGAAAGACGACGTTTCCGGCTCCCGCGAAGCCGCAGAACTCTTCACCGGCGGCACCCCCGCGCAATACCCCCAGCGCTACCGCGAGGTCTCACCGACCACCGAAATCCGAAAGGGACTGCAACGCACGCTGCTCGTCGTCGGCGACCGCGACCGCAGCGCCCGTCCCGAAACAATCAAGAGCTTCGCCGCATCCCTCCAGGCCGACGGGGTAGACACCACGTTCAAGGAACTGCCCTTCGCCGAGCATGCCTTCGACGACGCTTACGGCAGCCTCACCTCACAGACCAGCCGCCAAATCCTCCTCGGCTTCCTCACCAAGGGCACCTGACACGGCACCCCTTCAGGTCGGATGGGGTGCTCTCGTCGGTGGCCGGCCCGGCCACGACAGGCCGTACCGGGCTGCTGACTCGTAGGCTCGGACCAGTCCGTGGACGAGGGCTGCCAGGACGACCGTGTCCCCGTCTGCGTTGCTGTCGGCGACGCGGATCTCCAGCGTGGGCACGTGCTCGCTGGGGCGGCGTACCAGTACGACATCCGGTCGTCGAGGAGCGCCCGCGCCGGACGAGCCGGAGACGGTGTACTCGTAGCCGGGGACCGGTGCCGGGCCGGTCGGGGACCGCGTCACGGTGCAGCAGACCCAAGTCCTCGGGCAGGTACCAGACGTACGCCTGACCGGTGCACGGCACGGGGACATCGCTGCCCTGGCGTCCAGCGGCTGCTCAGCCGAATCGGTGCAGTTCATGGAAGAAGTCGTCGATGACGCGCAGTTGCCCGGTGCGGGTGACCTCGTCGTAGACGTGCTTGCCGATGGCGAGGTCGAGCACACCCAGGCCGAAGGGCGAGAACACCACCGGCCGGTCGTCTGCCAATGCCGCACGGCCGGCTGTGACGTCGTGCAGCGTGCCGGTCAGGAAGTCGCGGTGCCCGGTGAGCTGTTCGGCCAGGTGAGGTGAGGTGTCGGCTTTGAGGCAGTGCTCGATGTCGTCCACGATGTTGAACGAGGCGAGGAGGATCTCGGGTGCCAGGTCGCGCAGAGACACGTGCAGGACCAGGGGATTGTGGCCGAACCATGCCGGTTCGGTGATGTGCGGCCGGCTGGCGACGGTGGCGAAGACGACCAGGTCGCTCGAGCGGATCAGCTCCTCGGGGTTGTCGCGGACGGTGATTCGGGTGCTGGTGTGCGTGGCGCGCAGGTAGTGGTGAAAGCCGGCTGCGCTGTCGGCGCTGGTGTCGTGCACGCCGACCTCGTCGAAGGACCAGCCGGTCGCGGTGAGGAAGGTGTGGATGTAGCGCGCGATCAGGCCGGTTCCGAAGAATCCGATGCGGGTCGGGCGTGTCCCGCGGGCCCGGCTGAGGGTGTCGGCCGCCGATGTGGCCATCGCGGCCGTCCGCGTGGCGCTGATGATGGAGCTTTCCAGGCAGGCGAACGGGTAACCGGTGTCGTGGTCGTTGAGGATCAGCACCGCCGAGGCCCTGGGAATGCCGGCCCGCACGTTGTCGGGGAAGCTGGAGATCCACTTCAGGCCGTCCACCCGCGCCTGACCGCCGATCGATGCGGGCAACGCGATGATGCGGGCGGTCGGGCGGTCGGGGAAGCGCAGGAAGTACGACGGCGGGTTCACCGACTCTCCTGCGGCGTGAAGGCGGTAGGTCGCCTCGATGAGCTCCACGGTCTCGCGTTCCCTGCCGTGGAGGGTGCCCTGGACCTGGGCTCCGCCGATCACGGCGAACGGGGGCACGGTGGTCGGGCGTACGGCGGCCGGGGGCACGGTGGTCGGATCGGACATGGCGGACTCCGGGGCAGTGGATCGGGACGTGGTCACGGGGTGCTCCCTTCGGGGGCCGCGGCCGGCGGACAGGAGGTGCCGGGCTCCGGTCCGGCCATGGCGACGAGGACCTCGCGCGGCGGCTCGAACGGCTCTCTGCTGTGGGCGGTGCGGATGTTGTCGATGAGCATCAGGTCGCCGGATTGCCATGGCTCGCGGACGGTGTGCTCTGCGTACACGGCGTTGATCAGCTCGACGATGTCCTCGCCGATCGGGTCGCCATTGCCGAAGCGCGTGTTGAAGGGCAGGCCTTCGGGGCCGTACACGTCGATGAGGTATTCCCGTACCTCGGGTGCCAGGGTCCATTCGTTGAGGAACGCGATCTGGTTGAACCAGCAGCGCCGGCCGGTGGACGGATGGCGTACGACGGCGGGGCGGAGCTGGCGGGTGCGCAGGCCGCCGTCGTTCTGCCAGGCGTACTCGATGGCGTTGGCGCGGCAGTACTCCTCGACGACCGCAGGGTCGTCGGTGCCGAACGACTCGGCCCAGGTGGCGCCGATGTCATCGCCGTAGGTGCGGGTGAGCAGCCAGCCCTCCTGTTCGAAGCGTTCCACGAGTTCCGGTGGCAGCGCGTCGAGGACGGTGGCGGAGTCGGCGAGGGCGGTGGCACCGCCCGTGGCGGGCGCTGTCAGACAGGCCAGCAGCAGCAGGGCCGGAGGGTTGTGGGCGTAGCTGAGCTCGTGGTGCATGCACATGGGCTGGTTGGCCGGCCACGCCGCGGAGGAGTACACGCCGGGGGTGTAGGACCGGCGTGGAGCGAAGGCTTCCTTGTCGGTCATGAGGGTGGGGGCCAGCCGGCGGAAAACGGCGCCGGCCTGCCCGGTGTCGCCCAGGCCGAGCCCGCGGACGAGCAGTGCTCCGTGTTCGGTGACGAGCGCCCTCAAGGTACGGCTCTGTTCGGCCGCCCAAGCCGGCACGTCGGCCGGCTCGGGATCGGGGACGTGCAGTATCGGGGGTGTGCCGGGGTGGAACTCCACCTGGGGCACGGGCACGGGCACGGGCACGGGCACGGGCACGGGCGCGGAAGCGGGCGCGAGGCCGGGGCTGCTCGGGGCGGGGGTGGTGAACGACATGGTCTTCGTCCTTTCGGTGAGGGGAGGAGAAAGAGGCTGGCCGGTCATCGAAGGGAGGCCGGCCGTGAGGTGGGGAATCACGGGGACGGGTCGTCCAGGAGTCGGGCCAGATCGTGGAGAACGGGGTGGCGGGTGACGTCTGCCGGGGACACGGTGCGGTCCAGGGCGATGGCGAGTCTCACGGCCGACAGGGAGGTGCCGCCCAGGTCGAAGAAGTTGTCGCGCCGGTCGATCCCGTCCTGCGGAATGCTGAGCACGCTGGTCCACGCGGCCGCCAGCCGTCGTTCGGCGGGCGTACTGGGCGCCTGGATCTCGTCCTCGGCTGCGTGGAGCTGCGCGGCCAGGGCGGTCAGGGCTTTTCGGTCGATCTTGCTGTTGGGGGTCAGCGGGAGACCCTCCCGCCAGTGGACCGCCGAGGGGATCATGTAGCCGGGCAGTGACGCGCCCAGCCGGTCCAGCAGGATGCCGGCTTCGAGGGGGTGCGGGGCGGTGTAGAAGGCCACCAGGTGGGTGCTGTGGTCGGGCCGTTCGGCGACCACCACGGCGCTGTCGCGGACCCCGGGCACACGGAGCAGGGTGTTCTCGATCTCGCCGGTCTCGATACGGAACCCGCGGATCTTGACCTGGTTGTCGCGGCGGCCGAGGAATTCCAGTTTGCCGTCGGGCCGCCAGCGGCCGATGTCGGCGCTGCGGTACAGGCGCATGCCCTCACGGTGTGGATCGGCAAGGTAGGTCGGCCGGGTGCGCCCGGGGTCGTTGACGTAGCCGCGGCCGACGCACACGCCGGAGAAGGCGATCACTCCGGGTGCGCCGAGCGGCACCGGGTTGAGGTGCTCGTCGACGACATAGAGGTGGACGTTGTTCACGGGTCGGCCGAGTGGGACCCGGTCGGCTTCCGGTGCGCGGGCCATGACCTCGTGGTTGGTGTCGTCGCTGGTCTCGGTCAGCCCGTAGGCGTTGACGAGCTTGATGCGGGGCTGGACGGCGAACCAGCGCTGGGCGAGTTCCTTCTTCAGAGGCTCACCCGTGACCGACACGTAGCGCAGGTCCGGCAGCGTCCGGGGGTGCTGCTCGAGATGCGACACGACGACATCCAGGTAGGAGGGGACGACCTGCAGCACGCTGACCCGGCCGTGGGCAACGGTGTCGACGAACCGTGGGGCGTCGAGGATCGCTTCCTGCTCGATCAGCAGGGTCCGTCCGCCGACCAGCAGCGCGGCGAGCAGTTGCCACAGCGAGATGTCGAAGCACTGGGGCGCGGTCTGGGCGACCACCTGGCCTGCACCGATCCCGAGATCGTCGATCTTGGCGTAGAGGTGGTTGAGCATGCCTTCGTGTTCACACATGGCCCCCTTGGGCTCGCCCGTCGAGCCGGAGGTGAAGTAGATGTAGGCCAGCTGGTCGGGTGCGACGTCGATCCCGAGATCGGTCGCACAGAGCTCTTGGTCGTAGGCGGTGTCGACGAACAGCTTCTGGACTGCGGGCTGGGCGGCGAGGGCCGGCCCGAGGGCGGTGGCAGCGGTTGGCTGTGTCACCACGAGCCTGCATCCGGCACGGGCCAACATGGCCTTGATGCGTTCGGCGGGCAGGTACGGCTCGACGGGCAGGTAGGTGCCGCCGGCTTTGAACACGGCCAGGACCGCGGCCAGCCAATCCAGGTTCCTCTCCATTGCCACCGCCACGACCCCTTCACGCTGCAGTCCTCGGGCCCGCAGGGCGCGGGCCAGGCGGTTGGAGCGGGCGTTGAGCTCCTGGTAGGTCCACTTCCGGTTGCCGAGCTGGGCGGCGACGGCGTCCGGGTGCTGCCGTACGCGCTGCTCGAACAGCTCGTGCACCCGGTGCTCGGGCAGGGCTCGGCCCGGCCCGGCGAGCCCGTGAAGCTGGAACCGGAGCTCCTCGGCCGACAACAGGCTCTGACCTGTGTGATCGGCATCGGGGTCGGCAGCGATCAGGGCGAGTGCAGTGAGGTGGTACCCGGCGATCCGGGCGGCGCAGTCCGCGTCAAGGACGTCGGTGCGGTAGCGCAGCCGCAGTATCAGCCGGTCGTCGCCGTGGGATGCGAAGCCCACCCACAGGACCGGCTCCGCGGCCGGCTCGTCGTGGGCTGCGGGGAGGTCGGCGCTGATGCCGTGGGGATCGAGCACCGTCTCGAAGGGTGTTCCGGTCAGGCCGAGTTCACGCCGGAGACGGTCGAGGGGAAAGTCCCGGTGCGCCTGCAGGTGCGCGAGGGTGTCGCGGGTGCGGTAGAGCAGGCTCTTCCATGAGCCAGGACCGGCCGTCAGTCGGCAGGGGAGTGGCCGGCCGCCGACGGCGGCAGCGTAACCGGTGGTGACCTCTTGTTCGTCGCTCAGCGCAGCCAGCACCTTCGCGTGCGCGGCCAGCAGCACACAGTTCAGCGGTACCGCCAGGTCGTCTGCCAGTCGGCGCACTGCTGCGACCCGGCCGGATGGGACCGGCGCCTCGTACTCGGCCATGCCCGCGACCGGTACCCGCGTCCATCGGGGGAGGAGCGTGGCGCCGCCGCCGGCGGTCAGGACGCCGTGCCAGAACTCTCTGCCGGTGGTTGCCTTGAGTGACATGGGGGTCTCTCCTTTGCTGGTGCTGGTGCTGGTGCTGGTGCTGGTGCTGGTGCTGGTGCTGGTGCTGGTGCGGACGGGCGTCAGGCTTCGCCGAGCAGGCCAGGGTGGGTGGGCGCGGTGCCAGCCAGGTGTGCCGGCGGCGTCGCGGGCAGCGGGGTGCCGACGGGCATCTGCCGGGCCGGGTTTCCTCCCCATTGGGCCCTTCGCGGGACCTGCTCGCCCTTCATCAGGAAGGAATCGCAGGCGAGGCCGACACCGTCCTCCAGCACCACGCCGTAGTGGACGAACGCGCCCACTCCGAGGGTGCAGCCGTCACCGATCGTGGTGCGGTCGGACTTGAAGGCGCCGTCCTCCTGCGAGTGGCACTGGACCACTGTGCCTGCGTTCAGCGTGCAGTCGTCCCCGATGGTGACGAGGGTGCGCTCCGGGCAGAAGCAGCCGTCGTCGAACACCCGCTTGCCGATGCGCGCGCCCAGCAAGCGCCAGACGACGTTCTTGAACGGGGTTCCGTCAAACACCTGCACGTAGTCGAACGACGCCAGTTTCCAGAAGCGCTCGTGCCGCCAGAACGACGGCTCGTAGATCGAGCAGTACAGCGGTACCTGGGGCTTGAATCCCGTGGCTGCCCGTTCGATCAGCGCGAAGAAGGCAACACTGAACAGGAGTGCCAGCACACCGGCCAGAGTGATCGCCGCAGCGCCCAGCGCAGGGAAGAGGGATTTGGCGCCCAGGACGACGAGGGTCACGGCGAAGACGTGGATCCATCGCGCCATCAGGTACAGCCCCGCTGTGGCAGCGTTGTGCCGGTTCTTGGCGGCCAGGCGGCGGCGCAGCTCGCTGCCGCTCTCCAGGTCCCGGAACCGGGTGTCGCGCATCACCGTGCGCGGGATGGCGAACGGGGGCGAGCCCAGCAGACCCGTGTTCTCCCGGACTTCTCCGTCGACCGGGACCATCACCTTAGTCGCCAGCAGACAGTTGTCACCGGTCCTGGCCTGCGAGGGATAAGCGATGCGGTTGCCGAGGAAACTGTGGGCCCCGATCGCAACGCGGGACAGCCTGAAGGACGTGTTGGAGAATTCGGCATTGATGAGTGACAGGCCGTCAGCGACCATCGTCCCGCTGCCCACAGAGTTCAGGAACGGGCTGTCGTGCTTCACTTCGGTGCCGAAGTTCGAACCGGTCTGGGTGGCGCGGGACAAGTCGTAGCCGAGATGGCGCAGGTAGTGGACGATCGCGGAGCTGTCCCCGAACAGTGTCGTGAAGAACTTCCTGTTGGTCAGGAGTGCAATGGCCCTCTGCAGGCCGTAGTGGAGGCCGTAGAGCGGATAGACCGTGCCCGGCTTGAGCGCCAGATGGAGCAGGCGCGGAACCACGCCCTGGATGATCAGTCCGGCGAGAGCGGCGCCGAAGAACAGCACGAAGGACACGGCCAGGGCCTTCAGGTAGAACGTCTGGCTGGTGAACTCCGGTGCCCCGGACCCGGGCAGTGTGCTCAGCTGCGGCAGCTCGTTCAGCAGTACGGCGACACCGCCGGTGACCAGCGGCATGTGCACCAGCAGCAGGGCGAGCAGCTGACCGATGGTGTAGCGGACCTTCCTGGCCGTGGAGCATTCGACGGCCCCGACCGTACGGAAGTCCGTGCCGGTGGGTTCGGCCGGCGACCCGTGCCGGCGCTCACCCGCGGGGACGGACTGGCCGGCATGCAGGCTGGATGCGTGCCCGAGCTGGGACCGGTCGCCCATCGAGGTGTTGATGTCGAGGACGGTCTGTTCGCCGACTACCACGTCCTTGCCGAGGGTGACCGAGCCGGTCTGGAGCAGACCCGCGTGAGCCCGGTAGCAGGAGAAGTACACATCCTTGCGGATCACCGTACCGTCACCGACCGTGAGTAGATCGGCACAGGCGGGGACATGCGTGGAGAAGATCGCAACGTTGCGGCCGATACGTGCGCCCAGCGCCCTGAGGTACACCACGTACAGCGGCGACCCGGTGAACAGACGGGCAGGACTCATGCGGATCAGGGTCTTGACCAGCCACCAGCGCACGTAGCCCAGGCTCCAGACGGGGAACTCCCGGGGCGTGAAACGACCGATGAGGATCCACTTCGCCGCGATCGGCGCCAGGCACAGGCCGACGAGCATCATGCCGCCCGCCAGCACCGACCGCAGGTACACGTCGAGGACACCGGTGCCGGCGCCGACCCACTCGTAGCATCGGACCGTGGCCAGGGCGGCGACGTAGGAATAACCGAGGAACGCCAGGAACTGCAGCATGCCGCACAGCAGGTGCTGCCCTGCGCCCGCCCGCGCCGCCCTCCTGCCCTCCGGCGCGGACGCGGGCGTGCGCACGGGTGCCGACGCCGGGACGGCCGAACCGTCGGATGGCCGGACTGACTGCTGGCCGGACGGTTGGACGGGCATGGGCGCAGCCGCGGGCGCGGCGGCGGTGAGCGCGGAGACGAGGCCGTGGACCGTGGGGTACCGGTAGACATCCTTCATCGATACGGGCGGCAGGTCCGCCCGCTTCCTGATCCGGGCACAGAATCGCGCCATCACCATCGAATCAGCGCCCAGATCATCGAAGAAGTCACTGTCGCCCGACACATGCTCCACGCCCACGACACCGGCCAGAACCTCTGTCAGGAGCCGTGCGGTCTCGGCCTCAGTGCCGCGAGTTCTCATCGGGTCACCGGTCGACAAAAACATGTGTCATCCACCTCCAAATACGCGCATTCCGCTGTCCGGGATATCTTTCGGAATCGATTGTTGTGCGGGCATGCGGTTTCCGCCTCGAAATGCCTCAGACATTCAGGACGGATTCGTGATGCAGCCCCACCAGTAGATGCCGCCTGCGCATGCCCGTCACGACACTGAATTTCGTGGCTTGACGCTGCGCACCCGGAGCAGTAATGAGCGAAAGTTCCGGTCGTCGTCCAGCTGCCAGGAGGGCATCGTTCCCGCTCCGGCAGACGATTCGCGCACTTATCCGTGATCGTGGCCGACGTCAAGCCCCGACATCGAGTGGCATGACAGAGCCGCGTTCAGCCCGCGTACTGGAGGGACTGCAAGGACGTCACGCGAGGCGACGTCCTGTCCGAGTCGCTGTCGCACGGGAGACGACAGCAGACGCCTTGAGCACATACGAGGAGGTGGCCATGACGGTCATATCCACCCCCCAGGAGTTCAATCAGGACGACCTCTACGTCGACCTCAAGGAGATCACCGGGTGCCGGCTGTTCCTCAAATGCGAGGGATTCAATTTCGCCGGGTCCGTCAAACTCAAAGCCGCGAGTGCCATGGTCGAGGCTGCCGAACGTGACGGCCTGCTCAGCCCCGATTCCATCCTGGTCGAGTCCTCGTCCGGCAACCTCGGAGTGGCCCTGAGCGTGATCGCCGCCAGCAAGGGCTACCGGTTCGTGTGCGTGACCGACTCCCGCTGCAACCTGTCGACCCGGCTGCTCATGGAATCCCTCGGCGCCCAGATCCTTGTCGTCACCGAGCCCTCCTCCACCGGCGGTCTGCTCGGCGCCCGCATCGACCGCGTCCGGGAGCTGTGCGCCTCGGACAGCAGGTACATATGGCTCAACCAGTACACCAACCCCCACAACCCCCTCGCCCACTACCGCACCACCGCACCGGCCATCGCCCTCGCCTTTCCCGACCTCGATGTCCTCTTCGTCGGGGCGGGCACCACCGGGACCCTCATGGGGTGCGCCCGGTACTTCCGCACGTGGCACCGCCCGGTCCGCATCGTCGCGGTCGATGCCGACGGCTCCGCCACCTTCGGACACACCCCCGGGCGCCGTATGATCCCGGGCCTCGGCAGCGGAGTCCGTCCCCCGCTCCTCGACGCCTCGTACGTGGACGAGGTGGTACACGTCAGCGAAGCCGAGACCATTCGCACGTGCCACCGGATGGCCCGGCACGGTTTCGTCTTCGGCGGGTCCACCGGCACGGTCGTCAGCGGCGCCGCCCGATGGCTGGACCGGCAGGAACAGCAGGTGACCGCGGTCGCCATCGCCCCAGACCTTGGCGAGCGCTACCTCGAAACCGTCTACCAGACCAACTGGGTGCAGGACCTCTACGGCGAGGAGGCACTCGAACCCCAGACGGTCACCGCCACCAGCCCGCCCGTCTGATCCACGGGGCCCGGACCATCCCTCCGGCGACCGTCTCCTGCGGATGAAGAGCCCCTCCGACGTCCTCCGCCACCTCAAGAGCCGGCACCACCTCGATGTCCACGCCCACCGGTGCCGGCGCGAAAACGAGCAGGCACAGGCCGCCGCTGTGGGACAGCGAGAAGTGCACCGGGTTGTCGCGCACCACAGGACGCCCGTGCGGCTGCCCGCACAACGGACACGGCAGCCGCCTGAGCGGCACGTCCACCGGCGGAACACCCAGGTACGCGCTCAGCAGCAGGCGCAGCCCGACATGCCCGGCCAGATACGTGTCCCTGTCCCCGGCCACCCGGAAGGCCGCCGCACGCTCCTTCTCCGCCCCGTCCAGCACGCTGGTTCCCCCACCGTCCCAGGCAGCTGTTCCTACCTCCGTCTGTCAGCTCAACCGGCCCCCGCACTACATCTGCCGTCAGCCACAAAACATAGGAAAACGGCATAAGAGGATAAACGGGTATCACAGATGGAAAGGACTCTCACAGGATGACGTAGCCCAGGCGGCCGTCCTTGTTGGGGTAGCCCTCGCAGTTGGGGTTGGTGGTGTCGAGGTGGTGGCCGTTGCCCGGGTTGTAGCAGCGGTACAAGGGGACGGAGCCGCCGACCTGGGTGGTGTAGATGAAGCCGAGGCGGCCGTCCTTGTTGGGGTAGCCCTCGCAGTTGGGGTTGGTGGTGGTGAGGTGGTCGCCGTTGCCCGGGTTGTAGCAGCGGTAGAGAGCAACGGTGCCGGGGGCTTGTGGGGCGGGAATGTGCCCGAGGCGGCCGTCCTTGTTGGGGTAGCCCTCGCAGTTGGGGTTGGTGGTGGTGAGGTGGTCGCCGTTGCCCGGGTTGTAGCAGCGGTGGAGGGCGACGTGCGCTGTCGCGGTCCCGGTGACTGTGGCGGGGGCGGACAGGGCGCTGGTGTTCCTGCTGCCGTCGGTTGCAGTAATCCTGTAGGTGTAGGTGGATCCGGGTCTGACGTCGGTGTCGGTGAAGGTCAGCTGGGGGCGCTTCCAGTACATGGAGGAGCCGGTGACAGTGTGGATGGGAGTGCTGGAGCCGTTGCGGTAGACGCGATAGGTCAGCTTGCTGTCGTCGTGGTCGAAGCTGGACGTCCAGCGGACATCGACCTCACCCGGCCTGGTACTGGAGGCGCTGACCTCCTGCGGCACCGCCGGCGCGCCGGTGTCCGGGCCGCTGGCGAAACGGGTCAGGCCCTGCTGCGGCTGATCGGCGTAGGTGCTGGTCGAGGTGCCGGTCACCTTGGTGAACTCGCCGCCCACCCACATGTAGTCCGTGCCGTCCTTGGAGACGGTGGTCATGACGCGTGGTCCGACTCCCTTGCCGATACCGTTGTTGGTATCGGGGGTCCAGCCCAGCAGCGCCGGGGCGTTGACCGACTGGGCGAGTAGATGCTGGCGCGCCCCATTGGCCTGCTCGGGAAACCCGTCAATGCCGCTGCAGTCGTGTGCGTGCGATGCGGAGTAGACCACACCCTTGTAGACCTCGACCGCCTGGGTCGCACCCTTGCAGGGGTCCCGCCAGCGCTGACGGAAGTCGGAGAGGTTGATCGCGCTCCGGCCTTCGTCCTGGCTTCCGACGGCCTCGCTGGCGGTATAGAAACTGGTGGCGTCGGTGGTGATGTCCTTCACCACTGTGGAGGCGGCGAAGAAGCCCAGGGGATAGTTGTGGGTCAGGGTTCCGTTGTTGCTGTTGACGACGGCGAGGGCGTGGGAGTCGGCGCCGTTGAGTTTGAAGAAGTCGCCGCCGAGGAGGACGTTGTTTCCGTCCGGGGTCACCTCGACCGCCCTGCCTGTCGCGTCGGCGTTGGCCGTCCAGGGGTGCAGCGCGCCCGAGGTGGTGACGGAGGCGAAGTAGCGGCGGGCCTGGCCGGCGACGGAGGTGAAGTCGCCGCCGAGGTAGACCCTGTCGTTGGTGACGGCCAGCGCCCGTACAGTGGCGTTCACCTCAGGCCTGAAGCTGGACTTCGGACTGCAGGTGGCGATGTCGATGGCGGCCACATTGCTCATCTTGACGCCGTTGACTGCGCCGAAGTAGCCACCGGCGTACAGGGTTTTCTTGTCTTTCGAGACGGCCAGGGCGCGCACGGTGGCGGTACCCGCCCGGATCGTGAAGGAGAGGTTGCATGAAGTGGGATTACCCGTGGCGGCATCGAGCGCGATGAAGTTCACTGCCTCTCGCTCCGAGCCGGGAGTCCCGGCCGGTGGGCGGACCACCGAGAAGGTGCCGCCGGCGAAGACGACGCCGTTCGCCTGGGCCATGGCCCACACGATGCCGTTCGTCTGCCAGGTGGGCAGGCTGTCGGCAGTGAACCCCACAGGCGGTGTTACAGCGGATGCCTTCGGCATCCCTCCCACCCCTACTCCGATGCCGGCGCCGACGAGTGAAAATACGAGGGCTACGGTTAGTCCTTTGGATCTACGCATTAATCCTCCGGGAAAATTCGCCTGGTTGAGTGATTTTGAGTCTTTGGGGTGACCGGATGCACGCGCGCCGTGCAGACGCGTGAGGGGCTGGCTGGCTCGGCCCCGGGCTGCCAGCGCAGAGCCTTGATGGGGTCGACGGGGCACTGCGGTGGTTCGTGCCCAGTGCATGAGGCTGTGGCCTGGGGTGTCTGCTGGCCAGGAAGGGCTGCCACGAAGGCAGTGTGCGGGAGCCGGGCTGGTCGACGTCAGGGACGCAGGCGGCTCGTGCCTCCTGACAGCCAACCCCCATGCCGACGGCACGCTCCCGGCGACGGAGCAGACGAGAACCCTTCACGGGATCGCGTAGCCGAGCAGGGACTCCCTGGTGTAGGGGCCCTCGCAGTCGGCTCGAGCGGATACAAAGTGGTCGCCGCTGGTGGGAATGTAGCAGCGGTAGAGAGGGATTGACCCCGGTACCTGGCTCGTGTGGATGTGGCCGACGGGCCCCAGGGGGAACTGGCCCTCGCATCCGGGGTCCCGGGTCAGCATCGAGTGCTCGCCCACCTTGCATTCGTAGAGCATGACCGTACCGGGCTGCTCGTTGCGGAACAGATGCCAGTTCGCCTCGGTGGTGAACCCGGGCGGCAGCGCCCGGGACGAGGCGGCATGGCCCCGGTTGGGGTTGGAGCCCCGGCGCAGCACGGTGTACGGCAGGTGCTCGAACCCGCAGGAGAGCCGGGCCGGGGAGAGGTCGTTGCGGTTCGCCAGCGCCCAGGTCGCCCACGCGGGCTTGGCCGAGCCGTCCGCCCTGCGAAGACCGAGCTGGAGGCCGCCCTCATGCGGATTGTCCTGCATCCGGTGGTAGATGTAGCTTTCGATGCCCGGCGTGCCGAGCACGTTGTGGAGGCTCCAGCACACCATGCTCGCCTGATCCGCCTCATTGGACCGCTGACCGGAATTGATCCCGCTCTCGGTGAGCTGGACCGTCCAGGCATGGGGCCGGTCCGGGAACCGTTGCCGCAGCCAGCCCAGCAGGATGCCGAGGTTGCCGTAGGTGACCTTGGGGTAGTCGTCGGCGGAGAAGGCAGAGCCGGAGAGGTTGGGCGGGTAGGGGTGATAGGCGACCTGCCACCGGCGCGACCCCACCCGGGCGTTCAGCCCTTCGAGCACCGTCATGCCGGACAGCATCGCGTTGCGGTCGGCCGGGCGGTCGAACTCCCGGCCGAAGTGGTGGTCCAGCGAGGTCAGCACCTTGGCGGTCGGCTGCTCGACGGCGATGCGGTCGTAGGCGGCGTTGTAGTTGGCCGCGATCTGGTCGAGCCATGCGCTGGCGTCACACGGCACCCCTTGGCCGCAGCCGATGTCGAACCAGTCGTTGGTGTTGACCTCGTTGTTGACCACGAAGTCGGCGATCCGGCCGCGACCATGCTGCCCGTCGTAACGCTGGGCCAGCATGCCGGCGAAACGCCCGAAGTCGGCAGGATCGTTGGGGACGCAGAAGATCTCGAACCCCGGCGAGGCGGGTGAGCAGGGGCGCCCTTGGCGTGCCCATGCAGGGGTGCCGTAGACGATGGCGGTGACCACCAGCCCGCGATCGCTCCACTCCTTGACGGCCGAGTCCACCTCGGCCGGGACGGTGAAGCAGTGGCCGTCGTACTCCTGCTCGCTCGCGGCGCACGGAGCAGCCTTGACGCCCGGCTCCCACTGCGCCCAGAGCAGGTTCATCGACACACCACCGGCGTTGTTGCCGGAGATCTCGTCCTTGTTCGGCCAGAAGTCAGGCTGAATGCCCTTGATCCGGTAGTCGGAACGCGTCGGATAGGGCAGCGGCCCGGCAGCTGTGGTGACCGCCTCCTTCGAAGCAGAGCCGGTTGATTCCGCGACGGTCCCCTTTGCAACCGAACTGATCCCGGCGAAAGCAAGTGCCATGCAGCACAACGCCGCGAGCCCGGGCAGCAGGCGCCGCCGCTCGATCCCTCGGTGTCTCATCAGGTCCTTTCGTAACTCAACGGGTCCCGGGTGCAGTCCGGCCGTACAGCCGGGCCTTCTTCCCGCGCCCATGCGCATCCGACGGGGGAAGCCGTCAGGCTGCGCACGGGAGAGGCCCGACCTTGTGCGAGGGGCAGGTCAGCGGACGCCGGCAGCCCTCGACGGCGCGCGTACGCCACCGCACCGCCTGGCCACTGCCAGGGCCGCGGCCCGGTGACGGCTACCGGCTGCCAGGACGACTCGGCCGCCGGTCCCCGTCTCGGATGCCGGCCAACTGCCAGCCCTCGGCGCGGACGTTCTGCCCGGACGCTTCCCGTCGAGGCCGGGTTGCCCTGAGGCGCGAGCAGTTCGGCGGCCTGGCAGCCGTCGGAGACCATGCCTCGCGCCGTGTGGTCGGCGGGCTCGTCCACGATGGGCTCGGGTTCCGCATCGCGGGCTGGTGCGGCGGCCGACGTCAGCACCTCGGCGGCTCCGCCCCGTGCGGTCGTCCCCGCCTGGGCGTCGGCGCCGAGGCCGGAGTAGGCGAGACCCCCGATATCACGGCCTCCGATGCCCTGGCCGCTGTGAAGCGTATCAACCAGCGTGGCGTGCACCGGTGTTCATTTCCCCTCCGGCGGCAATCCGTCATGCGCACCTCAAATCCTTGGTCAGAGGAGTAGGTGCACGGAAGCCTGCCAGACAGGCCAGGTGGAGAATTCGGACAAACGGGAATGGGTCTCGATATGCCAGAGCGTTACCTTGACCGCCGATCTGATGACAGATCAACTTCCTTCATAGGATGCGCAGTTGGACACGCCGCAGGCAAAGGTCCAGGCCTTCCAGGTGGCGGCGTTATGGAATCGAAATAATCAACCAGGGATTGTTGACTGAAATTCAGTCGAGGATTCACTTAAATGCTACAGGTCGAATTCGTGCCGCTACGAACGGTCAGGATTCCTCCGCTCCGGCTGAGGATTACGTCTGGCCGGCCCGGTCATCGAGCCGTTGCTGCCGGAGCCGGCGGCGAAGCAGGTGGAGGGCCGCCCGCGGGTGCCAGACCGGCAGGCGTTGTGCGGGTTCCTGTTCGTTCTACACACCGGCATCCAGTGGGAGTGCCTGCCCCAGGAGCTGGGCTTCGGCTCCGGCATGACCTGCTGGCGTCGTCTGGCCGCCTGGAACGAGGCGGGCGTCCGGGACCAGCCGCACCTGGTGCTCCTGACGAAGCTGAAGGTCGCGAAGAAGCTGGACTGCTCGCGGGCGGTGATCGATCCCGTGTCAGGGCTGCCTGCAGGTAAGAAATGAACGCGGCGCCGCTGCCAGCCGGACCCGATCATGACCTTTCGAATGGGGTCTCGCCGTCCCCGACCATGACGCCCAGGCTTCACTCAGTGGCTGATGCTCAGCCGGCGCGCGCTCAGTCTGTGGCGATCTCCGCACGCGCAGCTGCAGTGTCCGTCGGTCGGGAGAACATCGGCCAGTGCCCGGTGCGGAGTTCGCGTAGTTCCCATTCCCGTCCGCACACTACGGCAAGGTAGGGATACCCGGCATCGATCAGTTCTCGGATCTGCTCCAGGGAGGTCGAGCAGGACAGTAGTGTCTTCGGCAGCTTGTCGCCGCCGTAGGTGAGGCTCAGTGAGCGTTTTCAGCGATGAGTCTCCAGGGTGAGGATGGCTCTGGCGATTGACGTGAGTCCGGTGGGGCTGCAGCGGGCTTTGCGGAGGATGCGCCAGGTCTTGATCCGGGCGATCGTTGTCTCGACGGGCCGGCGGAGTCGGGAGTGTGCCCGGTTGGCGGACCGCTGTTTGACGGTGAGGTCTTTGCCGGGCTTCCTCTGGTGGGGTGCGGCGGCGATGTCGCCCGCTCCCTGATAGGCCTTGTCGGCCCAGAGGGGGATTCATGGACACGGCCTGGCAGGGCAGGCGAGATCCATACGAGCGTGCCGTCGGGTCCGGTGATGACCTGCAGGTTCACCCCATGGCGGCGGTGCTTGCCCGAATGGTCGCCTCGGCTGTCGCCGACCCGGTCGCACTCGGCGAGGGTGCCGTCCGGCAGGACGTACCGGGCATCGGCCGACCGCAGTGCAGCGGTCGGGCCAGGGGCGAGGCGGGCCAGGTGCTGCACCGTCGCGTGTACGTGGGCATGTGCGGTGCTGACGCTGATGCCGAAGCCGGCCGCCACCTGCTGCAGGGTGTCGTTCTTCCGCAGGTACACCAACGCGACCAGAACCCGCTGCGAAGGCGGGAGCCTGCACCGCCGGTCACCCTCCTGGGTCCGTCGGTGGTATCGAACAGGGCGCTCAGATATGGGACCTGGACACCGTCGAGGATCCGCCCGTCCTGCTCACGGGCGGCAATGACGGCAGGCTGCGCGCAACCGTGCCGTAGGAGAGCCGCGATCGGACAGCCATTGGATATCGGCGTCGGATATCGGCTCAGGAGCCTGGCCGTGGCGGGGACGGAAAACGGCGACACCGTCGTGACCTGCGACGGTCAGGAGGACGTACGCCTCTGGGATCCTGCGTCCGGGCAGGAGCTCGCCCATATCGTCACCGACTGCGACTTCGACTGCGACTGGGTGTGGGATGTCGCGGTCACCCAGTTCGACGGGAGACCCTGGGTCATCAGCAGCGGCGGTTACCCCAACCAACTGTGGGACATCGCGTCCGGAGAGGAACGCAAAGGCCTCTTCGACGGCGATCGTTCCTATTTCAAGGCCGTCGCCGCAACCCGGATCCAGGGCCGGCCCGTCGCTGTCACCACAGCGCCCTGCGGGCAGGTGAAGGTGTGGGACCTCGGCGACAGCAGCCGCTCCTTCCGCCTGGACGGTCACCGCCTGGACGTCGCGTCCGTGGCCGTGGGCGAGTACCCGGAAGGCACCTTTGCCCTCACTGAAGCACTGAGTCCGAGGCAAGGCGAGCTCCGCCTGTGGAATCTGGACATGCGTCAGTGCGTCCTGCAGTTCCGGTACGACCACGAGTTCCCGGTCGCTGTCGCCCTCGGCCGGATCGGCCACCGGATCATCGCCTTCACCGGCGGGTCGGACGGCATGGTCCACATCCGTGACTGCACCTCGGACACACCGCTGGGTTCACTTCACCTGCCCGAGCCCGTCACCGCGCTGGCATGGGACGAGGACCGGCTGATCGTCTGCTTCGGCACCGGGGTGGCGGTGTTCGCACCCACCATGACCACGGGCTGACGCCCACGCCCCAACCCCCGTGGCCGACGCCTGTGAGCCCGACCAGAGCGCACCCGGTCACGGGTTCTCCTCCGCATCCGTCTCATAAGGCTTGGTCGGGTTCAGTCGCTCGTGTCGTTTCCGGATGATCGGCTATTCCGTTGAAGCCCGCGACCTGCGCTGTGTTACCGTCCCGGTGCCGGCCGCGGGACTTCGGTGCGACTTCCGGAACCTGCCTCTGAAGCAATGATTCGCAGTTCGTGCCCCTATTCCCCGGCCGGCCTCAGCAAGGGCAGCCACAAGTGAGCGGACACGGGCATGGAGTCGTTCGGGGATCTGATCGCGGCCGACGATGTGCTGTTGTTCGTCAACGCCGCGATCACCGCGACTGGCCAGCGCGAGTTCCACTCCGATGAGGGTGCCCAGCGACTCTCCCTCGACTTCCTGCACGCCTACATGCTGGGCAACTACCGCGACCTGTACGCGGGTGTGCTCGCGCTCGACATCAACGACTACAACGCCGCACTGATCATCCGACGCCTGCTGGAGACCGCCGCAGAGGCGACCGCGGACCAGCGCCGCAGCGAAGGCCGCCTGATCGCCGGACGACTGGCCCTGCTGCCACCGCAGCGCGTCTACGGGCTCTTCCGATCCCTGCGTCGCTCCGGGGTCAACAACCGCCGCACCCGTGCCCTCCTGCGGGACTGGCTGTCCGCCCGGCCTGATCTGGCTTTCGACGCCGTCAAGTATCGCAACGGACTCAAGCAGGCGCTGCGACACGCGCATCTGGCACCTGGCGACGCGGAGCTCGGCACGTTCCTGTTCGCGCCGATGAGCCGGGCCCACTACGACACGCCGATCCTGGAGACCTGGCGCCGCGCCCACTACGAGCAGGCCGCCGTCTACGAGCTCCCCTACACCGTCGCCGAGGGCTTCGCGGCCAAGCACGGCATCCCGCGCAGCGTCTTTCTGGAGCGTATCGCTCCGCGGCTGACCCGCTTGGAGACGCTGCGGCTCCAGCAGGCCGCGCAGGAACATGGCCCTGCGGCCATGGAGGCTGTCAGGACAGACCTGTCCCGGATGCCGCTCACCCGGCTCGCCGGATACGTACTCTCCCTTCCGGCTGCGGAGAGGGTCGCCCGCCGCGAGGAGCTGACCGGCGCGCTGCGGGCAGCCGCCGTGCGCATCGCGGGCGAGCACCGGGGGCGTTGGGGCCGGGTGACCGCCGTCCTGGATGACAGCTTCTCCTCCTACGGTTCCGGAGTGAAGCGACAGCGGCCGCTCGCCGTGGCCCTGGCCTGCCATTATCTTCTTGGAGCACTCGCCGACCGCTACACCGGTCTGTGGACCTCCGGCCGCAGCGACGCGATCCTGGCGCACCCCGTCGGTCCTACCCCGCTGGGCGAACGGATCCTCGACGGCCTGGGGACTGCCCCGGAACGATTGGTGATCGTCTCCGACGGCTGGGACAATGCCCCTCCAGGGCTGGCAGGCGAAGTGCTCCGTGTCTGGCGCACCCGACTCGACCCGGACCGCCGGACCAGCGTGGTCCACCTCAACCCGGTCTATGACGCCGCAGGCTTCGACGTCCGCCGGTTGTCGGCGAGTGTACCGACCGCGGGTATCCGCGATGCGGAAGACCTGCCCGCGCTCGTCGAGATTGCGCAATTTGCCGAGGGCCGGACCGGGCTGGCTGAACTGACAGCCTACCTGGACGCGCGCGGGGCCCAGCTCCCCGCGACACCCCAGCGGCGGTCGGAAAGGAGTCCACAATGATGTCGCACGGCCTGGCCTCGGTCCCGCCAGTGACGCGGCCCGGGCTGCTCGACGGGCTGAAGACACGCCCCGCTCAGGTGTGGGGCGCCGTACGGTTGGTGCCGCTGGTCCGAGCCGAGCCCGTTCAGGATCTGCGTCTGCATCCGCAGGTCTACGGCGGGCCGGGCGCGGTTGACCTGGCCGGGAGACAGAGTTACCTCTCTTACATCCCGCACGGCTTCGTCGCGGAGTGGACCACGGACGGCTCACCGGCCGCCGCTTACGGCACGCAGCTGACCAGCGGATATCCGGAGCAGCCGGTCGCGGCGCTGCGGCTGCAGTTCCATCGCCGGATGGCGCGGCGGGAGGCCAAGCACCGGCTGCGCTTCCTGCCGCTCCACCTCGCGCTGGAGGGCTATCTCGCGCTGCACTTCGGCGGGCCCGCCATCGCGTGGGAGGAGTGGTCGCGACAGGCTCTGCGTCAGGGGCTCTCCCCGCGCGTGGAGGCGGCCTACCTGGGGACGGACGTGCCGGGGCTGGCCGACGCGCTGCGCGTCTTTGAGATCCACCCCGGTCAGTGCGGCGTCCTGGTCTATCTCGCTGACGCGCTGGCCGCGGCCTTCGTCGTGCCGCACCCGGAGGACTACCGCACCCTGCACCCCACATTGGTGCAGGACCTCTACGGCGACCTGGTCTACCACTACGCGACCCTGATGCCGCCAGTGACGGGCTTCCGGGCCCGCATCGCTGACCACCGAGTCCGGTCGCTCGACGAACTCCGGGCAGCTGCAAGGCAGCAGACCGCGCAGTGGGCAGGCTTCCACGACACGGCCATGGCGGCCGGATTGCTGGAACAGGCCCATACATGGCAGCAAGTCCGGCGGATGGACCGCTTCACACTCGCCCGGTTCCTGCCGGCGTTCCGCCCCAGGCAGGACAACCACATCGGCGAAGCGATCACCGACGAACACGGTCGCACCGTCTACCTCAAGACATTCCGGCTCTCAGAAAACCAGGTCCGTCGCGGCCACCTGCTCAACCGCCTCGCCGCACACGACTGGCGTCTCGCCGACACTGCCACCGAACTCGGCATAGATGAGGCCCAGCTCGGCCTCCGACTGGAGTCGGCTGGCTTCGGCCACCTACTGCGACAGGACGTGCTGGACCGGTACCGCAGCCGGGCGCAAGCCGAAAACCGGTAACCTGACCAAGGGGGTTCCAACCGCCGTCGCCGTCTCAGGGCGCTGCTGTTCACCCCGGCCGGGCGGCGGCGTGCTGGTGCAGACCCGGCGTGGAGCGCTGGTCCAGGACCGTTTCCCCGACCTGGCGGCGGCCGCGGAGCAGCTGCCAGGCGGCCTGGTCCTGGACGGCGATCTGGTCGTGTGGGACACCGAGGCAGGCCGGTTGTCCTTCCAGACGCTGCAGCGTCGGGCCGCAGCCCCGCCGCGACGAACGAGCCATCTACGACCTCGTCACCCCAACCGCAATTGCAGTACTAGGTGCTGGGGTTGACAGGCCGCTTGTAATACCGCCATGGGAACCATCCCGCGCCTACCGGAATCCAGCCTTCCGACTGCATCCGCCGGTGTCGTGCGATGGAGGGGAGCGTGACCCGGCAGTGCTCCCAGGGGTGGCCGGATGCCTCCACCTCGTGGAAGAAGGGGCCGTAGCCGATCATGTGCCAGCCGTCGCGGCCGGCCTCCTCCAGTGCGGCCATCTCGTTGAACGCGGTCAAACCGCTGAGGGTGCGGCGCTTCGGGGTGTTCGGGCCCGGTGTGTGCGGTGTCGGCGGGCCCGAGTCTGCGGCCTTGGCCGCGAAACGTTGCTGGGCGGCCTGGCGGCTCACTCCCAGGACGCGGCCCACGGTGTCCCAGCTGTGGCCGGCGGCTCTGGCGCCCTGGACGGCCTCGCGCAGCAGCCGGCTCGCCTCCTCGGCGCCGACGCGGGAGGCGTCCAGCAGGCGCAGATACCCGTGGGGGTCGTGTTCGAGCGAGTCGGCCAGCCCTTCGGGGGCGTCGAGGACGGCTGCGGCGATCCCTTCCCGGATCCGCTCCGTCTCCGCCGGGCGGAGGAGTGGTTCGGTACTCATCGGCGCAGTCCGACAAGGGGTTCGAGGGCGTCGAGGACTGCCTCGTCGCGGCGCGCTTGCTCGGCGGAGTCGCGGGCCGTTCGGGCGGTCAGGCCGGCCGTGCAGGCGATGATTGCGAGGCTCGCTGCGATCAGTGCAATGGTGGCGAAGGTGCCGAGCTGGTCGCCGAATGTCACCGTCATCGCCGGCAGGCTCACGGCGAGCGGCAGCGCGGCGGTCATGGATGGGGTGGCTGGGAAGAGCTGCCGGTGACGGGCCTTTGAACGCAAGATCAACATGTGTCAAGGAAACCTTGACGCGGCCGACTTGTCAAGAATTCCTTGACGTCTGTCCTCGGCTGGTCGGCGGCAGAGGCGTGCACCAGTGTGCGAGGCGTTGGGTCGGGCCGGTGGGGGAGGAGCGTGGTGTTCGATCGGTTCGGGCCCGTGCCGTTCCGCGGGTGGTTGGTGTGTGGCTGCGGGGCCGGCGGCTTCCTCCCTGGGGCGCGGTGAGTTGACGCCCGTGGCGGGCCAGGACCTGGTCGTCGGCGATGCAGCCGTCCGGGCCGGGCGGCAAGCCGCGGCCGCGTCCGCCGTCACGCGCGCGGCCGGCCAAGGGTTCGGCGCCTTCTTCTCCCGGCGGGTGTCCCGCCGCCCACCGGCCGAGGCCGTGGCTCGGGCGCTCCCCGGGCAGCCTCCCGTGCTTGGCGACGTACCGGCCGGTGGATGCCTTCCAGCGCCTGCTTGATCCGCTGGCGGCGGGCGGACGAGCAGTCGATCAGCTCGGAGTCGACCCCCGCTGTCTCCGTCACCGGGCGCAGATCCGGCGTCATCCTCCCGCGGCGGTCGCCGGCCTCAGCGCCTCACACATCTCCGTGGTGGTGCACGTGAAGCGTGTCGGCCGCCACGGCGTGCCGGTACGGGCGGCGGGTGTCCGGCGCGCACCCGGCGCCGCCGTCCCGGTTGTCGAAGTGCCGGAGCGCCGCGACGACCAAAACCGGGGCCTTCACCCGTCTGCGGCCAGGGGGACCAGCGGGGCTCCGCGGTCTCAACCTCCTGATGTACGCCGTCGTCATCACCCCGCTCCCGCTCTTCCTCGAACCCGGCTACACCGCCACCCAGGCAGCCCGGCCCCTCGGACTCGGCGGCGCCGGACAGCCCCCAGCCGCCTCCTGTACGCACCCCTCGCCCGGCACACCGGCGTCATCACCCGCACCGGCACCCTCATCGGACTTCCCTGCGCGCTGTGGCCCGGCCCGGCCCGATTCCCCGGCCGGATGCGCGCCCAGCAGGGCGCGCATCCGGCCGGTGGCGGTGGAACGTCAGCCCCCGGCTGCCTCGGCATTTGCCTCGGCCGGAGCCTCGGCTGGAGCCTGCGGAAGTGCCGTCAGGCGGCTGACCGGTGATACCAGCAGCCCGAGGACGACGGCGGCCGAGGCGGTCGCCGCCACGACCAGCGCACCGTGCGCCCCGAGGCGGCCCGCCAGCAGGCCGGCCGCGAGTCCGCCGAGCGCCCCGCCGCCGAACAGCAGCGTCCGGAACGCCGCCGTCATACGGCCCATCATCGACTGGGGGGTCAGGATCTGGCGGAGGCTCACGATGATCACTCCCGCTACGCCCAGGCCCAGGTACGTCGTGAAGAAGGACAGTACGAACATCGCCAGCATGAGCGGCCTCGGCCCGCCCGCCAGCACGATGAGGGTCGGGCCGAGCAGCAGGGCCGACTGAGCGACCAGGTACACCCGGCCTGGCCGGAAGCGGGCGATGACCCGGCGGGAGACCAGCGAGCCGATCAGCCCGCCCACCGACGCCGTGGCGAGGACGGCGCCGAGGGTGGACGAGTCCAGGCGGAGGTCGTTCGTGCCGTAGAGCAGGAACATCGTCCACGTCGTGATCATGGAAAAGTTGCAGCAGAATCCGACGAGCGCGAGCCACCGCAGCACCCTGTTGCCCATGACCCATCCGAGCCCGTCCCGGAGTTCGCGCAGCAGATGCCGTTCGGCGGCCGGCTTCGGCTGCGGTTCGCGCGTACGGATCAGCAGCAGCGACAGGACGGAGGCGGCGTACGAGCAGGCGTCCACGACGAGTGCGACCGGTGCGGTGAGGGCGGAGACGAGGACACCGGCCAGGCCAGGCCCCGCCACGTCGGCGGCGGAGGAGCTGGTGCCCATCTTGGCGCTCGCCTCGACGTAGTGCTCGGGTGTGCGGACCACCGTCGGCACGTACGACATCCAGCTGACGTCGAACACCACCGACGCTACGCCCACGGCGCAGGCGATCACCAGCAGGATCGCCAGGTCGAGGATGTCCCCCCAGTACAGCAGCGGCACCGACCCGATCAGCCCCAGCCGGACGACGTTGGCGCCCAGCATCACCGGCCGGCGCCGCACCCGATCGGTCCAGACCCCGATCAGCAGGGCCAGCCCCAGATACGGGACGAGCTGGAGGAAGCGCAGCAGCCCGACCTGCTCGTCCGTGGCGCCGAAGGCGCTGATCGCGGTCAGCGGCAGGGCCAGGTTGGTGACCTGGGTGCCGAGCAGCGACACCGTCTCGCCGAACCAGAACTTCACGAAGTCGCCGTTGCGCCAGAGGCTCGCCCGTGGCCGGTCCCTCTCCGGCGGGGCCGGGTCGGCGGTCGCGGGCCCGGCAGTGGCCGGGTTTCCTGGGCTCACCGGGGGCCCCGCACCAGCTCGGCGACCGCCGCGACCACCGCGTCGACCTCGTCCTCGGTGTTGTAGTAGTGCGGCGACAGCCGCAGGCACCAGTCCACGTCCTTGTCCCCGAAGTCGAACTGCGCGAACTCCCGGAAGCTCAGCGCTGAGTTGATGCCGTGTGCGTCCATGGCCGCCTTGAAGGGCTGCGGCTGCCACCCCTCCACCGCGAAGGTGACCAGGGCGGCGGGCGCCGGACCCCCGTCCAGTGTCCGTACGCCCGCCAACTCGGCGAGCTGCCCGCGCAGCCGGGCGGCGAGCGCCGGGGTGCGCCGGGCGACCGCATCCATGCCGACCCGCAGGGCGTAGCGGACGGCGGCGGCGCAGCCGAGCACGGTGGCGTACGGGAACTCCCACTCCTCGAAGCGGGCGGCGGTGTCGACCGGGCGGTAGTCGCCGGGGGCGGTCCAGCGGGCGCCGTACATGTCGATGAAGAGCGGCTCGTACCCGGCGTCCAGCAGCCGGTCGGAGACGTACAGGAAGCCGGAGCCGCGCGGCCCGCGCAGGAACTTGCGACAGGTGGCGGTGAGCAGGTCGCAGCCGATCTCCTCGACGTCGATCGGGTACTGGCCGACGGACTGACAGGCGTCGACGAGGTAGAGCAGGTCGAGTTCGCGGCAGTGCCGGCCGATCTCGGCGACCGGCTGGACGAGGCCGGAGTTGGTCGGTATGTGCGTGGCGGCGACCAGGCGGGGACGGTGGGTGCGCATCAGGCGGGCCATCGCCTGCACGTCGACGCCGCTGCCGTCCGGGTGGTCGGGGGCGTGCACGATCCGTACACCGTGGCGCCGGTGCAGGGCGAGGAAGGCGATCTGGTTGGAGATGAAGTCGTTCCGTGTCGTCAGCACGACGTCGCCGGGCCGGAAGTCGATCGCCGAGAGCGCCTTGGTGTAGGCGTGGGTGGCGCTGCCGGCGAAGGCGATGTTCCGCGCGCGGGCGCCGACCAGTTCGCCGATCGCGGTGTGGAAGTCGGCGATCTCGGCTGCTCGGGCGGCGGAGGCCTCGTAGCCGCCGATCTCGGCCTCCAGGTGGAGGTGGTCGAGCATCGCCCGGAGTACCGGGCGGGCGACGAGCCCGCAGCCTGCGTTGTTGAAGTGGATCACCGATTCGCAGCCGGGGGTGTCGGCCCGCAGGGCGGCGAGGTCCAGGAGCGGTTCTGCCGCCGAGCTGAAAGCGCTATTCTGTATTCCCATGTCTGACAGTAGCAGTACTGAGATGCTGACGGCCATCCTGCGCGCCGAGATCACCGCCCTCGAACCGGGCGACCGGCTGCCCAGCAGCCGCGAACTGATCGCCCGTCACGGCGTCGGCCCGGTCACGGTCTCCCGCGCGATTGCCCTGCTCGCAGCCGAGGGCACGGTCGTCACGCGCCCCGGCAGCGGCACCTACGTCGCCGCCCGCCGCCGCACCGAGCAGGAGGAGGGCCAGGCGGACACCTCCTGGCAGACGGTGGCACTGGCCGGCCGCGCCTTCGACCCCGGCGGCACCGCAGACGCCCCCTCGGAGGAACAGCCGCCCGGCACGATCGCACTCTCCGGCGGCTACCTGCACGAGAGCCTCCAACCCGCCCGCGAACTCAGCGCCGCACTGGCCCGCGCCGCACGCCGCCCAGACGCCTGGCGCCGCGCACCCGTCGCCGGCCTCGCCCCACTGCGGGCCGTCTTCGCACAGCAGGCGGGTAGCGGCGTGAACCCCGAGGACGTCCTGGTCACCGGCGGCGGCCAAGGCGCCCTGTCGATGCTGTTCCGCGCACTGGCCGCCGCCGGCAGCCCGGTGCTGGTCGAGTCGCCCACGTACCCGGGCGCCCTCGCCGCCGCCCGGGCGGCCGGCCTGCGCCCCGTCGCCGTCCCGATGGACGGGGACGGGATCCGCCCGGACCTGCTGGCCGACGCCTTCGCCATGACCGGCGCCCGGCTGCTCTACTGCCAGCCGACCTTCCACAACCCGACCGGCACGGTGCTCGCCCCCGACCGACGCGGCCAGGTCGTGGACGTGGCCCGGGCCGCCGGGGCGTTCCTCATCGAGGACGACTTCGCCCGCCACCTCGGCCACGGCGGCAGCCCGGTGCCCCGCCCACTGGTCGCGGACGACCGGGACGGCACGGTCGTCCACCTGACCTCGCTGACCAAGCCGGCCTCACCCAGTTTCCGCATCGGCGCTGTTGTCGCCCGCGGCCCGGTGATGCAGCGGCTCCGCGGCATGCGGCGGGTGGACGACTTCTTCACCGCCCGCCCGCTCCAGGAAGCGGCCGTCGAACTGCTCTCCACCCCCGGCTGGGACCGCCACCTGCGCACCCTCGCCACCGCGCTCCGGGCCCGCGCCACCGCACTCGCCACCGCCCTGGACCGCGAACTGCCCGACTGGACCCTCACCCGGCACCCGCTCGGGGGCCTCCACCTGTGGCTCCGCCTGCCCGCCCACCTCACCGACACCGCCGTCGCCGACGCGGCCCGCCTGCGCGGCGTCTCCGTAGACGCGGGTCACCGCTACTTCCCCATGGACCCGCCTGCTTCCCACCTCCGCCTCGGCTTCGCCGCGGCCGCCGACCTCGCGGACCTGACCGAAGCCGCCCGCCGCCTGGCCGCGGCCTGAACGAGGGCGTGGACGAACTGCGCAGCCCGGCGGTCGGGGTGACCGCGGCGGCCGCCTTCGCGGCCGTGTACCAAGCCGGGCTCCATGGGCCACCACAGCCGACCATCGGGTCGGCCCTCATGGACCGCGTCGGCAGCAGCCCGAAGTCGACGAGCCGTCCGTCGACAGGATCGACGCCTCCGGACGGGGCACGGTCGGCAAGAGCGCATAGCTGTGCGCAGGTGAGTCCTGCCAGGGCACGGAAATCACGGTTCATGTGTGCCTGGTCGTAGTAGCCGGACGGAGTCGCCCGGTCAGCCGGCCACCGGCAGGCGTTGGACGGCGCGTTGACCGCCCGTTGGAACCGCAGGCCCCGACTGACGGATCGCAACGGCAGTCCGATCTGCTCGCGGGAAAGGCGTAGGCCCCGCTGACAACGGTTCAGGCGTAGCGGCTGAAAAGGGATGCGATGTATCCCTCCAGCCTTTGCGTCAGAAGACTGGCTGTCAGATCGACGCGGCCCAGTTCACGCCAGGGTACTGCGACCTTCTCCGCGTCCGGAGCGAAACCCAGCGCGTCCAGCAGCCGCCAGTAGAGATGGGCGGGCGCCATCGTCGGCAGAGGGCCTCCCGCAGCGACGTAGCGATCGGCGAAGCGCATCCCTGCGGGTATCCCGTACAGCAGTGCGAGGGCCGTCGAGCAGTGAGCCACGTCCAAGTCGGCCGGCCCCCAGGAGGTTTCCACCCAGTTGACAACACCACTGATCTGGAGATCATTTTCGGTTCCTGTGAACAGGACGTTGCCGGGATGGAAGTCCCGGTGCAGAAAGCAACCCTGATAAGCCGGGGGCTCCCGACAGATGGCGTCGACAGCCCGCTGCCAGGGCTCACCCTCATCGCCTAGGGCCTCTCCGTCGCGGTCGCCCTCGGCGCCGCCGAGCACGCCACGGCCGGCGGTTGGGACCTGGAAGTCGTCGACGTGCGCACACTCGTCCCGCTCGACGAACACACCCTGGAGGCAGCCATCCGCAGGACCGGGCGCGCCCTCGTCATCCATGAGGCAACCGCCTTCGGAGGCTACGGTGCCAGCTTCGCCGCTCGGCTCACCGAAACGTGCTTCTACCACCTCGAAGCACCGATCCGGCGCGTCACCGGCCTGGACGCCCCCTACCCAGCACCCCTGCTGGAGGAGCACTACCTTCCCGGCACCGACCGCGTCCTCGCCGCTGTCGGTGCCCTGATGGAGTACGCGTGAGGGCGGGCGCCAACTGGTCAGCGGTCCTTGACCGTGACGTCGAGCGCTTGTGCGAACGCGGGGGCGAGGTCCAGGAGCTGCGTACTGCTGATCGTGGCGCCCTTCAGCGCGTCGATCCCGTCTGCGATCCCCAGGGCCGCAGCACCGCGCAGGTCGACCTTCTTCAACTGCGCCTTGCCGAACCGCACCCCGTCCAGCGTCGAGCCGGGGAAGGACACGCCAGTCAGCGTCGCGCCCCTGAAGTCGACGTCCCGCAGCAGGCAGTCCACGAACGCCACGTCCTGCAGCGTGGTGATGCGCAGGTTCACCGAGTCGAACTTGCAGTTGAAGAAGGACACCCGGCGCAGCTCCGCGTTGAAGACCTCCACACCCGCCAGGGCACACGCGATGATCTCCGCGTCCAGCCAGCTCGACTCGGCCAGATCGGTGCCGACCCAGCGGACGGTGTGCATCCACACGTCGTTGAACCGGGCTCGCCGCATGCTGCCCCCGGTGAACGTCACCGAGGAGAACGCGGACTCGGTGAACCGGGCACTGCCGGCGTCGGCGTCCGCGAACGCGTTTCCGTCGGCGTGGACGGAGTCGTAGTCGCCCTCCCGCTCCAGCTCGCGGCGCAACGGCTCCAGGTAGCCGGCGTAGGGCAGGTCGGCGAGTTCGCAGGGCGTGGGCGTGGGCGCGGGCATGGCGGACCTCACAGGCCTCAAAGACGGCACGGGTACAAGGGACTCACGGCGCACGTAGCCGTGCGGGCCCAGCGGGGACCGCCTCCGGTTCGAAGGCGCGTCCGGAAGGAAACGCCCCCTGACTCTATCGGCGCACCCCACCCGTAGGAGAAGTCATGAGCCAACACGCCACCACCTCGATCCGCGCCCACGACCCGGCTCGGCGCGAGGCGACGACCGGCACATGGCAGCCCGTATCCGTGGACGTCGACGGCGACCCTGTAGCCGTGCTCGACTGGACCCGTGCCCATCTGCACACTGCGCGCGCCCTGCTCGCCGACTACGGCGCAATCAGGCTGCGCGGCATCGAGCTGGATAACCCCGACGGCGTTGGCAAGCGGCAGCAGTTCCAGGGCGGCACCGTCTACTGGCATCCGATCCGCTTGACGGTGTGCCGCTGCTTCCGCGGCGCGGTCAGATCGGCCGTGAGGATGCCGTCGATCACCGGCTTGTAGGGTCCAGCCGTGTCTCCCGCGGCTCCATCTTCTTCCGCGGTTCCGGCAGCGCCGAGATCAGGGCCTTCTGCACGGTCTCGTAGCCGACGCCGTACTTCCGCATGACCGCCCGCAGCGACATGCCGCTCTTGGCGTCACGACGGATCGCCGCGTACAGATCGACCTTGGACTTCGGCAGCACCCGGGCCCCCTCGTCGTGCAGAGCACAACCATGGTCCCGATGCAAGCACCGAGGTGTTCTCGAAACTCGGCGACATCACTCTCCCGTGGAACCGGGTGTCCTGCCCCTGAGCAACAGACGTTCCTGAAACTCGGCAACACAGCCACGGCGTCGGTGTCGTCGAACCAGTAGTCGCCGGCGGCGATGGAGCGGGAGGAGTGGGGTGGTGTGCGCGGGGAGGGTGACGGTGGCGGTGCGGGTGCCGTCGCCGCGAGGCGGGAGGGGAGTGGGCGGCGGGGTTCCAGTGGTTGAAGTCCTCGACGACGCTGACGGGCCCGACCGGGGTGTGCTCGGGCAGGACGAAGGCACCCGGTAGATGGCCGCACTGTCGGCCATCTGGCCGTCGGCGCACGGCGCAGTGACCGGCGGCCGGGACGTGAGTATCAGTACTCGGCATGGGCCCCGAAAGCTCCCGTGACCTCCTGTGACACCCGCACTGACACCGACCTTGCTGCGCTCGACGACTGGCTACAGGACCTCTCCGGAGCGTCGCGATCCCCAGGGTTCGCCACGCTGTGTCTGGTGGATCAACTACGGCCCGGCGGGGAGGCCGCCGAGAGGCCCGTACATGTACGGGGCATGCGCGTGTCAGCCGACCCGATGGCCGAGCAGCATCGTGGGGGTTCCTGCGGTGCGGGTGAGGAATACCGTGGCCGCGTTCGGTCCGTGGGGCGTGACGCTGTGGTGCAGTTCCTCCGGGTCGATGGCCGAGCCGTCCTGCTTTACGGTCAGCACGCTGCCTTCCCCCGCGCGCAGAACTGCCTTGAGCCTTTCGACGTCGAACGGCATGACGTCGGTGATCTCGTAGGCGGTGGCAAGCGGGGTGGGGTGGAGGTCTTCGGCGGTGATGGAGGAGGCGGTCTCGTCGATGAGGCCGCCGCATACCTCCTGCGCCACCGGAGTTTGGTGGCGGTCCACTCGGTGTCGTAGCGGTACAGGGCGTAGGTTCCGGGGAGAGTGCCAGGTGGAGGGGGTCCTGGTCGGCCTTGCTGCGGTTGGAGCGGGCGGTGACTGCGACGAGGGAGGAGTCGTCAGCAGGGTTCGCATGGGGGGCTTGCCGCCACTACCTGGATGATGTCCTGTCCGAACTGCGCCACAGCTTCGAGCTCAGCAGCCGTCGGTTTTGGAATCTTCAATTCCGGGGACGGTGTCCCAGTATCACCGCGATTGTCCTCGCGTCATGACGGCGCCTGACACGACAGCCGAGGGAGACCATGGGTTCGAAAGGCACACGTCGGACGGTCGCGTCGGCCGCTCTTGCCGGAGTGGCCGCCCTCGTCCTGGCGGCTCCGCCTCCGGTCGCCGCCGCGCACCGGACCGGGACCGCGCCGTCGTTCGGGACCGTGGCCGCGAGGCAGGAAGCCTCCCCGATGCCGCCTCCGCCCCGCCTGCCCCGCGACTTTCGCGGCAGGGGCAAGTGGATCGTCCGTGACCTGGATATCACGGTGCCGTTCACCTGGGAGGGGAGGGATGGCGACAGTCAGATGATCGCGGGGGGCCCGCAGTACCCGATTTGGTTCACCAACCTGATCTACCGCGACACGCTCTACACGCTGACGTACAAATGGCCTGGTCTGAACGAGCATCCCTGCTCACGCATCCCGGGCTTCGACCTGGAGGCGCTGAACCGGGGGTTCGAGAACGCCCGGTTCGTCGGCCGGGAGACCCTGCGGCGCACCCCGCTGCGGCACGTGAACCACTGGAGGGTGGGCGTGGTCCTCCCGAAGCTGCCTCCCGGGAACTACCCCCGTCTGCCGCTCGCGCTGGGCGACATCTACGTCGACGAGGACAACCGGGGCACCTTCTGGCAGGTGCTGCAGTTCGGTGTCCAGAACCTCTACGACCCCGAGCTGGACGAGTGGCTGGTCATGGACACCTTCGAGCACCGGCCCGGGACCGTGACGCTTCCCCGGCGGTGCGAGCCGCCCCAGTGAGCGTCGCCCCGGCTCAGGTGCTGTCGGCCTGAGCCGGGGCGTGAGGATCTCGCACGAACGCCGCAGTTCGGCGTTCTCCTTCCGTAGCGCGGCCGGCTCCTGCTTCTCCGCCGTGGTCAGCCGTTCATCGCGTTCACCGAGGTCGGTCTCGTCCTGGCGGATCCGGTTCCGCAAAGCTTCCGGGTGGACCCCGAGCTCTCGGGCCATTCGGCGGACCACCGGCTTCG
Source organism: Streptomyces sp. NPDC043854 (assembly GCF_056436005.1). Taxonomy (NCBI): domain Bacteria; kingdom Bacillati; phylum Actinomycetota; class Actinomycetes; order Kitasatosporales; family Streptomycetaceae; genus Streptomyces; species Streptomyces sp. NPDC043854. The sequence goes on from NZ_JBWKDK010000005.1 coordinate 211,240, forward strand.
GGTCAGTTCCGCGGTACATCTGGACCGCACGGCGACGCAACTCGGACGGGCACTTCATCGGTTCAGCCATCACAAAAGGCTCCCTTCTCACGGCCCATCAGGCCGTGAACGGCAACCTTCCGCATGTCGGGGGAACCTCAACGTGGCCGCAGGCGCTGGTGTGCGGGGTGGTAGGCCCATGCCTGGCTGGTGGTTCCGCGGGTGTGGTGGAGGGTGCACTTGGGGTAGGTGCGGGTGGGCCTATGGGCGGGTTCGGGGTGGTGCCAGCGGGCGGTGGGCCGGCCGGGTACCGGACTGCTCGTGCCGGGCCTTCTCGGGGCGAGGCGCAGGTGGGGGAGGCCGGCAGCCGTCCGTGAGTGCCCGCTCGATCTCCGGGGCCCCGCCGAGCGAGAGCCCGATTTCGCGGGTCGGTGCACTCTGCCGACTGTGCTGTATCTGACAGCAGTAGAGTTCCTCGACTCGGGCTGGGGTGAGGTCGTTGAGGTGCTCGTTGGACGGTTCGGCTTCTTGTGGTCGAGCCATGCGGGCGCTGGGTCACATGGCTCAGGCGGCGGCGGAACGCTTTAGAGGTCGTCTCATTTGGTGCTGGGCAGGCTTCTTGACACGAGTACGGCCAGCTGGTGCAACCGCTGGCAGTACTGGGCTGCTCCAGGGTCACTGACCTCAGGGATGACTCGGTCCAGGTCCTCGATGCAGCTCTGCAGGAGGATGCTGTTCTTCGAGTCGAGAGTGCCGCCGTTGTCGAGCCAACGAAGAACGCAGTCGGCGATGTCCAATTCGAGCAGCCACACGTGTGTACCCCCGAACGTCGCACGTCGGAGGCTGTCGGGGAAGGGCTCGTGGCGGTGTTCCTGCCAGAGATGATCTGCGGTCTGCACCTGCTCAGTCGATTCGCTCACTTGAGCTATTTTGCAGTAGCCGTTGAGCTGGTTTGGCGTTCATCTTCATGCGGCGGTATCAGATGAGGGCTGCAGCGATACCTGCAAACGCCAGGAAGTGTTCGGCCTTGCGTTCATAGCACCGGTGTAAGCGACGGCAGCCCGAGAGCCAGGACACCGTCCGCTCCACGACCCATCGGTGCCGACCGAGCCGGTTCGACGGCTCGATCCCCTTGCGGGTGATGCGATGACGGATCCCGCGTTTGCGCAGCCATTTCCGCAGGTGGCGTAGTCGTAGCCCTTGTCGCCTTGGAGTTGCCGGGTTGGCGGCGACGGGGTCCGCGGCGGGATCGGATGGGCGGTATGCCGCGGACGAGGGGCTCGAGGGCCTGGCCTGGCTGTCGTGCAGGTTCGCGCCCGAGATTCCCATGGAAAGGGGCAGACCGGTCCGCTCGGTGATCAAGTGGATCTTCGAGCCTTGCTTGCCCCTGTCGATAGGATTCGGACCTGTCGGGTCCCCTTTTTCAGGGCCCGCATGTTCACCGAGTCGATCGCACAGCGGGACCAGTCCAGCTCGCCACGCGCGCCGAGCTCGTCGAGGACCAGGCGGTGCAGCTTCGCCCACACCCGCGCCTTCGTCCACTCCGAGAAGCGCCGGTGGGCTGTCGCCCCCGACGGTCCGAACGAGGCCGCGGGCAGCTGCTGCCATGTACAGCCCGAGGTGGCAACGAACACGATCGCAGCCAGCACCTCGCGGTCGCCGTGCCGACGCCGGCCGCCGCCCTGCGGGCGCGACGGCGCCTCCGGGACCACCCGCTGGAACAGTACCCACAACTCATCCGGCACCAGCCGCTCAACAATCCCCACCACGACCAACAGCCTACCCAACCGGCCAAATGAGATGACTTCTTACCACCACGTGGGGTTACTCGTCTTGGGCTGGACGGAAACGTACGAAATCCACCTGATCCGCGTTGGTGGCGACCTCGACCCGCCAACGCCCGGCCCCGAGTTTGATGACACCCACCCCCTCATCCGCTCGAATCTGTTCTGGATCCGCGGCGCCGTCGAAGGCCGAATCGAACATGTACAGGCGGCCATCAGCCAGTGAGATGACGTCCACTCCGACAAAGCGCCAATCACGCGCGGGGACGTTCTCGGGATCCTCGTCGGCTTCGTCGAACGACGGGCGGACGAGGAATCCGCCCTCGCTGTCCGCTTCGAACCACGTGAGGCCCTCGCAGTCGAGGATCAGGGCGGGCTGCCCCTGCACATCGACCCATCCGAAGCCTCCGAGCGGCGTCACCTCGGAAACCGGCGGATCGCACGCCCGGTCGTAGTCGCATTCCGGGCCGCCCGCGGCGCCCCAAGTCCAGCCTTCTGGCACCTCAAGGCCAAAGGGAGGCAGCGTCCCCCGCCAGTGCTCAGCGGTTTCTGCCGGGACCACGATGATCGGTCCGCCGCCCGAAGCCGTCCAAGGCCGACCGTGTTCATCGATATTCGTTCCCAACGAGCACCCCCGGTGCGATCTCCGTGTTTCCGCATGTCCTCGCGCGGTGCCGGCAATGATTCCATGCGTGTAGTGCTCACGAGTGAGCCGGTATGGCCCGAGGTGGCCAGGCCGCCCGACCGGGTGTCCCAGCTCGTCGCCGGCGCAGATCGCCCGGCTGCGGCACGGCCGGGCCTGGGCACGTGTTGCACCCCTGCGTTGCAGCCACCTATCCACCCTCAGCTCTGGGACCGCGGCCCGCAGACCGGCGCGAAGTTACGAGCAGAAGAAAACGCTGCGGCGACTGCCTCCGTGGAAGCATGACTTCATGACGGAGGACGTCACTGCCCGGGCCCGGTAGCCGTGCAATCCGGGGGTTCGCTGCGGCTCGAATCCAATCAGATCCGATGGTGATCGCTGACAGGGTTTGACGACAGATTGGGTCCGATCCTCCGTACGGAAGGGGCCCTCGGTGGCGAACCTGGTCTACAAGCGGGTCTCGACCCGACCAGCAGTCGACCGCCCGGCAGAACCTCGTCCTGGCCGAGGCCGGCATCGAGGACCCGGTCGTCTTCGAGGAGGACCCCGGCACCTCCAGCCGCCTCCACCCCCTCCAGCGCCCGAAGTTCCGCGAACTGCTCACACGATGGTGCGTTCTCCGCGATGGACCTCACCGCCCGCCACCCCCGCACCGGCGAGCTACTGTCTACCGTGAAGTTCATGGTGCAGACCCTCGCCGCCGCCGGTGAACTCCACCGCGAACTCCAGCGCGAGCTGACCTACGACGGGCTGCGGGCCACCGAGGCGCAGGGCAGCAAGGGCGGCCGCCGCCCGGCCGTCCCGGCCGACAAGACCGACGCCGTGCGCACCGCATACCTGGAAGGCCGCTCCATCGCCGCCCTCGCGCGCGACCACGACGTCAGCCGCGGCGCCATCCGTACCGCCGCCGCCGACCTCCTGCTCGAGTCGAGCGGGCCGTGCTCGACCAAGACGTCACCGTGCGGCGCGGTCGGGGCTACACCCTGCGCGTCAGTGCCACCCCCGCGGTGCGCCGCCAGCTCCTCGATCGCTGCCAGCCTCTCGACGGCACCCCGGGCGCCCAGGCCATCCCAGCGCAGCGCAAGGCCCCCCGCGAGTACGAGAACCGCGTCTCCGCTCTCGTGGCTGACAACCTGCGCTGAGCGCAATCCTGGAGGTATGGCCCGCCGCCGGTGCTGCTTCCGCGGGCGGCGCCGTGCTCCTGAAGACCGCGACACGGCGGCGCCTGTACTGAGGTCCGGCCTGCCGGGCCCAGGCGTACAGGCACCGGCAGGCCACCGAGCGAATCGGAGCACTTGGCCGGTTGCTGCTGAAGGCTGTGGCCGACCGACAACCACCGTCTACTGCGGCGAGTGCTGTGCCGGTGTGCGGACGCATGACCTACGCGGCCGGGTCTCGCCGCCGGGACCATGACCACCGGGCCGTCGGCGGGACGCTTCCGCTGTGCCCGGACGCGTCCGGGCACGCCGAAGATGCTCCTGATTGCGACCCGCCGCCCCGGGACCAGCAGCGTCCGAAGCGCCGGGCAGCCGCAGCTCTTCTCCTCGGCCAGCCCCGTTGCCTGTCGAGAAGGGTGGGGAGCGGCGGGGAGGCTGTCCCGGCAAGGGGCCTTACTGGGCGCGGTGGGCTTTGTGCGGGGTCACCCGAAGCTGCGCATTCGCAGGGAGTCGGGTCCGGCCGGTTGACTGGCGGGCGCGTTCCAGCGGACCGTCGCACAGCGCCTGGAGGACGGGACGGGGCTCGCTGTCGGGGGTAATGGTGAGGTTGAGGTGGGCTCTTGGATGAGTGGGGGAGCCGTCGATCCGTGCCCGGGCTCGGTGGACGCCGGGTTGTTGCCGGGCGTCGGCGGCCAGTACCTCGCTGAGTGCCCCTTCGCGCAGTTCCACGCCGTGCAGGTCGGGCGGTCCCTCGACAGGTATGCGGCCTGGGTGAGTGCGGCGGAGTTGCGCCAGCAGCCACCACAGGGCGAGCAGGGCGATGATGGCCAGGGCGGCGATGACCGCGGGCCACCACCATCCTTCGTCCGTCCAGCGAGTGCGGTCGACGTCGTCGAGGAGGACGTGTCCGGGAGTGGTCAGGGGCCAGCCGTCGGGTGGCGTCAGGTGCCAGCGCCGGTACAGGTCGAAGCCGCCTGCCAGAGTCAGGATGCCTGTGCCGAGCAGGACCATGCCTGTCACGGCCAGCAGGACTCGGTTGATTGCGGATTTCATGGGAGCCGTTACCTGTCTCTCGCTCTCCGGTAGGCAAGACGAGTCACTTTCGGCGTGCGCGAACCCGTACGGCGAGCGAAGGCGGGTGGGCGAGCGTGAGCCGGTCGAGTTCTTCCCGCAGAGCGGCCAAGAGATCGGCTTTGACCGCGGCCGGGTCACGGAAACGCACGTCCGCACGCGCACCGACGCGATGCCGGCCCAACCGGATCCTGGCGCCGCTGACGCCAGGGACGTGCATGGCGGCGTCCCGCAGGAGGAGAATCGCTGCCTGGCGATCCAACACGGCACGCACATGTTCGTCGGGGGTTGTGAGGGGCAACTGGTGACGCAGACCCGGCGTGACCGCCAAGATGATCAGCCAGAGGCCGAGGATGGCGATGACGAAGGCGCCGATCCGTATCCAGAGATCATCCAGCGGGCGTGTCGCCAGTTCGTCGGCGAGGCGCGTCCGCCAGGCGGCGGCCGACTGGCCGGCGCGGACCCTGGCGATGTCGTACAGGAGGATCCCGGTCGAAGCCGCGATGACCAGGGCTGTCAGCGCAGCGGGGATCCGGCGTGCAGACCACGGGCGACGCGTGGCGTGCGAGCCGCCGGGGTTCGGGCGGGTTGGAAGATGCTTCGTCAGCTGCTGGTTCCGATTCATGCCGACTCTCCTTCCCGGTGGGACTGCCGTCGGGCTCACTGCACACGTCGGTGTTCCAGCCCGCTGGAGGGGACCAGATGCTCAATGGCGAGGGTGACCTCGGTGATGCGCATTCCGGTCAATTGGGCTACTCGCTTGCTGACGTAGTTCTGCACCTGATGGGAGGCAGTGGCGAGGTTTGTGGGGTAGGGCAGGTCCACAGTCAGTCCCAGCCGCGCCGTCCCGCTGCGGACTGTGGCCGAGGCGTGCGGAGCAGTCGGCTTCACGTGAGGCGGCGGGGTAGGGGCGTGCTCGGCAAGGGCCTCTTGTGCGGCACGGACGGCGATACGTGCCACCACCTTTTCGGGTATCACTGTGGCGCCGCGTTCGGCCGCAGGTATGACGGGTGGGGGCGGGGGTGCTGCTGCCGCGGCAAGTTGCGAGGTCACCGCCTCTCCCGGTGACCCGTGAAGTCGGACATCTTCAGGTCGCCCTGCAGCATGCGGCCGGCCGCCAGGCCCAGCAGGCCCATGACCGCCACGAGCAGGAACGCCCAGAAGCCGCCGAAGAATGCGGCGAAACCCAGGGCTATGCCGACAAGCAGCCCTGCGGTTGCTGCGCTCATCTCACTCACCTGTTTTCACGTCGTCGTTGCTCCTGGCGAGGCAGTGGGCTGCGGGGTTACTGCACGCGGCCCTCGCCGCCCTCGTCCTCCTCGTCGGGAAGGTGGACGTCGTCGACGGTGATGTTCACTTCGACGACCTCCAGTCCGGTCATGCGTTCCACGGCCGTGATGACGCTGGTTCGGACGTCGGCGGCGAGGTCCGTGATGGCAACGCCGTACTCGACGACCACGTCGAGATCGATGGCCGCTTGCCGTTCGCCCACCTCGACCTTCACGCCTCGTGTCACGCTGGGACGGCCGCCGGGGACCTTGTCCGTTACCGCCCCGAGCGTGCGGGCCATGCCGGAGCCGAGGCTGTGGATGCCCGGAACCTCGCGGGTGGCCATCCCTGCGATCTTCTCGACCACGCTGTCGGAAATGGTGGTCCGACCTCGTGTCTCGGGGGCCACCCCGGCGCCGGTCCGTCCCTCAGCGCGCGAGTCCGCCCGTGTGCGGCTCTTGGAGGTTTCCCCCTCGGCGGGGTAGATGGTGTCCGACATGGAGACCTCCCAGGGGTGCTTGTCCTGGGCGCCGGTGTGGTGCCCAAAGCTTTAGACACACCCACGGGGCATTCGTCACCCGGCTCGCGACATACCATCGAAGAGTGCGTACGCAGCCGCGACGAACGACCGGCTTCGGCAGAAAGGCGAGCGGCGGAATGCGCAACCGGACCAGACCTCCGCCCCCGCCCGGCGCAGACCTCCTCCAGCGGGACCAGCAGCCGCGTGCCTACGCCGAAACCAGCAGCGATACGCCCAGTGACCTGGATGACACCGTGCTGGCTGTGCGGGCTTCGGAAGGGGATGAAGATGCTTTTGCCGTTCTGGTCCGCCGACACAGCAGTCGCCTGCTCGCCCTCGCCCAGCATCTGCTCGGGAACCGAGCAGATGCCGAGGATGCCGTTCAGGACGCCTTCCTCAGCGCCTGGCGGCGGCTCCCGGAATTCCGCCACGGCGCCTCATTCAGCACCTGGATGTACCGCATCGTCGCGAACCGCTGCCTCAACACCCTGCGCCGCCGACCCCGCCCGCTGCCCTTGGACAGCGTCCCCGAACCCGCTGCCGCGGATGCGGAGAGCTCACCGCCCCGAGTGGCTGAGTCGGATGCTGTAACAGCCGCCCTGGCGCGAGCGCTTTTGGAACTGCGGCCTGAGCTGCGCGTGTGCTGGGTCCTGCGGGAGCTGCACGGCCTGCACTACAACGAGATCGCACACGTGGTAGGCAGCAGCGAACAAACGGTGCGCGGCAGACTTTTTCGGGCACGGCGGGCTCTGATGGAGGCGATGCGACCATGGTGCTAGACAACCCGCACCCCTCCGGCGATGGTCCTGAGACCGTGGGTGGCACGAAGGCCCAATCACTCCCGCACTCCGACGCCGAGGTACTTGCCGGCGCGGAGCTGCTGCCTTGCGGACGCCCCCTCGGCCGAGCCTGGGAACAGGCCCGCGACCCGGTCGGCGCGGCAGACCCGCATACCGCCCACTGCCCCTACTGCCGTGAAGCTGTTGAGGGGCTGGTGGCCTTGGACCGGGCTACCCGTGCTCTGCGCGCCGAGGAACAGCCCGACAGCCACAGTCTCGTCAGCCGAGTCATCAACGCGGTCCGGGCCGAGGTACGGCTCGGCGCGATGCTGCTGCTGGATGATGCCGGTCACGACCTGCGCATCGCCGAGAGCGCGGCGGCGAAAGTGCTGCGCCAGGCCGCCGACAGCGTCCCCGGCATCCGCGCTGCTAGCTGCCGTCTGACTCCCGCCGATGAGAGCCGTTCCCATGTGGTGGCTCTCACGATCGCAGCGACGCTCGACCAGCCGTTGCCGGAGCGGGCCGAGGAAGTACGCCAGGCCGTCCTCCGCGCAGCTGACCACATGCTCGGTCTCGCCGTCACCGCCGTCGACGTCGAGATCAACGCCGCGCTGGAGCTGGCCCAGGTGCCCGGTAGCCAGCGGTCCGAGGAGAGCGAACGATGAGCGCAGCCCACCGCCAGGACATCCGTCGGGCCGCAGCCCGGGCAGCCCTCGGCGTTCCTGGTGTAGCCGCACTCCAGCCGGCGCTCGCCGACCGGCTGGCTCACGCAGCCTCCCGTGTGAAGCAGACCTTGACAGTCGAGGTGACGACCTCGCAGCCCGAGGCAGTCGGCATCCGTTGCGACCACACGCCGGAAGGCGGCTGGCACGTGGAAGTCCGTTGCATCCTGCACGCCGACCGCCGCGTAGTCGACGTCGCGCGGCAGGTACGCGACGACGTGCGGACCGCAGTCATCGCCTGTCTCGATGCAAATACCGCGAGGCGGCCCGTGGAGGTCCTGGTGACGGTCGCCCGCACCGTGTGACCTCTCCGGTCACCCGGTGCCGGAGCTCTCAGCTACAGCCACTCCCGCGCAGCGGGGGAACCTCACTCCACGATCGTGATCGGAAGCGCCCCGGTGTTCGGGGTGAAGGGCGCCGTGTCCGATGTGTTGCCCGCTGTCTGCTTCCAGACGCGAACGTACGCGGCCTTCCCCGCCCAGATTCCCAGGTCTGCGGTGTCGGCACTGTAGCCCTCCCAGGTCTTACCCCGGTCCTCGCCGTGGGGTGGCCAGGTTTCCGGCTTGGTCTCCCACACGGTGATGTTGGTGACCCAGCGCAGAATTTGGTGGAACGGGTTGTCGAGGTCAGCCGGCTCACTCGGGGCGCGTAGGGAGCCCAGTCTGAAAAGGCCCAGGTTGGCGAGTGAGTATGCCACTGCCGCCGCGCCCTCGTCCCCGTTGTCGGGCGGCACCGTGACAGCGGGCCCCTCGTAGTACGTCGCACCGTACAGCGTGGCTTTGGGCATCGGGTCGGCATGCTCTGCCATGACTCCCTCCTGTACTGTCCGGCCGCCCGTGCACACTTCGACCGCCGCCGCGGGGAGCAGGCACCCCCAGCGGCGGACCCGCGTGGATCACGCGGTCTTCCCGTGCCCTTTGCGGAGCCTGCTCCTCAGAGCGGATGCATTCGCGCCTTAGTGCAAAGAATGCGCGGGACGCCTCGATTCAGGGCGTGAAACTGTCCTTTCCCTTTTCCTTGACCTGCCGGGCCTTGCCGCGGGCCTCCAGCGCTGCACCCTTGGCCTCAGTTGTCCTGTTGCCCAGAGCGTGCGCCGCTATCCTCACGGTCTTCCCGGCAACCTGTTCGGCCTTGGCCTTGATCTTCTCGCTGGCACTCATGTCCATCCCTTCTCCACACAGGCCTCTACCCGGGAAACGGAGAAACGAACGGGCCGGCACATACGTGCTCCTCAGCATGGGGGCGGCGGGAAGCAGGGGGCCGGGGTTGAGGTCTTCGATGCCCGGCTCACGTTCAGACAGATGCTTGCAGTGTCCATCGTCTTGGAGCGGGCAGGAGATATTCGTGAAGCTCACTTCGAGGCGGCACGGACACAAGGGGAGCAGGCGTCGGGCGCTCGCTCGCTACGGGCCTGGGGCTGTCACCTGCCGGATCTGCAAGCGACTGACAGCGTGGGGTTTGCGACTGATGGCATGGGGCGTGCGACGGGCGGTTCGGCGTGTGCTGCGTGCCGTCCTTCCCGGCATTTTGGCCTGGGAAGTGCGGGACGCGGCATAGTGCTGGTGCGACCACCGAACGCGATGACTCAGGCGGCACGACTTCGACGAACTGCTCGCCGCTCATGCCGGCGCCGCCGGAGCTCGCCCGCGGACCCGGGTGAAGGTGGCAGCCCCGCTGACCGACCGGACGGGACATGTCACCGGGGTGGCTGCTTCTCGCGGGCCGGACCAGCAACCGGTTCGCTACCGGGCGCCGCTGATCGTCGCTGCCGACGGTGCCTCCGCGCGGATCGCGGTGGCCTTGGGACTCAAACGCGATGCGGGCCGCCCGGTCGCGGCGGCGGCGCCGCCTTTACCGCAGCGAGGCCCGCATCCACGACCCCCAAAAAGATTTGCCGTCGCAATCGTTTGGAATGCGGCCCCAGGGACATACGTGTGATTGGCTGGGGTACGAGCTGCCCTCCGGCGGGCCGTATGCACGGCCCGCCGGAGTAATCTTCCATGATGGGCAAGGAGACCCCGGCTGCGAAGGGCGGCGCTCTGGAAGCCCGGGGCAAGGCCCGGCAGGTCAAGGACAGGGCAAGGACGCCTTCGGTTGACCTGAGCCGCATAACACCGGCTTTACATGACGAGGCAAGAAGGCACCATGGGCATAATTGCTTGGCTCCTTATCGGGCTGCTCGCGGGCATCATCGCCAAAATGCTGATGCCCGGAAAGGATCCGGGCGGCATCATCATCACCATGCTCATCGGCATCGCGGGCGCACTGCTCGGCGGATGGCTCGGCAAGGTGATCTTCGGCGTCGAATCCGTCGACGGCTTCTTTGAGCTCTCTACATGGATCGCCGCCATCGTGGGTTCCCTCGTCCTCCTCGCCGCCTTCCGCCTATTCAGGCGCGCAACGCGGTGACCGGGGCCAACTATAAGAAACGGCTTCGCATCCTGTGCGGGCGAGGCCGTTTCGCCTGTCTTCGCGCCTGTCTCGTGCCCTGCGCGGGGAGAGCCTCCCTTCCTTACCGGTTCCGTCGGCAGTGGCGCAGGAGGAAATAGACGAGGAGGGCTGCGCCCACGGAAAGCAGTGGAGTCCACTTGGACCGTGCCCTGCGGGCAGCCTGAGCAGCCCGTTCCCGGACGGCCTCGGGGGTCTTGTCCGCTGCGAGGTGTCTGGCCTGCACTGCCGTGTTGTGGACGTGCGCAGCCGTCTGGCTTGCAGTGTGCAGGAGTGGCTCGGGTGTCTTGTTCTTGGCCAGCTGAGTCGCCTGGCCTGCCTTCTCGCGGACCTGGGCCGTTGTCTGTTTGGCCCTGGCAATGGCGTGTTCCTTGAGTTCCTTGATCTCGGCAGTCTTCTCTTTGGCCTTGGCCTCGCCGTGGGGGTGCTCCACTTCCTGCGGCTCTTCCGGAGTGGATGGGGTCTCGTTGCCGTCGCCTTGACTGGTCATCGGTGTGCCTTTCTCTTTTGACGTACCTCGGACACGCCGCCGACCGGGCGGCGAGCGAGATTTGAAGAGGCCCCGTTGTGATGATTACGCGGTGACCGGCTGGATGCTCGGCGCCGAGCTGGTGCTGTCCGCCAGTCGGACGCAGGCCGGTCCACCATGCCGGCGGGCAGCGCAGCGCAGCTCAGGGCGGAAGGAGAGGGCCCAGTGGGCCGAGGTCGAGGTTGAGGTCCTCCAGGGCGTATCCGTGCTCGGCGCACAGGTCGGTCATGCGGTCGTGGAGGGCCAGGAGCGTGGCTCCGAGTTCTTCTTCCTGCTCGTCGGTGAGGTCGCCTGCGTCGACGCGGCGCAGGGCCTGACGTTCGATGAGCTGGCGCAGGAGCTCGACGAGGGTGAGGACGAGCTTGAGGAGGTCTTCGCCGACGGTGTCGGGATCGGTGTGGATCCGGCGGGCCGGGGGCCGCGGTTCGCCGGGGGCGGCGGGGGGCGCTTGAAGGAGTCGGAAGGCATTGGCCATGGTGTCGCTGATGGCGTTGAGGTCCGGAGGCTGCGGTTGTGCAGGGAGGGCGGCGTTCATGGCTGCTCGCCGCCGCGGGTGGAGGTGCTGCTGCCGGGGGTGGTGACGGAGGTGATGAGGGCGCGGAGGGAAATGCGTACGAGGTCGATGTCTGCGATGGACAAGACGATGTCGCCGGTGATGACGACGCCACCGGCCAGGAGTCGGTCGAGGAGGTCCACGAGGGCGACCTGTCGGCCCGGCAGGGGTTCGTCTCGTCCGGTGAGAGTCATGTTCGTGCGCCAGGGATGTGGTCCGCCGTCGTACTGGGCTCGGCGGGCTGGGGTGGCGGCATGGCGAAGGAGTAGGGCGCCCAGGGGCCGGTCACTTCGATGTGGATGCCTGGCAGGTTCTCGCCTGAGTGCTGGATGGCGGTGCGGAAGGCATCGGCTTGGTCGTCGCGGACGAGGTAGGCGTCGTTGAGGACGTTTTCGCCGGTCTCGCTGCGGGTCAGGGGTCCCGTTTGTGTGGGGTGCCGTACGACGTGGGTGGCGTGCTGGGCTGCTGTGGCCGCGATTCGTTCGGCTGCTTCCGTGGCTTGCCGGTAATGGTCCTCGTGGGCGTGGTGCTGGGCCTTGCGGGCTCGGAGGTATGCCTTGCCGGGGCTGGCCGGCGCCGGCGCGGCGGGTGCGGTGTCAGGGGCTGGGGGACTGTCCGGGCGGATGTACACCTTGACGCCGTACTCGGCATGGCCGGTGAGGGCGGACAGTCTGCCGGCGAAGTCGTGCTGTTGGTCGCGCAGGGCTGCCAGTGCCCGGTCGGTGTCCTGGTAGAGGGTGGCCATCCGCAAGGGCAGGACGGTGGTGTGGTCCGCGAGGGCCTGGATGACGTGGTGGTGGGCCCTGGCCGTGCTCTCCAGCCAGGCGAGGTCTTCGAAGTGTGTTTTGAGCGCTTCCTCGCGCCACTCGGTGTCCGGGACCTGGCTGGTGACGAATACGGGGCGCTGAGTGTCGAGACCCTTGGCGGAGGGCGCCAGCAGGGCGACCGGGGCATCGGCGACACCGTGGAGGCCGGCCACGACCCCGCCGAGCTCCGGGGTAGGTGCGGCTACGGCGTAGACGTAGGTGAGGGTCGGCTCCGGGATCATGGGGCGGGCCTCTTCCTCGGGGTGGCGCGGGGCCGACGTTCCTCTTCCCGTGCCAGGTCCTGGTCGGCGACTTCGGATGGAAATGCATCCAGGCGATCGCGACGCAGTGCCTCCAGCTCGGCGCGCAGGCGGCGGTTCTCTTCCGCGAGCGGGTGCCCGCTGTGACGGGAGGAGAGCGCAGGGTCGTACTCCCACCAGTCGATGCCCATCTCCTTGGCCTTGTCCACCGAGGCGATGAGTATCCGCAGTTTGATGGTCAGCAACTCGATGTCGAGAAGGTTGATGCGGATGTCGCCGGCGATGACGATGCCCTTGTCCAGGACACGCTCAAGGATGTCGGCCAGGCTGGCCGAGGAAGTCGGCGGATAGGACATCGGCGTCGCCCGGGACGGCAGAGGGCCCAGCCGGTTGGCAAGTGGGTCAGTCACGGTCCCCGACCTCCCTGGTCACTGCAGGCCCTGCCGGTATTGCATGATCTCGTCGAGGCGGTCGAGGAGTACGTCCTCGGTGCGGTCGAAGGTGGCTTGATCGATCTCGCCGCGCTGAAGCCGGCCTTCGAGGTCGGCCAGTGCGGCCCAGACGGGGGCGGGGTCGTAGTACTCCTCGTTGGCCTTGTCCACGACCCGCTGCGCTACCCACACCACGGCCCGCACGGGCGCCAGTGGCGCAGTCACCAGGCTGGTCAGCAGCCCCATGGCTCCTCCTGACGTTTCCCGGGCCGGGCCGCCGGCTGTCGGCGGGCCCGAGCACTACACAAAGCTGTAGGGGGGCAGCGGCCCCGTGAAGCGGAAGTCGATGCCGTCGACCTGCCGGGCGAGGCTGGCCTCGGCCCCGAGGAAGGTGTCCTTCTGGTCGTCGGGGATCAGAAGGGAGAGGTTGAGGATGTCGCCGTTGGCCGGAGCCCGGACGCTGTGGTCGCGGGCGAAGGGGATGAGGGCTTGCACCAGACCGGCGGCCAGTACCTCCTGTCTCTCCCGTACCTCGGCGGCGACCAGTTCCCCGAGCTGCAGGGGCAGCCGGGGGTCGGGGTCGCCGGCTCGGATCTGGTCGTTGAGCTGCCGCGCCGGGGGAGAGTCGCTGAGGATCTCTCGCAGGAGCGCCTCTTCGTCCTGAGACGCCCTGATGTGGTACTCGGCGCAGCCTTGGAGCCTCTCCAGAGCGTCCCGGTAGGCGTCCGCCCGCTGCTGGAGGGCCTCGGTGACCGCCAGGTCGTCGGGTGCGATGTATCCGAACTGCAAGGGGAGGATCGTTCCGTCGTCCATAAGGCGCTCTTGGACCCCCTGGTGCGCTTCCAGGTCCCGGCGTTTGGGCCGGATCTCCTCGTCGATGTCGCTGACGACTGCGCGCAGCGGTCCGGCGGTGATGGTGCGAAGCGGCGCGGGGTTTGTTCCGACGCCGGTCAGCCCGTCCAGACGGCAGGGGTGGGTGGCAGCGGTGATCGAGTACACGTAGAGAGCCATCGCTCACTGCCTCTCGTGCCGTACGGGGCGGCGGGCGGGCCGGCGACGACGAGGGGTTTCTTCCTCTACAGCTTCTTCCTCCGGCTCTTCTTCCTGGTCGGACCCGCCGGTCAGGGACTGGGTCACGGCCTCCACGGCCCCGCTGAGTGCGCCCTTGCTCTTGCCGCGGGCCCCGCTCTCGACCGCGTTGCCGACGACGTCGGTCAGCTGCGCTGGGGCTTTGCGGCCGGCTTCCAGGTCGAGCCGGTTGCATGCTTCGGCGAAGCGCAGGTAGGTGTCGACGCTGGCCACCACGATACGGGCGTCGATCTTTAGCAGTTCGATCCCGACCAGGGAGACGCGGACGAACACGTCGATGACGAGACCGCGGTCAAGGATCAGTTCCAGGACGTCGTAGAGGCTGCTCGTGTCTCTGCCTGCGCTTCTGCTGAGGCTGCTTCCGCCTTGCGGCACCACAGTCATGGCCGCTTCCCTTCAGGGTGGCCGACCCGTCAGGCCGGCCGGTCGATCATGCCCCGGCTGTACCGCCGGGTCCGCTCGTAGGAGATCAACTCGCCTTCCTCGTCCATCGTGACCTTGTAGCTGGCAAGGATGCTGGTGGTGTCGGGGATGCGTTCGAGCTCCAGCACCTCGACATGGGCCTCCCAGCCGTCCTCGGTGGGCCGGAGGGACGACACCGACTCGGGAGGGCGTCCCAGCAGCTGTGAGAGCTGTTCGGCCGCCAAGCGCATGGCCGCGGCCGCGCCGGTGACGCCACGGCGCGCGGGCGCCTTGCGAGCCGGAGCCTTGCGGCCGGACCTGCTGGCCTGTGCTTCCGGGTCGCCGCCGTCGTCCGGGGAACGCCGACGGCGTGCCGGCTCTGCTGCGGCCATCGGCCACTCCCCTCGGGCCACTCCCCCCGCACACCGCCCGTAGGCCTGCCCGCTCATGCTGGGAGCAAACAGCATTGATCCCAAAAACCTAGATTTTCATCGCATACGAGGCATATCTGGCGCCAGGGAGAGCAGCCGCCTCTATGACCGTGCGAGCTGTGTGCCCCGCCGCCCAAGCAGGCGTCCGCGGCGGCACTTGGGCCTGCAAAGGCGGTGACGGCCCGCACCAACCTGGTGAAAGGGAAATCGCTCATGGACGACACGACCAAGATCGCCTTGGCGGCCGCCATCGTCGGAGGCTACGTACTGGGACGGGCGAAAAAGGGGCGCCTGGCCTTCACGCTGGCGTCATACGCCGTCGGCCGCCGCCTCGGCATCGACCCGCGAGAGCTCGCCATGCAAGGCGTGAAGAAGCTCGGCGAGATGCCGCAGGTCGCCGAGCTCAGCGAGCAGATCCGGGGTGAGGCCCTGGACGCCGGCCGAAAGGCAATAGCGGCGACCGCGAACCGCGGGCTGTCCCAGCTCGCCGACTCGCTCCACGACCGCACCCTTGCCCTCACCCGTGGCCATGACGAGGCCGCCGAGGAGGAGTACGACGAGGCAGAAGAGGGCTACGAAGAGGAAGAAGAGCCCTACGAAGAGGCCGAGGAGGAGGAAGAGCAGGAGCCGGAGGAGGAAGAGGCGGAAGAAGAAGAGGAGCCCGAGGAAGAAGAGGAGCCCGAGGAGGAAGAGCAGGCACCGCCGGCTCGCCGTCGGCCCGCCCGCCGCGCCTCCACCGCCCGCCCGACCAAGAGGGCACCGCGCAGCGCACCGGCACGCAAGGCACCCGCCAAGAAGGCCCCGGCCAAGAAGGCCGCTCCCGCGAAGAAGGCCGCTCCCGCCAGGAAGGCCGCCCCGGCGAAGAAAGCCCCCCCTGCGAAGAAGGCCTCGACCGAGGCCGCTGCGAAGCGGAGCCCGGCCAAGAAGGCAGCTGGCGGTAAGAAGGCAAAGGCGGCTCCCTCCTCCACGACCCGCCGGGCCCCGGCCAAGAAGGCAGCAGCCAAGCCGACCGCGAAGAAGACCGCAGCGAAGAAGAGCGCAGCGGCCCGGCCGGCGTCCAAGAGCACCGGAAAGAAGACCGCAGCGACAAGGAAGACGGCCAGTCGCAAGCCGACCGGGCGGAGGTGAACCATGGCCACCACACAGCGTGGCGCCAGGAGCGCCCAGTCCGGTCTTGACAAACTGCTGGACGAAGTCGCCGCCTATCTCTCCGTCCAGGCCGAACAACTGGCGGACAAGGCCGTGGACAAAGTCGGCGACCTCACCGACAGCCTCTACGACGTCGCGGAGAACGGCGGCGATCTGGCCGGCATCGGAGGCCGGCTCCTGCAGGGCGACTCCCCCGTCAAAGCCGTTCTCGGACAGGCACTCGGCGGCCTCAAGGACAAAGTCAGTGACGCGGGTGCCGGCCTGCTCGGCGGCAAGGGCAAGGGCCGCAAAGGCGGCGCCAAAGCCATCAACATTATCGAGTCGCTCGACGTTGGAGTACCGCTGCGCACTGCCTACGACCACTGGACCCAGTACGAGAACTTCAGCAGCTTCGCCAAGGGGGTACGCAGCGTCTCCCAGAGTGATGACACGACCACCGACTGGAAGGTCAAGGTCGGCCCCTCCACCCGCAGCTGGAAAGCCACCATCGAAGAACAGATCCCCGACGAGAGGATCATCTGGACGTCCGAGGGGCCCAAGGGAACCACACGCGGCTGCGTGAGCTTCCACGAACTCGCTCCCTCGCTGACCCGGATCCTCCTGGTCGTGGAGTACTACCCCACCGGGCTGTTCGAGAAGACCGGAAACCTGTGGCGGGCACAAGGCCGACGCATGCGCCTGGATCTGAAGAACTTCGACCGCTACGTCAGCCTCTCCAGCGAAGAGCCCGACGGCTGGCGCGGGGAGATCCAGGACGGCGAAGTCGTCCTCACCCACGAAGAAGCTCTTGAGGAGGAAGAGGCCGCAGCCGAAGAACCGGCCGAGGAAGAAGACACCGAAGAGGAAGAGGAACAGGAGGAGGACTACCCCGAAGACGAGGAAGAGGAACAGGAGGAGGGCTACCCCGAAGACGAGGAAGAGACCCCCGAGGACGAGGAGGAGGAATACGAGCAGGTCGAGGGCGAATACGAAGACGAGGACGAAGACGAGGACGAAGAGCCACGGCGCCGAGGACGTCGGCGCTGAGGCTCACGGGATCGTCCCCGTCAGTGTGGCTGTGCTCCCTGTGGTTTTGCACGGCCACACTGCCCTGTCCACGCGACGCTCCGAGGACGCCCGAGGCAGCGGCTGTCACACAGTGAAGCCGGCGGCAATGCCGCCGGCCTCATCTGTTTTCGGCGCGGTCAGTGCTTGAGGGTGTCCTTCGCCTTCTGAGCCGTCTGCTTGGCATCTCCTGCTACCTGCTCGGCGCGGCCCTTCGCCTCCAAGGTCTCGTTGCCGACCGCCTTGCCGGTGACCTCCTTGGTCTTTCCCTTGACGTTCTTGCCGATGTTCTTGGCCTTCTTCCCTGCAGCCATCCCAGCCACCTCCAGAACAACGCGCTAACCACCTCAATAGTGACATGTAGCCCGATATCGAGACGAAAGCTGCCAGCGGCCAGGGCCCTGGCGGCCCGGCGAGGTCATGGATGGTGATCCCCGCCTCCGCCGCGACCAACAGCACGTCCGTCATCGACGCCGCCCTGTCGACGAACTCTCCGTCGACCTCGACGATGCGGAACGGCGGGTTGCCCGGTTGAACGCCCAGGACGGTGATACGCGCCGGGGAGATGTGGGGTGCCGAGCCTTCGGTCATGCTCGGACGGTTCCACGCCGTGACGGATGAGGGGCGCGGCGACACGGTGCGGGCACCGATCGGCAGCGGTCCGAGAGCTGGACTGGGCAGGTGCGCTGCGGTGCGCAATCGCTGCTCCAGCTCCCTCCTCGCCTTCTGTTGGTCGACGCCGCCGCTAAGACGCTCAGCCCAGGCCGTGCCGCGCTGTGGAACGGACTCGCAGTGCTGTTGTTCACCGTCCTGCTGCCCGACCGGGTCACCGCCGGCCAAGGCTGGATCGCCACGCGCGGACTGCTCCGCGGGAGGCTGTCGCGAACCGACTGCCTGGTCCACGTGCGCTGGCCGAGCGGGGGCGCCGGGCGGCTGGTGCTCCAGGACGGTACGGCGCAGCGCTCTGGCACCCGACTGTACCTACACCTCACGCAGCCGTATCAGCTCAATTCGGAGGGCCTGCCCCTCATCACCTCGCCGCCACGACGTTGATCTCCAGCAGAGTCTCCGGCAACACCGCAGTCAATGACGGGGGCGGCATCTACAACGAGACAGTGGCCACAGCACGGCTCGTCTTCAGTACGGTCACCAAGAATCAGCCCAACAACTGCTGCGCTGGTCAGTACGTCCTTGGTCCGAGCACAGATTCAGCCGAAGGCCGTGCCCACGTCCGGCAAATCCCCAACCGGGCGATCAAGTACGGGATCCAGTTCGAAGCCGGGGCACGCCGTAGCGCGTTTCAGAGGTGGATCGGGAAGGACGCCTGGAAGGCGAGCCGGTGGCCCGCATCGGTCCCGATCCGGGTCAGCAGGTCGTCGAGGGCCAGGTACTCCTCCCAGTGCTCCCGCCCGCAGGCCTCGGCCAGGCGCGCGACGAGCCGGTCCTCCAGGTCAGGCACGCGTTTGTCCTTCCACACCTTGTCGGCCGTGCTGACCAGTAGGTCCTCCACCGTCACGGCGGGATCCGCCCATCTTGCGTGTCCGCCGGCGAACCGGGCCAGGGCCGGCGGGAAGCCGTGGGCGAGGAGCAGGACACGGCCGGCCTCCTCGTGCGCGGAGCCCGGGCCGGACAGCTCCTCGGGGTGCAGGACCTTGCCGATGTCGTGAGTTGCCGCACCGAAGAGGACCGCGTCACCGTCCACGGGCAGGTCTGGGCAGCGGTTGCATACCCAGTGGACGAGTTCGGCTGCCACGTCGTGGACGGCGCGCAGGTGGGCCGCGAGCCGCGGCGGGGCGGCCAGGGATCGCAGAAGTTCTGCCACCGCAGGCGGCAGCGGCCGGAGTGTCGGCTCGGCCTTCATGTCGAGGGCGCGGGAGAGGTAGTTCGTGTGGGCCGAGTTCATCCGGTGACGGTACGTCGGCCTGGTCGTGGTGTCATGCGCCGCGGGAGGAGGTGCCAGCAGGACCGCTGGACCAAGCGCCGGCCGGGGGTGGCCTGAGCGCCGCTATCACTGCCGCTCTGTGCGGCACCAGGCCGGAGTGTATGCCGGTCCGGGGCTCTGCCGAGGTGGGGACTCGGCCCGGACAAGCTCTCCCGCGACAGCGTGTGCCTGTCCTGAATCGGTCTGACCGCGGCGCGGCAGGACATGGCGGGAGGTCAAGCCGGGCGGCATGTGCAGGCAATGGCGCCCGAGCCATGCCTGCCGGTCAGACCGCGTCCTTTTCCGTACGGGTGGAGATTCGCCCGGCTGCTTCGAGCCGGGTCAGTCGCTTGTGTTCCCGGGCTGCCCAGCGTCGGACCCGGTTGGGCTCCAGTGGGGTGCCGTGCCCGACGTGGAGTCTGGTGGGGTTCAGGGCAAGCATCTTCTGCAGACTGGCCAGGTTGTGCAGCGGGTCGTCGTGGAAGGGAGGGTTGGCCGGTCTGCCCGGGATGAGTCCCATGAAAGAGTTGGCGACCAGGTCGCCTGCGACGAGGTCTCCTTGGTCGGTAAGGACGGAGATCGATCCGGCAGTGTGTCCGGGGGTGGGCATGATGCGCGCGGCGATCCCGAAGTCCTCCAGGTCCGTTTCACCCCGCACGAGTACGTCGGGTTCGAGCGGTTCGACCTGGATGTGCAGGTTCCTGTTCCTGGCCATGAGGCGGCCCATCGGACCGGTGGGCAGATAAGGTTCGCGGACCCGGCCGCTTCGGTAAGGCCCGAGGTCGGCGATGTGCCCCGCCACCGGTGCTCCGGTCAGGCGGTGCAGTTCGGCGGCGGAACCGAAGTGGTCAATGTGGCCGTGGGTGATGACGATCAGCGACACATCGGTGGGGTCCACACCGTGTGCGGCGACCTGATCGTAGATCCTTCTGCCGCTGCCGGGTGTACCCGCGTCGACGATGACGGGCCGGCGGCCCAGCAGCAGGTATGCGTTGATGCTGTGCCGACCCATGACCGGGATCGGGACGACCTTGGTTCGGGACACTGTTTTCTCCCTGGTTGCGTCGTGTAACGCCGCTCGTGCGGGCAATGACCGTCTTCCGCCGGGCGGCGGTCCGCGGGACGGTCGGGGGATGGGGATGCTTTGGGGTCAGCGGAAGCGTCGCCGGTATTCGGCGGGGGTGGTGCCCAGGCGGCGCCGGAAGGAACGGTGCAAGCTCTCCACGGAGCCGAGGCCGCTGATGGCGGCGATCTCCGGCAGGCCGCGGTCGCTGTCCTGGAGCAAGCGGCGGGCGGCCTCCAGCCGGACGGACTCGACGTAGGCGGCCGGGGTGGTGCTGGTGCGCCGGCGAAACAGCCGGGAGAAGTGGCGCACGCTCAGGTGCAGCCGTGCAGCCAGGGCTTCGGCGGACAGATCCTCGGCGAGGTGCTCGCCGATCCACACACGCAGGTCGTCGATCCGGTCGCCGGGGGCAGTCGGCACCGCGAGTGGAACACTGAACTGGCTCTGGCCTCCAGCGCGTTTGACATACATGACCATCATCCGGGCAGTGGCCAGGGCAAGTTCGGGTCCCCGGTCCTCGGCGACCATCGCCAGCGCCATGTCCATCCCCGAGGTGATACCGGCGCAAGTCCACAGACGGCCGGCGCGGATGAAGATCGGGTCGGGATCGACGGTGACACGCGGGTGGTCGGCAGCCAGCCGCGCGGCCGTCAGCCAGTGGGTCGTGACGGAAAGGCCGTCCAGCAGGCCCGCCGCGGCCAGAAGGTGTGCGCCCGCGCAGATAGAGCCCATACGGTGGGTCCCGGGGGCCGCTTCACGCAGCCAGTCGATGATCCCGCTGTCGAGAACCGGCTCCACCCCGTGGTCGTCCACATGGACTGCACCCGACACGAGCAGGGTGTCCACGTTGCCGTTCACCTCGTCCAGCGTCAGGTCGGCCATCAGATGGACGCCGCTGGAGGTGGCCACCGGTCCACCGTCGGCTGTCGCGATCCGGACGGTGTAGCCGGATCGGCCGTTGCCGGCGACTCGCGTGGCGACCGAGAAGACCTCGGCCGGACCCGTGACGTCGAGCAGTTCGACACCCGGAAAGGCAGCGATGACGACCCTGTGTGGTTGGAGCATGCGTCGATCATTTCGCCTCACCACGGCGGCCGCAATGACCACGTTCTGTCAGATCCGGACATGGGCAGACAGCAAGGTTCCCGGGCCGGGTCATCGAGTAGCGACCTCATGAGCGCCATCAACCTCTCCGGCAGCGGCTCCTGGCCGCCACCCGGCTCTTGCCGATGCCGCTACGGCGGCCATGGTCCCGCTGATGGCCGCGACCCTGTTCACCGTCGTCGCCTCCCAGGTCCCCAAGGCGGCAACCTCGGCGACGTCGCGGCGGTCGTGCCCGTCTACACCCCGTTCCTGCTCGTGATGCCCTTCGCCGGGCTTGCCGTCGCCCGCTTCTTTCGCCTCGACGCCCCCGACAGCCGGGCGATCGTCTTCACCGGGGCCACCCGCAACTCCCTGGTGGTCCTCCCGCTCGCCCCCGCCCTGCCGGAGTACCTGGCGGCGGCCGCCGTGGTCGTGGTCACCCAGACCCTGGTCGAGGTCGTAGGGATGCTCGTCTACGTCCGAGCGGTCCCTCGCCCCGTACCGATCCGTCAATAGGCCGCGCCATCCCGGCGGGACGCCGTCAGGCCCCGCACCTGGGTGGCGTCGCTCCTCTGCCTGCGGTTGCCGAGTGGTGAGCAAGGCGGGACGGCCGACGGAGGGGGAGTCCGTCTCCCTGCCGCTCAGGCTCCTCGACCGGTCCTGGCTCGATGAGTTCGCTACCTGGGGGCACTGGGGCGGCCCGCTCACGCAGGGGCGTTGTGGAGCGTCGCCTGCCCTGCCACCGCCAGGCCGGTGCGGCTGCCGGGGTCCAGGGGTGCCGTCCCGGGGACGCGGACGTCCACCGGGTCGGCCATGCCGTCGACGGTGACCGTGACCATGGCGTCGTGCCCGTAGAACCGCACCTCGCGCACCGTGCCCAGGGCCTGCGCCGACGCGGTGTCGGTCAGCCGGAGCTGCTCCGGTCGCAGGAGCACCAGCCCCTCGCGCAGCCCGCTCGGCGCGTTCGCCAGCGGTACCCGGCCGAGCGGCGTGTCCGCCACGCCCTGGTCCGCGGTGCCGGCGACCACGACCACGTCGCCGACGAAGCCGGCCACCCACGGGTCGGCGGGGCGGCGGTACACCTCCTCGGGGGTGGCGCACTGGGCGACCTGCCCGTGCCGGACGACCGCGACGAGGTCGGCCGTGGACAGGGCCTCCTGCTGGTCGTGGGTGACGAGCACCGCGGTGGCCCCGGTGGCCCGCAGGGCAGCGCGCACATCGGCCCGTACGCCGGTCCGCAGTGCGCTGTCCAGGGCGTTGAACGGTTCGTCGAGCAGCACCAGTTGCGGCTGTGGGGCCAGGGCGCGGGCGAGGGCGACGCGCTGCTGCTGCCCGCCGGAGAGCTCGTGCGGCATCCGGTCGCCGTATCCGGCGAGCCCGACGAGGTCCAGCATCTCCCCGACGCGCTGCCGGCGGGCGCTCCGGTCGAGCGCGGCCAGGCCGAAAGCGATGTTGCGCGCGACGCTGAGGTGCGGGAACAGTGCGCCTTCCTGGGGGACGATGCCGATGCGGCGCCGCTCGGGCGGCAGGTGTGTGCCGGGGCCGGCGAGGGTGCGGTCGCCGAGGGCGACGGTGCCCGCGTCGGCGCGCAGGAAGCCGGCGACGGTGCGCAGGAGGGTCGTCTTGCCGCATCCCGAGGGGCCGAGGACCGCGGCGAGGGTGCCGCGGGGGATGGTCAGGTCCAGCCCGTCGAGCACGGCGGCAGACCCGGGCCCGTACGCCTTGGACAGTCCCCTGATCTGCAGGTCGGTCATGTGCGGTGCCTTCCGAGGAGGTAGGAGGGGACGGCGGCCAGCGCTATCAGGGCCGCGGCGTAGGGGGCCGCGGCGGCGAACGAGCCGGTGCCGGTCTCGGTCCACAGGCGGGTGGCGAGCGTGTCCATGCCGGTGGGGCGCAGCAGGAGCGTTGCGGGCAGCTCCTTCATGCACACCACGAAGGTGAGTGAGGCCCCGGCGGCGACCCCGGGCGCGGCCAGCGGCATGGTGACCTCGCGCAGCACGCGCAGCGGAGTACGGCCGAGCGAGCGGGCGACGTCCTCCAGCACCGGTGGTGACTGGAGCACGGCGGCCCGGGTCGCGGCCACGGAGACCGGCAGGAAGAGCACGGCGTACGCGCAGACCAGCAGCGGCATCTCCTGGTAGAGCGGTTCGGCGTAGCGGACGGAGAAGAAGACCAGGGACAGGGCCACGGTGATGCCGGGCAGCGCGTGCCCGGCGTACGCGGCCTGCTCCAGCAGCCGGGCGGAATGGCCCCGGTGGCGGGCCGCGATCACCCCGACCGGCAGGGCCAGAAGGGTGGTGAGGGCGGCACCGGCGGCAGCGACACCCAGCGTCGTGCCGGCGGTCTCGAGGAGCCGGGCCGGGTCCCAGGTCGCCGAGTTCCCGACCGCGATCCAGTAGGCGAGGGTGGCCAGCGGGGTGACGACGGCGACCGCCGTCACCGCCGAGCACCAGGCCAGCGCGGGCAACCGCCACCGGCCCAGCGGTAGGGGGAACGCAGGGCGCGCGGTGCCGGATCCGGTGCGGGCGTGGCCCGCCCGGCCGCGGGTGCGTGCCTCGGCGGCGACCAGGGCGATCGTCATGACGACGAGGACGAAGCTGAGTGCGGCGGCCGGGGTGCGGTCGAAGGACGCCCGGTAGGAGGTGTAGATGCCGCGGGTGAAGGTGTCGAACCGCAGCAGGGACACGGCGCCGAAGTCGGAGAACACGTACAGCGCGACCAGGACGGCACCGCCGGCCGCCGCGGGACGCAGCTGCGGCAGCGTCACGCGCAGGAATGTGCGCAGCGGCCCGTGCCCGAGTGAGCGGGAGACCTCCTCCTGCGCCGGATCGGTGCCGCGCAGCGCGGCGGTGACGGGCAGGTAGACGTACGGGAAGCTCACCAGGGTCAGGGCGAGCGCGGACCCGGTGAAGCCCGCCAGGCCGGGGAAGGCCGACAGCCAGGCGAAGGCGGCGACGTAACTGGGCACGGCCAGCGGCAGGGTCACCAGCACCGACCAGGCGCGGGCGCCCGGCAGCGCGGTGCGTACGGTCAGCCAGGCCAGCGAGACGCCCAGCAGCAGGCAGGCGGTGACGACGACTGCAGTCAGGGCCAGGGTGCTGCCGAGCAGGCGGACCGTGCGTTCGTCGGCGATGACGTCCCAGGCGAAGGCGGGCCCGCGCTCCAGAGAGCGGACGGCCAGGTAGCCGAGCGGCAGCAGCGCGAACGCGGCGGCGATGGCCGCGGGGACGACGAGTGCGGTCGGCGGGCGGCGCCCGGCGTCCGGCCGTCCGGGCAGTCTGCGCCCGGTGCGCGGCCGGCCCGCGCGCAGCCGTCCGGCCGGCGCGGCGGCGCCGGCCGGACGGAATGCGGGGTCCTGCGCACCGGGATCCGTCCGCGGGACGGGATCCGTGGAGTGCATGGGGTCAGACCATCCCGACGTCCTGAAGCATCTTCAGGGTCTCCTGAAGGGATTCGAGTTTGCCGAGGTCGATCTTCGGGGCTTCGAGGGAGGACAGCGGCGGCAGGCCCTTCACGTTGCTGGTGACACCGGCGGCCAGCGGGTATTCCTTGGTGTCGTCGGCGAAATACTTCTGCGCCTTCTCCGAGAGGAGGAAGTCGACGGCCTTCTGCGCAGCCGGCACCTGATCGCGGCCGTTGTCCGAGCCGCCCTTGACGATGCCGACTCCGGCCGTGTTCACGAGTGCACCGGGGTCGCCGCCCGGCAGGAAATGGATCTTCGCGCCGACCTTCTTCTCGCCCTTCTCGGCGACCTGTTCGTACCAGTAGTAGTGGTTGACGAGGCCGAGCGACACCTCGCCCTTGCCCACGGCCTCCAGCACCTTGAGGTTGTTCTCGTACACCTTCGGGTCGTTGGCCTTGAGGCCCTGAAGCCAGGCGCGGGTGGCGTCGTCGCCCTCCAGGACGCGCATGCCGGTGACGAAGGCCTGGAAGGAGGCGTTGGTCGGGACGTAGCCGATCTTGCCCTTCCACTCCGGCTTGACCAGCTCGTGCACGCTGTCGGGAGCCTTGGCGACCTGGCCCGGGTGGTACGCCAGGACGCGGACGCGACCGGAGGTGCCCACCCAGTCGCCCGCGCCGCCGCGGAACGCCGGATCGACCTTGTCCAGCGTCCCCTGGGGCAGCTTCGCCAGCAGGCCCTTGGTGGAGAGCGCGCCGAGGGCGCCCGCGTCCTGCGAGAAGAACAGGCCGGCCTTGGTCTTGGCGCCCTCCTCCTGGATCTGGGCGGCCAGTTCGGCACTCTCGCCGTAGCGGACGGCCACGGTGGTGCCGACGGCCTTCTCCAGCTCGTCCAGGAGCGGCTTGACCAGCTTCTCGTTGCGGCCGGAGTAGATGACGAGCCCCGCGTCGTCCTCGTCGACGCCGCACCCGGCGACGGCGGGAAGGAGGAGCGCTGCCGCGAGGAGCGCGGTCAGACGTCGAACGAGTGGGCGTCGCATGGGAAGCCTTCCTGCACGTGCAGTGGAGAACCTGGGAACCTCCCATGAGTAAGGTAAAGCTAACCTAAAGGTCAAGAGCATTGGTCATAACGTTCTCGCAGCGCCCAGTGGGCGCCGCTCGCGACCCCGCGGGTGAATTGCTTGTGGATCTTGCGTAATCCGCTGTTCGGCCTCGCATTCGATCTACAGCTTGATCTCCGCGTCATCGTTCGTGACATCTCTGTGACTATTCAATGAGGTAAGGCTTTCCTACGATGCGCTGGTGACTGCCCCTTCCGCCCTTTTCCACGGCACCAGATATGTCCCGTTCGCGCGCAATCTCGCCGCCCACGGTGATCGCACGGCCTTCATCACTGCTGACGGCCGGGTGACCTACGCCGAGTTCGCCGCGCGTGTGGACGAGACCGCAGGGCACCTCGGGCGCGAACGCCGACTCGTGCTGCTGGTCGGCGCCAACACCGTCGACGCGCTCGTCGTGTACTTCGCGGCGCTCGCGGCAGGGCATCCGGTGCTGCTGGTCCCCGGCGACCACCCCGAAGCGCTGCAGTCGCTGATCGACGCGTACGACCCGGACGTGGTGGCTCACCCGGGCGGCGGACGGTGGGTGCTCGACGAGCGGCGGCCTGCCTCCGCCCACACCCTGCACACGGACCTCGCACTGCTGTTGAGCACCTCCGGCTCGACCGGATCGCCCAAGCTCGTCCGGCTGTCCCACGAGAACCTCCAGGCCAACGCCGAGTCGATCGCCGAGTACCTGGACATCCGGGCCACGGACCGCGCCGCCACCACCCTGCCGATGCACTACTGCTACGGCCTCTCCGTCATCCACAGCCACCTGCTGCGCGGCGCCGGGATGATCCTCACCGACCTGTCGGTCGCCGACCCCTGCTTCTGGGAGCTGTTCCGCAGCGCCCGCGGGACGGCCTTCGCAGGCGTCCCGTACACCTTCGACCTGCTCGACAGGGTCGGCTTCGCCGCCATGGACCTGCCCCACCTGCGCTACGTCACCCAGGCGGGCGGACGGCTGGCACCCGGGCAGGTCCAGCGGTACGCGGCACTGGGCCGCAGCGCCGGCTGGGAGCTGTTCGTGATGTACGGGCAGACGGAGGCCACTGCGCGCATGGCCTACCTGCCGCCGCACCTCGCCGAGGCCCGCCCCGAGGCCGTCGGAGTCGCCGTCCCCGGCGGCTCCTTCCGGCTCCGGCCCCTGGCGGACCGTCCCGACGAGAACACCGGCGAACTGGTGTATTCCGGACCCAACGTGATGCTCGGCTACGCCCGCACCCCCGAGGACCTTGCCCTCGGCCGGACCGTGGACGAGCTCGCCACCGGCGACATCGCCCGACTCGCCCCCGACGGGCTGTACGAGATCGTCGGCAGGCGCAGCCGGTTCGCGAAGATCCTCGGCCTGCGGATCGACCCGCAGCAGATCGAGGCGATGCTCGAACGGCACGGCGTCACCGCCCTGTGCACCGGCGACGACGAGGCCCTCGCCCTCGCCACCACCGGCACCCCCGCCCCCGACCCGCGCCGAATACGCCGACTGGTGGCGGCCGAGTGCGGGCTACCGCCCCGGGCCATCCGGGTCCACCACGTCGCCGACCTCCCCCGCCTGCCCACGGGCAAACCCGACTACCAGGCCGTCCGGGACCTGTCCCGCCAGGCCCCGGAACCCGCGCCCGCCTCCGACCCCGATGTTCCCGATCTCAGGGGCACGGATCCCGAGGACCTGTGCGCCCTCTACGCCCTGGTCCTCGACCGCCCCCGCTCCGAGGTGACCCCGGACAGCTCCTTCGTCGGCCTCGGCGGCGACTCCCTGTCGTACGTCGAGATGTCGCTCCACCTGGAGGAGCGGCTCGGCCATCTGCCGGCCGGCTGGCACACGACCCCGATCCGCGAACTCCGGCCCCCCGCACGGGAGATCCCCTCAGGCCGGCGCTCCCTGGAGACCAGCGTCGCTCTCCGCGCCCTGGCGATCTTCTGCATCGTCGGCTCCCACATCCACGTGTTCGGGATCAAAGGCGGAGCGCACCTGCTCCTCGCCATCGCGGGCTACAACTTCGCCCGCTTCCACCTGAGCGCCGCCCCGCGCGAAGAGCGCGTCCGCCGTGTGAGGAGGAGCATCGCCCGTGTGGCGCTGCCGAGCATGGCCTGGATCGGTTTCGCCTTGCTCCTCAACGACGACTACACCTGGGCCAATCTCGTCCTGCTGGACAGCGTCCTCGGCCCCGAGGACCTCAAAACGGGAATGCACTTCTGGTTCATCGAGGCCCTGGTCTACATCCTCGTCGCCGCGGTGGCCCTGCTGACGCTCCCCATCGTGGACCGGGCGGAGCGCCGGTTCCCCTACGCCCTGCCGATGACGATCGCCGCGCTCGGCCTGCTCACCCGCTACGACCTCCTCGGCCTTCCCGAGCGCACCGTCATGCCGGATGCGGTCACCGTCTTCTGGCTGTTCGCGCTGGGCTGGGCGGCAGCGAAGGCCGACACCCGCGGCCGGCGGCTGGCCGTCACCGCCGCCGCATTGGCCACGCTGCCCGGCTTCTTCCCCGGTGACCCCGGCCGAGAGGCCATCATCGCCGCTGGGTTCGCCCTGCTTGTGTGGGTTCCTACGCTGCCCAGCCGGGAGCGGATCAACCAGGTGGCCGGCCTCCTGGCCACCAGCTCCCTGTACATCTACCTGACCCACTGGCAGGTCTTCCCGCTCATCGACGGCTTCTCCCGACACCTGGCCTTCCTCGCCGCACTCCTCTTCGGCATCGCCTACGCCGCAGCCGTCACCCGCACCACCCGAGCCCTCCGCCCCCTGGCATCCAGACTCCGCCCGGCCCGACAGCCGACGGAAAAACGTTGTCGTCCACGCGCTCAGCGTGTTCTTTGACCTCCAACCGGGAGCGGTCGTTGCGATGACCCGTGGGACGTGATCCGGCCGGCGCCGACACGATCAGTCGCATGAGAGCTGCCGGAACGTTCAGTGTCAAAGCCTCCACACCGACGGAACTGGGCCCGCACCCGGCCGTGCCTACCGGAACTCCGGTGGAGGTCGCCGGGATGGAGAAGCACTTCGAAGGCGAGTCGCCGGCCGCTCAGCAACCCTGTTCACCGCCGCGTTCGACCAGGAGACCGGAGTCGGCACGTATGTGGCGATGGAGTCGTTCGAAGGCTCGCTACGTGGTTGCGACGATGCCTGCAACTTCGCGCAGTCGGCCACGACCTCCGGCAGTGACCGCACTGCAGAATTCTTCACCGTCGTGCCCTCCAGTGGTGCTGGGAGCTGGCTGCGATCTCCGGCGCTGGCGGAATGGCCGTCGACCCTGACGGTACGCACCGGATCTGATCCGACTACGAGCTTGGTGAGCTGTCCTGATGGCCTGACGTCTGGCCTCTACCGACTTCGGCTTGTCAGGGTGGCGCTGGGACGTCGGGGGTTGGCTAATCGGGCCGCCGGGGGAGCGGCTGGGCGAACTGTCGCTCGCTGATCCGGGGCAGCGACTGCGGCCCCTTCGACTCCAAGCCGGCCGAACCGCCTTGCCGCCAGGCATGACGCCACCGCTCCACCGACCGCACGGTGCCCCGAAGGTCAGCCGCGATCACCCCGTTGCCGTCACCCCGTTCGAACCGCTCGGCGGCCTCCAGCCGCACCCCTCCCGACGCTGCTGCTCCTGGGCAGTGAACCCGCCCCCCTGCGGGTATCGCACCCCGATGTCATACCGCAGGGATTCAACCTGAGTAGAGACACCCGACCGACCCCTGGAGTCCCGAGATGCCCACCGCCCCCAGGGAGCAGGCCGCGACCGACTGCCTTCGCGGCGCGCCCCTGGGCGGTCACCGAGCCCGCCACGAAGGAGAACCGTGCTCCTCGGCGGCGCCGAGCACTGCGGCCAGGGTGCCCAGCGGGCGAGGGTGGCCGCGACCAGTCGGCGCGATCCGGCGGGTCAGCCCGGTGGCCGGTCGGGGAGGGTGGGCGCGGCGCTCATCGGAGCTTCCTGGTGCGGTCCTGTGGCTGCGGGGTCAGCAACAGTGGATCAGGGGCTGGCCGCGACCTGCATTCGTGGTCCGCCGCATCAGGCTGTGAGATTCGTGAAGCCGCCGACGATCGCTCCGTAGCCGATGTGGGCGAGGACGGTGACCACGGGGGTGCCGGGCCCGTAGTTGCGCATCAGAAAGCCGGGGGGTTCCAGCAGAGCCACCTGCGGGGCGCTGGTCAGGGGGCTGCCCATGCGCGGGTGGACGAGCGGCAGCAGGATGTTGACCAGTGCGGTGCCGGCGAACAGGCCGTGCGCGAGTCCGAACAGGGCGCCCAACCACCAGCCCGCCTGGCCGATGGCGACGAAGACGGCGAAGTAGACGAACGCGAAGATCTGCCCGTTGAGGAAGTGCATCAGGTAGCCGATGGCCTTCGCGCGGGTGCGGTTCGCGGTCACCGCCGTGCCGAGGAGGAAGGGCAGGTCCATGCGGGTCAGGCGCAGCTCGCTGGCGGCGCGCAGCGCGGTCGTCAGTGCGAGTGTGCCGACGAAGGCGCCCGCGGCGGTTCCCCACGCGTTCACCTCGCTGTGTCCTTGCTCGCGGCGGTGATGGCGCAGGCGGCGCTGATCAGTGCAAGGTGACTGAGGCCCTGGGGCAGGTTTCCCAGGAAGTCGCCGGTGGCGGGGTCGATCTCCTCGCTGTAGAGGCCGACGTCGTTGGCCAGGCCGACCAGCTCGTCCATCAGCTCGATCGCCTGCGGTAGGCGGCCGGTACGGGCGAGGGATTCGGCGAGCCAGAAGGAACAGGCGAGGAAGGCTCCTTCGCTGCCGCGCAGGCCGTCTTCACCCGAATACCGGTCGACGTAGGGCCCGTGCCGCAGCTGGCCGCCCAGGGTGTTGATCGTGGCCCGCATGTGGTGATCGTCGCCGCCGTATCCGTAAAGGTGGCCCAGCAGGACGGCGGCGTCCAGTTCCTCGCTGCCGGCGGAGCGTACGTAGCTGTTGCGGCGGCGGGAGAAGCAGCGGGATTCGACGAAGGCGCGGATCTGGTCGCGTGTGGTCTGCCAGCGGGGCAGGTGCCGGGCGGGGATCATGCCGCGTTCGGCGAGGTCAGCGGCGCGGTCGAGGCCCACCCAGCACATCATCTTCGACTGGGTGAAGTGCCGGGGCGGGCTGCGGACCTCCCAGATACCCGCGTCGGGCTCCTGCCAGGTCGTGCAGATGAGGTCAGCCAGCTCCGCCAGGCGTCGTGCGACGTCGGCATCGAGGCGTCCGGTGGCCCGCGCATACTGCCAGGCCGTCTGCAGCAGCTCGCCGTAGGTGTCCAGCTGGACCTGGCCCACCGCGGCGTTGCCGACACGGACCGGAGCGGAGCGGCGGTACCCCTCCCAGGGCAGTGTCCTCTCGGGGGTGCGGTGGCCGCCGTCCAGCCGGTACAGCACGTTCAGGTCCGGATGGGTGAGCTGCGAGGCGTGCATCAGCCACCAGAAGTAGGCGTGCGCCTCCGCCGGGCAGCCCAGTCGCAGGAACGCGGCCAGGGTGAAGGCGGAGTCACGCACCCAGGAGAAGCGGTAGTCCCAGTTACGCTCGCCGCCGATATTCTCCGGCAGCGAGGTCGTCACCGCTGCCGCGACCGCACCGGAGGGGGCATAGACCAGCAGCTTCAGCGCCAGAAGGCTGCGCATCACCGTCTGTTGCCACCGCCCGGTGCACAGGCGGTCGTGCGCCCAGCCCCGCCAGGCCGCACACGTGCCGTCCAGACGTGCCTCGC
Source organism: Streptomyces sp. NPDC043854 (assembly GCF_056436005.1). Classification (NCBI taxonomy): domain Bacteria; kingdom Bacillati; phylum Actinomycetota; class Actinomycetes; order Kitasatosporales; family Streptomycetaceae; genus Streptomyces; species Streptomyces sp. NPDC043854. The sequence goes on from NZ_JBWKDK010000005.1 coordinate 242,548, forward strand.
ACTCGGCGCGGGTGGGCAGGACGAGAGGCTCCTGGTGGGCGAACGGCATCGCTACCAGCGCACGTCGGCCTTCGGCGAGTTCGAAGTGGCCGCTGACGGCATCCCTGTCGTATCCGGGTTCGCCGGCGTCCCAGGCGCAGACCGCGAGCGCATCCCTTCCGGCTGTCGCCACCGGGACACCGGCCCGCCGGGCGAGCCGGGTGCGGCGGGCGCCGTAGCCGAAGCGGGGCTGCACGCTCCAGTGCAAGGGCACAGACCCCGACAGTCCGTCCACGCGTCGCAGTAGCTCCCGCATCGGCGTGAGCGTCGCGGCCTCGTGCAGGGTGAGCGCGTCGGTGACCCGCACCGCGCCTTGGGCAGTGCTGAAGGTCGTCTCAAGGACATTGGTGCCGGGCAGGTAGCGGCGTTCCGCCCAGTAGGGCACTGACGGTGCGAGCGTGAACCGGCCACCGCGGGCGGCGTCCAGCACGGCGCCGAACACCGTGGGCGAGTCCAGGTCGGGCAGGCCCAGCCAGTCCACCGACCCGTCCCGGGCGACCAGAGCGGCAGTGCGGCCGTCACCGATCACTGCGTACTCCCGCAGCGGAGCGTAGCCACCGATCCGCAAGCCCCCGGCCGAGGGGCCCGGATCAGTGCCCATTGCCGGAGAACCGCTGGTGGTTCCCATGACACCACCTTCCCATCCGCCCCGCTGCGCCGCCCGCGCGCCGTTTTTTGCACTGCCCACGTGCCGTGGGCGGGGCCACCGGGAACGTGTGAGGCGGGCGAGCCCCCTGGCGCCCCTGGTGCTCACCCGCCTCGTAGCCGTCTGGGCCCTCTGCGCTGTCAGTGCGGCTGTCGCTTGACGTGGTAGCGCTGGGCGAGCCGGGCGAGGGCGACCGCCCCGAGCAGGAGTCCGAAGTCGCGCAGCGCGATGTCGTAGTGCCCCGGGATGGTCAGCAGGTTGACGATGATGCCGGCGAGCCATCCGGCCACCAACCAGCCCCCGAAGCGCGGGGCGAGGGCGACGACGAGGCCCGCGACGATCTCGATGACTCCCACGGCGTACATGGCCGCCTGGGCGCTGCCCGGAACGACGTCGTTGATCCACGGCGCGAGGTAGGTGGGCCAGTCCACGAGCAGGTTGGTGAACTTGTCGAGCCCGAACAGGATCGGCGCCACGGTGAACCCGGTGCGCAGGATGACGAACGCCTGGTAGGCGGGGTCGGTGAGCGCGGTCCGCTGTGCCGTGGCGGACGTGGTGGTTGTGGGTGAGGACGACATGACGCCCTTCCCTTCTATAGGTAACTCTCACTAACAATAGAAGCGCGCAATTTCTCTTTAGTCAATGGCTGTGGGTTTTACAATGGTGTTCGTGGACCACTCGAAGGAAGCACCCCGCCCCGACGTCTCTGCCGTCGCCGCTCTGGACGAGCCGACCCGCAGGAGGCTCTACGACCACGTCGTGCGCCAGCCGGGACCGGTCAGCCGCGACGAAGCCGCCGAGGCCCTGGGCCTTGCCCGGCAGACCGCGGCCTTCCACCTGGACCGCCTGGCCGACGAATCACTGCTCGACGTCGTCTACGAGCGCCGCAGCGGACGCACCGGTCCGGGAGCGGGCCGCCCCGCCAAGCTCTACAAGCGCTCCACCAAGCAGGTCACCGTCAGTCTGCCCGAGCGGCACTACGAGCTGGCCGGACGGCTCCTCGCCCAGGCCCTGGAGGAATCGGAAGCCACCGGTGAACCGGTGCGAACCGTCCTGCACCGAAAGGCCCACGAGCTGGGCACACACCTCGCCGGACTCGACCAGGCAGGTGTGTTCCACCTGCTGGAGCGGTACGGATTCGAGCCCCGTTATGACGGTGACGCCATCGCCCTGGGCAACTGCCCCTTCCATGCGCTCGCCCGCGAGCACACCCAGACGGTGTGCGGCATGAACCTCCACCTGCTCCGCGGCGTGCTTGAAGGGCTCGACGAAGGCGGCCTCCAGGCCTGCCTGGCGCCCAGGCCCGGTCACTGCTGCGTTCGCCTGGAGCCAGCTTCCTCCCCACCCACGATCGCGCGGCCTTCCTGACGCGTACCGCCACCCGCCGCCCACAGGCTTCCCAACCCACGAGGAGACGTCACATTGCCGCACCGATCACGGCCCCGGCATCGGAAACGGCCGGCATGCCCACCCGCTTCGCCGGCATTCCCGCGCCCCAGACGAGCAACGATGCCGGCGCAGATGACGGCGTCATCCGGCTCGTACAGGTAGCGGCCGACGGGACGGGCGCCTCATCCGTTCCTCCCCGCTCACCAGGCACATGGAGCTCGTCAACTGGCTCAAGACCGAACACGGCCTGGGCCACGGCCACGCCAACGCCCTCGTTGCCCACACCCTCGCAGAGCGCTCGAGCCGGAGGGCGACCACGACCAGGAGCCGGGCAAGCCCCGCCACGGCCTGTTCCGCTGGCGGACTTGACCGGGCAAGCCGAAGGCGACCCTGGGCAAGCTCCCCGACCGGTGGCTTGCCCAGGCCCACCGCGGGAGGGCTTGCCCACCCCCTTGGGGGCCTGTGCCGGGATGTGGTAGTTGTCACCGGGCGGCCCCGACGACCTGGCGCCCGACAGTGTGCGGGCCACGCTCTTGGGTCAGCGGCGTACGGTTCCCGGGAACAGGCGGTTCCCGGGGCGCCTGCCCGACCGTCCCCGGAGCCTTCGCTCCAGGCCCTGTCTCCGTGAGACACACCCAGATGGTGGCCTTCCGTCTCCCCGCTGGTGGGAACAGCTGAGAAGGTCAGCCACAGAAGGGAGCGGGCCCATGGCGAAGAACGCCCATGTGCGCCACAGCAGCGACGGGAAGGCATTCTGGATGCTGAACGGCCTCTACGAGGTCAAGGCATCGAGCGACGAGACCGACGGTGCGATGACCGTCATGGAGATGACCATTCCGGAAGGGATGGGCCCACCGCCCCACACCCACCCCGGAACCGAGAGCGTCTACGTCATCGAGGGGACACTCCGCTACCACATCGGTGACGAAACAGTCGAAGCCGGCCCTGGGTCCTTCATTCACATCCCTGAGGGCACATTGGAACGGTTCGAGCCCACCAGCACGGTACGGCTCCTGATCACCTACACGCCGGGCGGTATCGAGAAATTCTTTGCCGAGGCAGGCGAACCGGCCCAACGACGTGAACTGCCACCCCAGTCGGAGGCGCCCCCGGATGTTGATCGCCTCATCGAGATTGGAAAGCGGCACGGAATCCAGATGCAGCCTATGCCCGGCTAGGAGGTGTCCGTTGTCCTCCACCCACCCGCGGGCGGCGGCCAGGCCCTCCTCCCACGCGACGTCGTAGTACGACCAGACCATGCCCAGCTTCCCGAACTGCTCGACACGGTCGGCGTCCATGTCCCGCGGGCGTAGAACCGCCTCGCGTCGGCGATCCGCTGCCCCAGCGGGAACGCGGCCAGCGAGGCCGGCCACCCCTCGGCGCCGGCCTCCTGGTCGTCGCCGCCGGGCACGCGGTAGGTGAAGGGGACCTTGAGATCGCCGTGCTCGCGGGCGTAGATGACGGCAGCCTCCACGCCGCGCCGCCAGTGCGCGTGCTCGGGGTTGAGGACCCGCAGGCTGATGAACGCGGCCAGCTGCGCCGGGTCGCGAGGCGTGGAGAACTTCAGCAGCTGCCGGGCAGGCTTCGACGGACCGCCGGCCCGCCGCCCTCCCCGGGACAGCCCTCAGGTCTTGGAGCACCGCCCGAGCGGCCTGGCCCGACAGGCGGGCGGTCACGCACACGGGTGAGGGCCTCGGAATCTCGGCTGACAGATCATCCGGGACCTGCTTATGATGCCGCCGATGAAGACCTACTCCTCTTCCGGATTGGGGGAATCGTCCGCGCAAAGTGAGTGCTGATGGCATCTCACTTCGCGGAACCGATTCCCGCCCGCCTGCTCATGTGGCAGCGCGTACGCGAGTACGCCGTGCCACCGTCCATGATCGAGAACGCGACCGTGCGCCGAGCCGCCGGTGACTGGGCGGGGGCGTGCGCCGCCGCCCGGATCGACGTCGATCTCGATCTGCGCGCCATACGCGATCGCCACGGCACCGACCTCGCCACCCGCCTACGGGCCGATCTGCGCCGTCTGGCGCCCGATCTGCTGCGCTGGCACATGCCCCGGATCGCCCCCGACGGGCGTCTGCGGCCCGGCCTCACCCTTTCCCTGGCACGCTACGCGGCCCACGGCCACGCCGCACCCCAGCTCGTGGTGCGGACCCCGCCCGCCTGGGCGGACGCGGGCCAGCGGATGTCCCTGGCGCTCTGGGGAGGGTCCGGGGACGGCGCACCCGCACACCATCCCCACCCCCACCCCGACCGGCGCTTCCGGCTCGATCTGCACCGCCACTCTGGGACGGCACGCGCAGCGCCGAACTGGCAGGGAGGTACTGGGCCGAGGAGGTACCGTACGGGCCGGAACGCCGCGATCCGGGGGACCATGAGCCGTCGCGGCCGCCGGACCACTGGGCCGCCGAGGCCGAGCTTCTGCTGCGGGCCGAACGCCGCGGCCCTCGCGGGCCGCTCACCGTACGGCTCGGCGCGCGCAGTCACGCCGTCTTCGAGCTCGTCGCCCCCGACGACAGCCACGCCCCGGTCCTGCGGCCGGTACGGGCGCTGCTGCCGGCGCAGGAGACCGCGGCGCTCCCGGTGCTGCCGGAGGCCGCGGCGAGGCCTCTGCCGGACTTCGAGCTGCTGCGGGCCGGCCTGCTCCGGACCGAGCGGCTGCACCCGCTGGTCGCGGCGGTGCTGGGGGCCCCGGGCCTTCCCGGCCCACCGGATTTCGCGGGCGTTCCGGGCGGGTCCGAGGCCGCGGAGCCGGGCGCGGCAGCCGGCCCCGCACAGGCTTCGGCACAGGGTTCCGTGCGGCCTTCAGTACGGGGCCTGGTGCCGGACCCGCGGCCGGGCGCCCCCACGGGCACGGACCCGCACCGGGTCGAATGCCTCGGGGAGGTCCACCGGATCGCGCTGCGGGACGGCGCTCTGACGGCCGTCGACCACGAGCCGGCCCAACTGGCCCGTGAGGAACTGTTCATGGCGCTCGGCGGCCCTGGCCTGCCCTGCCTCCGGGCGATCGACACGGTCCACCGCAGCCCCGAGGCACTGCCCGCGGTCCGCGAACGGCTGGGCCACGGCGACGTGACCGGCGCCCTGACCGTGGTCGAAGGGCTGCTCGGCCCCGACGCGGTCCTGCGTGAAGGTCCCCTGCGGGAGGCCTTGGAGGCGGCGGTGGCCGGCCGCCTCGACCACGGGCTCTTCCGCGCGGGGCTGGTACCGGTGCATCCCGCCGCGCTCGGGGCGGGCGGTACTCCCTACCGGCCGCGGCTCGACCGCCGATCCCCCTGGGAGCTCCGCCGTAAGCGGGACACCCGTACCCGCCCCCGGACCGGCTTCCACAGCTAACAGCCCGCACAGCACTCCGCCGAGCCGCCGGTCGGTCACACCACCGCGTCCCCGCCCGTCGGGCGCCCCGGCTCGCCCCCTTCCACGTACATCCGGCACCGCGCGCCGCAGCAGCACCCGCCGTACGCGGCCTCGTCGCCGCCGACACCCGGACGGAGCCCCCGTCCCCGAACCCACCAGGTGATACCCATGGCCTCCAGTACCCTCATGCCCACCCTCCCCGGGGCCACCCCGCCCCCGGCCGCCGATCGCCCCCAGCTCTCCCTCGCCGAAGACCTCCTGGCCCTCCTTCGGACCACCACCACCGAACCGCGCCCCGACGAGCAGTTGGAGGCGCTGGCCGTGGCCGTGGCCGCGGACCTGCCCGTCCTGCTCTGGGGCGAGCCCGGCATCGGAAAGACGGCCGCGCTGACCCAGCTCGCCGCCTCCCTGGACCTGCCCCTGACGACCGTGATCGCCAGCGTCCACGAGCCAACCGACTTCTCCGGCCTGCCCGTCCTGGGCGAGGACCCGGCCGAGAACGGGGTGCCCATGGCGCCGCCTCAGTGGGCCGTGGAGCTGGTTCGCGCCGGCCGGGGGCTGCTCTTCCTCGACGAGCTGTCCACTGCCACCCCCGCCGTCCAGGCCGCGCTGCTGCGCGTCGTACTGGAGCGGAAGGTCGGCGTGCTGCAACTGCCGCCGGGCGTCCGGATCGTGGCCGCCGCCAATCCGCGCGCCTCGGCCGCGGACGGCTGGGAGCTGAGCCCGCCCCTGGCCAACCGCTTCGTGCATCTCTACTGGGTGCACGACCGGGAGGTGGTGGTGAGGGGCCTCGGCGGGGTCTGGCCGCGGGCGGAGCTGCCCCGGTTGAATTCGGTGGGGCTGCCCGAGGCTGTGGCGTTCGCCCGCCGCGCGGTCTGCGGCTTCCTGAGCGCCCGGCCCACACTGATCCACCGGCTGCCGACCACCGAGACGCGGCGCGGCGGCGCATGGCCCTCGCCCCGCAGCTGGGAGGCCGCGATGACGCTGCTCGCCTTCGGCACGGCCGCCGATGTCTCCCGCGACGTGCTGGCACTGCTGGTCAGGGGTGCGGTCGGCGACGGCCCCGGCCTCGAACTCCTCGCCCACATAGACCGGATGGAGCTGCCCGACCCGGACTCCCTGCTGGCCGACCCGGCCGCCGCCGAACTGCCGGAGCGCGGCGACCTGCGCCAGGCCGCCCTCGAAGCCGTGGTCGCCGCCGTCGGGGCGCGCCCGGAACGTGAGCGCTGGGAGGCGGGGTGGGCGGTCCTCGTCAGGGCGCTGGAGACCGGCGCACCGGATCTGCTGGTCGGCCCGGCGAAGGCGCTCGCCGCCCTTCGGCGTGACGGCTGGGAGGTGCCGGAGGCGGTGGAGCGGCTTGCCGCGGTGGTCGGCCTCGCCCGGCGGGCGGAGGACTCGGTGGCCCGCACCGCGACGGCTGCCGCCGCGGGCACCGGCAGCACGGCGGGTGGACGCCGATGACCACCACTGCACACCCGCACCCGCACCCGCGCCCACGCCCCATGGCGCCGCCCCCGCCCCCGCTCCCCATACGGGCCGCAGTCCCCGGCCCGCCGCCCGGCCCCGCGGTTCCGCTGGACACGGAGAAGCTGCTGGCCGCCCGGCTGCACGCGGCGGCCGTCCGCCCGTACCTCGCCGGAGCGCTGTTCGCGCTGCACGTGGTGGAGGACCCGTCGGTGCCCACCATGGCGGTGGACGCACACTGGCGCTGCTACGTCTCCCCGTCCTTCGTGGCGCGCACCCCGCTGGAGGAGCTGGCGGGCGTGTGGGTGCACGAGGTCTCCCACCTGCTGAGGGACCACCACGGGCGCAGCGAGCGGTACGCGCGGGAGCTCGGGGAAAGCGGTCCGGGGCAGCGGCTGCGGCAGAACGTCGCTGCCGACTTCGAGATCAACGACGACATCTACGGCGACGGCCTGCCCATGCCCGCCGGCGCCGTGCGGCCGGCCATGCTGGGCCTGCCCGACGGGCTGTTGATGGAGGAGTACTTGAGCCGGTTCTCGATGGCCGCCCGTACCCCGCAGCTGGCCTGGCTGGACTGCGGCAGCGGTGCGGACGGCCGGGCGCGGCCTTGGGAACGGGGGCCGGAGGGCGCGCACGGACTGAGCCGGCAGCAGCGGGACGCGGTCCGCTTCCGGGTGGCCGAGGCGATCACCGGCCGGCCCGGGGACGCCCCGGAGGGCTGGCGGCGGTGGGCCGAGGAGGCCTTCCATCCCCCGCAGCCGTGGCGGCAGCTGCTCGGCGCGGCGGTCCGGGCGGCCGCGGGTGGGCCGGGGGCGGGCGAGGACCACAGCTACCGGCGCCCGTCCCGGCGCTCCGCCGGGGTTCCCGGCGTCGTGCTGCCCAGCCTGCGCCGGATGCCGCCCCGGGTCTGCGTCGTGATCGACACCTCCGGGTCGGTCAGCGACGCCGAGCTCGGCACCGCACTGCTGGAGGTCGCGGCGATCTCACGGGCGGGGGGCGGCCGCCGCGACCTGGTCTCGGTGATCTCCTGCGACGCGGCGGCCGGGGTCGCCGTACCGCTGTGCCGCGCCGAGAACCTGGAACTGATCGGCGGCGGAGGTACGGACCTCAGGTCGGGTTTTGCCAGGGCTCTGCGCTCCCGCCCCCGCCCGGACGTGATCGTCGCCCTGACGGACGGGCAGACGCCCTGGCCCTCCGCCCAGCCGTCCTGCCGCACGGTCGTCGGCCTCTTCCCCCGCCCCGCCCGCGCCGTGGACGAGGAAGACCCGGACTACGTCCCCGCCCCACCTCCCTGGGCCCGCGTCGTCCACCTGGGCTGACCCGGCTCGGTGGTGAGCAGTTCATCCCGAACAGGGGCGCATCGTCGGCTGTCACATCAAGACGCAGACGGCGGAACCGTACAGGGTGCCGGTAGACGCCACCGCGCTCGACGGCAGTGTCGGCGCTGATCTCCGCGACGAGTTCTGGGCGGCAAGGGGCAGACATCGCCTTCGCCGACCGCCACACGGCGCACGGCAACTCCGTGTAGTGGGTCCAGCCCTCCTCGTGTGCGGCGCAGGCCTCGGGGAAGCCGGCGAGGACGCCTCGAAGATCCGCACCAGCCATGGGCCCGAGAACATGGCGACACTGCGCAACCCGGCGATCAATGCGCTCCGGCAGCACGGACACCGCAACATCGCCCCCGGGCTCCGCCACGTCTCCTACGACCCCTCCAACCGGCCACTGAATCTGCTGAACATCACCTGACCGGGCCGTCTACGTGATCACCAGGACTTTGAAACGTCCCTGCGTCATCGGCTGCCTCCGAGGGTCTGGTGGATGCGCTGGGCCTGGCGCCACCGCTGGAACTCGGGCCGGGCCGCGATGTCGGTGAAGTCCTCGAAGGAAGGGTCACGGACGAGGACCTGATCGGCCACCCGGTAGGCGTCGTCGGTGCGGCCGAGGGCGAGCAGGATGCGGACCTGGGTGTCGCGGACGAAGTCGTACTCCGGCCCAGGGGCAACCGACAGTGCCTGTTCGACGGCGGCCAGGGCGCGCTCCGGTTCGCCGCTGTGCAGCAGATGCCAGCCCAGGGCGTTGCCGGCGCGGCGCTTGGCCTCCTCCTGGAAGGCGCCCTCGTCGGTGAAGTGCCAGATCTGGTCGGGTATCAGGGACAGCGCCTGCTCGGCGTGGCGGATGAGCTCGGCGGTCAGCTCCGGGCGGTCGGAGTCCGGAGCGTCATCAACGAGGTGGCCGAGGGCGTCGACCAGTCCGTAGTGGGCGTAGAGCTGGTCGTAGTCGGCGTAGCACGCACCCGGGACGCAGAGCGTGACGGCTTCCTCGAGGGCGGTGACGGCCTCTGCGTGAGCTCGGGCGGACAGCTTCTCGGCGCCGGTCCTGACCAGGGCGTGAACGGTCTGCCAGTTCGGGTCGTGGACGACCCTCTTGGCGGCGATGTCCCGCAGGTCGAGCCGGGTCCGTGGAAACGTCGCGCGCAGCCGCTCCAGCGTCGCCCGGTCGAGCCTTGTGTACTGCAGGCCCGCGAACTCCAGCTGGCTCAGTTCGAAGAACGACTCGGGGAGCCCGGTCAGTTCGTTGACCGACAGATCGACGTACCGGAGGTTCGGCATACGGGCGAACGCATCGTCGGGCAGGGCGGTGAAGGCGGTGCGTGCCTTCCTTCCGCGAAAGGACTCCTTGCCCCAGCGGTCGATCTCCAGGCGTTCCAGGGTGGTGATGTCCCAGATTCCGGTGAGCAGGTCCCGGCGGGGCGGGGGCTGGTCGGATCCGGGGGCGTTGCCGCTGAGACGCAGGACGCGCAGGCGGGGCAGCCGGGCCAGCTCGGGCAGGCGCGTCAGCCTGGCGGACAGGGAGTCGTTGAGGTTCAGTTCCTCCAGCTCCGTCAGGTTCAGCAACTCGTCGGGGACGGTCGCCAGCCAGGTGCCGGACAGGTCGAGGGAGCGCAGTCCGGTCAGCCGGGTCACGACCGGGGGCAGTGCGACCAGGGTGTCGGAGTAGTAGGGCCCTTGGTGCAGACGGGACAGGTCCAGTTCGCGCAGTGACCGCAGCCGGTCCAGCGATTCCGGGAGCGGGCAGGTCAGATGGGCGGCGCGCAGCACCTCCAGCCGGCCGAGGTCTCCGACGGATTCCGGCAGCGCCTTGAAGTCGTTGCCGGAAATGTTCAGTACTCGCAGGTTCGACAGGGAACCGATGGATGCGGGCAGTTCGGTCAGCCGCGTTCCTGATACGTCGAGTTCTTCCAGCCCGACGAGCCGGCCGATGCGCGCGTCGATGCCGCCCAGGTCTGCGTTGTCCGCGAGGGAGAGGACACGGAGCTGGGGGAACGCGAGCAGCTGCTCGGGGAAGTTCCGGAGCTTCCGGCCGGACAGGTCGAGCTCGGTGACGTCCTCGGCCCGGTCCAGCAGGGCGTCGAGCTCCTCCAGGGCGGTGACATGGCTGGGACGCGTACCGGCGCGTAGCACCTGCCGCCCCTCGCGCAGGGCTTCCGACATCTTCCGCGCGTCGGCCTCGCCGTCGTCGTCCAGGAGTTCCGGCAGCAGGATGGCGCCCAGCTCTTCGTCGTCGAAGTCGACCGGGCAGTTGGTGCGGTAGGTGTCGGCGGCGAGCAGTGCCTGTGGCTGTTCGGCGAAGGTCAGGCCGAAGTACAGCATCCCGACGACGAGCTGGGCGCGGGTGCGGCCGCACACCGCGAGCGTGCCGCCGTCGTCCCCGTACGAGCCACAGATACCGCCCGCCACCTCCAGGTCCCCGCGCACCACTATGTTGGGGCAGCCTTCGAGGATCGCGTTGCGGGCCCGCAGACTGCCCGTCACGACAAGGAAGTTGCCGTTGCCGTGGTCCCACCAGTCCAGGTCGCCGTCGACGGTCAAGTCACCGTCCACGACGGTGTTGTACGGGACCCAGTCCCCGTCCCGCTCGGGCTCCAGGTGCCCGACGACGTGCAGACCACCCTCGTACAGGCGGATCTCCTGCTCGTCGGTGAAGTCGGCGTACGGGTAGGCGACATCGGCGGAGACCCGGAACCGCTCCTCAGCCTCCTCGGCGGTGATGACGCGATACCCCGGGGGTGAGTGCACCGTTGCAAGGCTGCTGGGTGGTCCAACGGCCGCGCTCCGGGATTCCTGGTCGGTCATGCGTGGTGGCTCCTTGCTGCTGGTCAAGTGGCATGGCCGACGGGGCCGGTGGGACGGCGAACGGTCCCGCCGCCGTGGGTCCGCGGATACCGGCCCCGTCCGGCTCGGTGGCTTCCGGGTTTCAGCGGCTCGCCCAGCGGGGCGCGCGGGCCCCGTCCGTGCGGAAGACGGGCAGGCCCTCGCGCAGCCGCGCGAAGAGCAAGCGGTGGTGGAGCATTCTCTCCCCCTCTGCCTCGTCCTCGGCGGCGAAGACATCGTCCACCAGGAGCTCGCGCAGCTGCTCCTGCACGTCGTCGCCGTATCCCTGCTGGTATTCATCCAGGTCGAAGTGGAGGTCCGCTTCCACGGCCGCGATCGTGGCGTGCTCGTCCTCGATGACCAGGCGGGCGCGGATGGTGCCCGCCTGGAGGGTGTTGTCGTTGTAGTAGCCGTAGACGACCTCGGCCTCGATGTCCCCGCCGACGGACATCTCCCCGTCGGTGAACACCCCACGGGCCGTCACCCCGCCACTGACGGCCACCACCGAATCGGGACCGCAGTCCGCCAGCACGCCTTCGACCGCCAGCGAGCCGGTGAGCACGAAGGGAGCCACGATGTCCAGATCGCCCTTCACCACCAGATCGCCGTGGTGGAAGAACGGCCGGTCCACCCGCTGGTCTCCGACCAGGGTGCGCGTCGTGCCGGTGGGGCCGAGAACCTTGGCGCACAGCTCGGGCAGCAGCGACAGCTGGTCAGGGTCGTAGCCTTCGCCCAGTTCGGCGACGAGATCCTGATAGCTGTCGAAGTCCCGCTCCACGAACTCGGAGAGTCGGCCGCTGTCGTCGGGGACCCCCGCGGCTTCGCACACCGCGGCCCGCTCTGCCCGCATCACCTCGGCGGCCGCCCGTATCGCCGCCATGTCAATGGGCAGCGGCCCGCCCTCGACCACGGGATACCGCACATGTGCCGGGGCTCCCGCCGCACGGAGCAGCGCCACGATCTCCGCGCGGGCCTCCCGCTGCGTCTCGCTGTGCTGCGGCAGCCGCAGGGCGACCCCCAGCGGGGTCTGGCCGAGGCCGTTGACCGCGGCGGTGTCGGCGCCGCGCTCCAGAAGCAGCTTCACCAGTCCCGGCCGCCGCGAGCGGACGGTCACGTGCAGCGGGGTGTCGCCACGGTTGTCGACCGCGTCCATCAACGCGCCGTGGTCGAGCAGGAAGGCGTAGAGCGGCACTGCCGCGCAACTGTGGTGGGCCAGGGAACCCCCTGTGGTGGAAAGGCTCTTGCCGTCCAGCCGGGCGCCGTGGTCGATGAGCAGGGCCAGCACCTCCACAGAACGCTCCGACCAAGCCGCCGGACCGGAGTCGTCGTACTCCACGGCCCAGCCGGCAGGTGTGACCCCCATCTTGTCGACGGCGTGCACATCGGCGCCGCACTCCAGCAGCACCCGGACGACCTCCAGGGCCGGCAGGGGGTCCTCGGCGCCGTACGGAGCTTTCACCGCCCGGTGCAGCGGGGTGGCGCCCTGTTCGTCGCACACCGAGACATCCGCCCCGTCGGCGATCAGCGCACGGATCACAGCCGCTCGCTCGATGGCGTCACCGTCATGAGCAGGGGCGACAACGACAAAGAGATGTTCGCTCAGGACTTCTGTCATGGTGAGGACTGTAGGACAGCCCTCTGACAAAGGGCCCCGGCCGACGGGACCTCGACCCTCCGGGGAAAGACGCAATGGTTCCTCGTGCACGACCTGTTGCGAGCGTCCTGGCATAGCATGCCGGGCATGAGCGCCGCACTGATGTACGCCCGGTTCTCTCCGGCACAGGTGACCCGGTACGCCGACGACTGGCACGGGCTGGTCGAGTGGTACGGAGAGTCGGACGAAAGCGATGTCCCGACCGTATCCGTACCGGAGAAATCACTCGATCTCTTCGAGTTCCTGCTCTCGGACGCGGGAAGTCCAGTCCGATTGAAGGAGTACGACGAGGGGGTCATCCGGCAGCCGGACGACGTCGAGCCGTGGCTTCTGGCTGACGTCGGCGACTGGTTCGAGCCTTGTGGTGTCGCTCCTGCGGAAGTGACCGAACTGGCCGCCGCCCTGGGCCGGCACACTTTCGACGCCTTGGTCGCTGGGGCCGATTCCACCAGAATGGCAGCGGCCGGCGTGGCGCTGGTGCCGGACCGGGGGCGGCGCAAGGACTTCGACAAGACCCACTACGAGGAACTCGCCCGCTTCTTCGCCCACGCCGCGGCGGAAGGCCAGGGGCTGATCATCTTCTACCAGGACTGAACCGTTCCTTCGCACCCGGCGCACCGGCAACGGTCGACGCCGGCCACCGGCGGTCCGCTACTGGTCGACAGGCCGGCCTTCGGTGTCGATCCGCGTCCACGGGCCGCTGTAGGAGCTGCCCTCAACGTTCAGGATCACCTCGGCGACCCCGTCGCGGAACGGCCGGACCTCGACGAACTGCCTGCCCCTCGGGATCCGCCACCGCCCCTCCGCGTCGATCAGCCCGTAGGAGTAGGGGCTGCCCGACTGCTCCTCGACCCAGTGCAGCTCCAGATCCGCCCCGCTGTAGGAAGGCCGGTGGAAGAAGTCGGTTTCGAGTGAGTAGTCGAGCAGCCGGTGGGGGTCGAGCGCCGCCTCGGGGTCCGCACCCTCACCGAAACCAAGCCCGGCAATACGGTGCTCGACATTGCTCAGCTCACCCAGCAGCCATTCCGTGAAGCTGCCTGCATGCTCGACCACCCTGGAGTCCTCCACCAACCACACCCCGTCCTCCGCCAGCGCGTAGCCATGGATGCCGGACGGGTCGTAGGCGGCGAAGAAGGCGTGGCGGCACAGAGTGGGCTCGGCCTCGACCGCCTGGGGGAACCCGTGGTGGTCGTCGTGGACACCGACCGAGAGCACGGCCATCGGCTCGGGCGGCAGGAACGAAATCCCCTGACGGTCGTAGGGCGAGAAGCCGAGCACCGGGTAGCCGACCTCCCTGACGAAGGTCTGATGCGCCAGCGCCCAGCCCGCTCGGCCAGCGTCCCCGTCGAGCTCGCCCAGGGCTGCCTCCAGAAGGGTCCAGGTGGGGTTGCCGTCCCGGCCGTACGTATAGGGGGAGGCAGCTGGCTCGCCGGGGACCGTGTAGTGCGCGGCGAAGACCGGTCCGGGGAAGGCCGGTTCGCCCGCCGTGGGGCGGGGCAGCCCGGCATGGATGGCGTGGGTGCGCTCGCCGGTCTTCGTCAGGTGGGTGGTGTGGGTGGTGCTCATCATGCCTTCCGGACCGTCCGCAATGCCGGTGGACACCGGCCGTCCCAGCGTGGTCGGCATAGGCACCTCCGGCTCAGAGCCAATCCACGGAAAGCGGCCGGGTTCGCCACCCGGCCGTCCGCATCCCGGACTCCGGCCGCTCTTGGATCGGGAGAGCGTCAGGATCACGGACGTCAGCCAGGCGACCGGATCGGGAATCCGGCGCCGAGAACAGTGGCGCCGACAAGGATCTCTCTTGGCTCTCCCTCTCGCGTCAGGGCGGTGCGATCCGCAGGATGGGGAGCGGTTCCAGGCCGATCCGGCGACCGGGACCGCCTCACTCTCCCCGCCGGTGCCACCGCCTCGGGCGCGGTGGGGTGGAGCCGACGCTGGCCCTCACCTGCGACTCCGGTGCAGGGAAATGCCGGTTCGGACTCGGCTGGACGCCAGGCACACGGGCCTGGCCTCGGTCTTCCGCACCACCGACAAGGGCATCCCCGCCACCTCGACGACTCGGACGTCTTCCAGCTGACCGGCGCCGAGAGACTCGAACCGGCGGTCTTGCCGACCCCGCGCGTGAGCGGCCCGTACTGTGTGGTCGCCTACCGGCCCCGAGCCGAGGGGCTGTTCGCACGGATCGAGTGGTGGCGCAAACAGGAAACGGGAAACGGGGGAACTGCATCACTGGCAGATCATCTCGAAGGACGACACCACCCATGTCTTGGGCCGGGATCCGCCCCCACCGGATCTGCGACCCGGAGGAAACCGGGCGGGTCCTCAGCCGGCTGATCGAGGAGAGCGCCCGACGACTGCGGGAACCTCGTCCGTCATGCCGTCTCGTCGGGCCCGTCCTCATGGACACGTCCGCTGTCGCCACGATGCTGAACATGTCCACGAGCCGGTGCTACAGGGAAGCTTCGAAGCCGGGCCCGACGGACTGCGGACTCGGCCACGGAAGGAAAGCCAAGGCTCTCTACAAGAGGGCCGTGGTCTTCACGTGGCTGGAGCAGCAGAAGATCCATTGATCGGTGGCGAACAAACGGCGCGCCGATCTGGTCAGGCGCGACGGAAGAGTGGGTCGGTAACACGGCCGTTCCCGCCCCGCATGGGCGTCGGCGCCGCACGCGATCCCCACAGGTGCGGGGCCGACCAGCTCTTTCTCAGCTCCGCAGGAGCCGCGAGGCTTGCGCCCACAGCCCGTCCAATACGGAGGGGTCGTTTGCCAGCTTCGCGAACATGACCATGCCCTCCAACTGGGCGAGTACCGCGCGGGCGGTGGTGCGGGTCGCGACAGTGGCGGGGATGGTGCCCTGTTCCGCCGCATCCGTCAGCGTGGCGTGAACCAGGTCGATCTGCTCGTCGAAGATCTCCGCCAGCCGAACCTGGACGACCGCGTCCTGGGTGCTCATCTCCAGCGCCAGATTGCCGAACAGACACCCGTCGACCGCGCCACCCTCCGCTTTCGCCGCGCGCTGGGCCGAGGCCTGGTCGAGGAAAAGCCGCTCCAGCCGGTCCTCAGCCGGCCCGTCACCTCGCAGGGTCGCCACCCAGCCCGGCCGCTGGGCCGCCCAGTGCGTGTTGATCGCCTCGACGGCCAGCGCCTGCTTCGACTCGAAGAAGTGGTAGAAGCTGCCCTTCTTCACGTCCGCGCGGGCGCAGATGTCGGCGACGCCGATCATGGTGTAACCGCGGCTCAGCATCAGGCCGCAGGCCGCGTCCAGCAGTCGTTCCCGTGCCGTGCTCGTCCGTCCCATGGCCATGAGTATACGCCCGGTCAACTACTGGAGTGGCTTTTAGTTGACCGGTCGTCTACTGTCTCGTCGGGCGGCGGGAAAACTGCCCGTCGACTATCCGACCTGCGAGGACTTCGCCATGCCCGAAAACATCACCGTCGCCGTTGTCTTCCACAGCGGCTACGGGCACACCGCCCGCCAGGCCCGCGCAGTCGCCGCCGGAGCCGGGTCGCTGCCCGAAGCGCAGGCCGAGCTGTGTGACGTGGCCGTCCCGGACGACCGGCTGTGGGAGACGCTGGCCGCCGCCGATGCGATCGTCTTCGGCACACCGACCTACATGGGCAGCCAGTCCGCCGTCTTCCAGGCTTTCGCCGAGGCCAGCGCCCCGGTCTGGATGAACCAGGGCTGGGCCGGAAAGCTCGCCGCCGGCTTCACCAACTCCGCCGGCGTCAACGGCGACAAACTGAACGTCCTGGTCTCCCTCGCGGTCTTCGCTGCGCAGCACGGCATGAACTGGGTCTCGCTGGGCCTGCCGCCCGGCGGTGACTACTCCACGACCGGAACCCCGGAGGACCTGAACCGCCTCGGCGGCTTCCTCGGCGCGATGGCCCAGTCGCCGTCCGACGTCGGCCCGGACGACGCCCCGTCCGGGGCGGACCTGCGGACTGCCGAGCACCTCGGACGCCGGGTGGCCGAGACCGCCCTCCAGCAGGCGGCCGGCCGCGCGGCGCTCGTCCTCGCGCGGTGAACCCCCTCAACCCCATACATCCCTCACCCCCCCTCAACTCCAAGGACGACTGTCATGACCGCCGGAAGGCTTTCCTGGACCCGTGGCCGGTTCGCCAAGCTAATGGACCTGGAACTCCCCATCGTGCAAGGCCCGTTCGGCGGCGGACTGTCGTCCGTGGCGCTGGCCTCCGCCGTCTCCGAGGGCGGCGGGCTCGGCTCGTACGGAGCGCACATCCTCACCCCGGACGGGATCGGCGATCTCGTGAGTGAGCTGCGAAGCGCCACCGCCCGGCCCTTCGCCGTCAACCTCTGGGTCCCGCACCCCGACGAGGCCGCGGTACCTTCCGACCGTGACCGGATGGCCCGTTATGCCGAGTTGCTGCGCCCGTGGTTCGAGGAACTCGATCTGTCGACGAGCCAGTTGGAGGAGCCGCCGCCCGCGCCCGGTTTCGAGGAGCAGATCGACGCGCTGCTCGCGGCGGAGCCGCCCGTGATCAGCTTCGTGATGGGTATCCCCGAGGCCCGGGTGCTCGACGAGGCACGGCGCCGGAGCATCCGGACCATCGGCACCGCGACCACCGTCGAGGAGGCCCTTGCAATCGAGGCGGCGGGCATGGACGCCGTCGTCGCCTCGGGCAGCGACGCGGGAGGGCACCGCGGCTCATTCCTACGCCCCGTCAACGAGTCCCTCGTCGGCACCTTCTCCCTCGTCCCTCAGGTCGCGCGGGCCGTGTCGATCCCTGTCGTGGCCGCCGGCGGCATCGCCGACGGCCGGGGAATCGCCGCCGCGCTGACGCTCGGGGCGGACGGAGTACAGATCGGCACCGGTTTCCTGGCCACCGAGGAGTCCGGCGCGAGCGCCCTCCACCGGGCCGCACTGCACGGCCCCGACGCGCGTACGACCGTACTGACCCGCGCCTTCTCGGGGCGGCTCGCGCGAGCCATCCCCAACCGCTTCACCCGTGAGGCCCTGGCGTACGAGAACGAACTGGCGCCCTACCCGCTCCAATACACACTCACCCGCCCGCTCCGCACAGCGGCTACGGACCGCGGCCTCGCCGATTTCGTCAACCTCTGGTCCGGCCAAGCGGCAGCACTCACCCAGCCTCGCGGCGCCATCGCCTACCTCGACGAGCTCATCGCCGGCACAGAGGAGGCGATGCGCCGCCCGGCTCCCGGGCACGACTGAAAACGTGCTGCAAAGGCTGTGGCGGGCACATCCTTGCCACCGCTCCGCCCCCACCGAATCAGCCTGAGGGAGAGCGGGGTCGGGACGGGGCGGGCTCGAGCGGGCTCAGGTTTGGAAGGAATCTCCGGACCGTTCGATGACCGGACCGCCGACCGTCTCACCCTCCGCTGCTGGGGCCTCTGAGAACTCCCCTTACTGGCGCGAGCCTGTCACGCCCGACTGCCCAGCAGGCCTGCTGCTCTCAGTACCACCCTCCGTGCCGCAGCCCGGCACTTGCGGGTACCGGTCGGCGGACCCCTTCTGGTCCTCGGTCGAGCCCAGTCCGCCCCTCCCCTCCCCCCAACACACCCATCGCCGTCGCCGCCCCGGCCGAACGGCTCATTTCCGCCTTCAAAGGAGCATGTGTCATGCGTGCAGTGGTCTTCTCCCGTTACGGCGATGAAAGCGTCCTGGAACTGACCGAGCAGCCAGTACCGGCCCCGGCGGCCGGAGAGGTCCTGGTGCGGGTTCGGGCGGCCGGTGTCAACCCTGTCGACTGGAAATTCCGTGAAGGTGCGGTCGGTACGGACCGCCCGTTCCCGCTGGCGCTGGGCTGGGACGTGGCGGGGGAGGTCGTCGCCACGGCGACTGCGGACGGTCCAGATGTCGGTGACGAGGTGTACGGCATGCTGCCCCTGCCACGCGGCGGCGCCTACCAGGAGTTCGCCGTCCTGCCCGCATCGGCGGTGGCACCCAAGCCTGCCGGCCTGTCGTTCGCCCAGGCCGCGGCCGTTCCGCTGGCGGCCCTGACCGCCTGGCAGTCTCTCGATGCCGCAAACGTGGCCTCAGGGCAGCGGGTTCTGGTGCACGCCGGCGCGGGCGGGGTCGGCCACTTCGCCGTACAGCTCGCCAAAGCCCGCGGGGCACATGTCGCCGCCACCGCCTCACCGCGCAATCTCGACTTCCTGCGCCTGCTCGGTGTCGACGAGCCTGTGGACCGCACCTCGGACAGCCTGGACACCATCGATGCGGTCCACGCTGTCATCGACACCGTCGGCGGCCGGACCCAGCGGGAGTCGTGGCCTCTGCTGCGACCGGGCGGGACACTCATCACCCTGCCGGAACCCCTCGACGAGGCGCACCGCGTGCCGGGGATCAAGGCGCGGCGCGTGATCGTCACGCCGGACGGCGAGGCGCTGCGCCGCATCAGCACGCTCATCGAAACCGGGGTCGTCCACGTCGAAGTGCAGGACGTCCTGCCCCTGCACAAGGCGGCCGAAGCACACCGGACCAGCAAGACCGGCCAGGTCCGCGGCAAACTCGTGCTCACCCTGTGACGGAAACTTCCCGTACGAGTCGAACGGTGGTCGCGACGCGCCGGGACCTGGCGGGGAGGCTCCCCAGGTGTGCCGAGAGGTCGATCGGGTGGCTTTGTCGAGCGCTTTCCTCCCTTACGCGTCGGCGGGCGTACCTCCAGTCCCAGCCATCGCTTGTGAGTTACCTGCCAGTTGACAAGACATTGAGCGTGCCCATCCCGGGCCCGGAGGTCGATGTGAGTTCCGTGCAGTCCCTTCCTGAAAGCCGCCCGGTCTCCGTGGCGCACCTGTTCCTCTCCAGAGTCGAGGCCATACCCGACCGGGAGGCCTACCGCTATCCCGCGCAGGCCGACGACGGCACGTCCGGCACCGAGCAGTGGCGCTCGCTGACATGGGCGCAGACCGCCGAGCGCGTCCGGGCTATCACGGCCGGCCTGCTTGCCCTCGGGGTGCAGCCCGAGGAGCGCGTGGCGATCTCCTCCTCCACCCGAGTGGAGTGGATCCTGGCCGACCTGGGGGCGATGTGCGCGGGTGCCGCCACCACCGCCGTGTACCCCAGCACCAATGCCGACGAGACGTTGTACATCCTCTCCGACTCCGGCAGCCGGGCGATCTTCGTTGAGAACGCCGCCCAGTTGGCCAAGGTGGTCGCCCACACCGAACGCCTGCCCGAGCTGGTCCACGCGATCCTCTTCGACCCTCGGACGGACATCCCGCAGGTGGAGGGGCTGGAGGTGCTGTCTCTCGCCGAGCTGGAGAAGCGGGGCCTGGCGTACCTGGAACAGCACCCGGGCGCGGTCGAGAAAACGGTCCGGGCCATTGGGCGGGAGCAGCTCGCCACCCTGATCTACACCTCCGGCACGACCGGCCGACCGAAGGGCGTGCGCCTGGTGCACGACTGCTGGTCGTACCAGGCAGTGGCGCAGGAGGCCGCTGGTCTGCTGCGCTCCGACGATGTGCAGTTTCTGTGGCTGCCGCTGTCCCACGTCTTCGGTAAGGCTCTGATTTCCGGTCAGATCAAGACCGGCCATGTGATGGCAGTGGACGGGCGGGTCGACCGCGTCATCACCAACCTGCGCACGGTCCGCCCCACCCTGATGGCAGCCGCCCCCCGGATCTTCGAGAAGGTCTACAACGGCATCGCGGGCAGAGCGCGAGCGGAGGGTGGCGCCAAACACAGGATCTTCCTGTGGGCGGCGAAGGTCGCCCGCGACTGCGCCAGGACCGGACAGGAGAGCATGGCGGCAACCGGGAGACGCCGGGTGCCCCTGTCTCTTGCGGCGCAACATGCCGTCGCTGACAGGCTGGTGTACGGCAAGATCCGCGCGGCGTTCGGCGGCAATCTGCGCGGCAGCGTGTCGGGCAGCGCCGCCCTCGCCCCGGACATCGGCTATTTCTTCTCCGGCGCGGGCGTGCCCGTCCTCGAGGGCTACGGTCTGACCGAGACCAGCGCGGGCTGCATCGTCAACCCGGCCGAGGACTACCGGGTCGGCACGGTCGGCAAGCCGCTGCCCGGCACCGAAGTCCGCATCGCTGAGGACGGCGAGATCCTGTTGCGGGGCCCCGGCGTCATGCGCGGCTATCACAACCTCCCGGAGAAGACCGCGGAGGTGCTGGAGGGCGACGGCTGGTTGCACACCGGTGACATCGGCGAGGTGGACGACGACGGGTTCGTCCGGATCACCGACCGCAAGAAGGACGTGTTCAAGACCTCGGGCGGCAAGTACGTGGCACCCACCGCGATCGAAGGCCGTTTCAAGGCCATCTGTCCGTTCGTCAGCAACGTGGTGGTCATCGGTAGCGGCCGCAACTTCTGCTCCGCCTTGATCACCCTGGACGAGACCGTGATCACGCCCTGGGCGGCATCTCACGGCCTCGGCGGCCGCAGCTACGCCGAAATCGTCTCCTCGCCACAGGTCCACGAGCTGATCGACGGCTTCGTCCAGCGGGTCAACGGCGGCCTGCAGCGGTGGCAGACCATCAAGAAGTTCTCGGTGCTGTCACGCGACCTCGATGTCGAGCACGGTGAACTCACCCCGAGCCTCAAGGTCAAACGGCCGGTCGTCGAACGCGAGCACGCCGAGGTCATCGAGGGGATGTACGAGGGTTCCCGCGAGGCCTGATCTCATCCGCGCGGCCGTCCGGTACGGCACCTCCCACAGCGGTACCGGATGGCAAACCACGGATCGCCGGCACCGTGATGCCGCATCGAACGCGCGCACATCGCACCCGGCGGCGCCCCGGTCGGACAACCACGCCGGAAGCGCCGCCACACTTCCTTCCCACAGCCGCCGCCGACACGTCATCCCCGAACCGCCGAGGCTTTCGGGCCCGGCCCACACATGACGCCGGAGCATGTAGCGGCCGACGCGGTGGTCACCGGGTCCGAGGTCAGCCGGGCTCGAGGCTCGTGATGCCGAACGATCCGGCGTGGTCGACGTGCGGGGGCGTGCCCGTGTACATGCGCCGGTCTCGAAGGAAGGCGTGAGTCCGAAGTGCGCCACGAGGTGCACGGCCGGTGTGTTGATGCCAGGCCAGCAGGCAACGGGGAACTGCTCCAGGGCCGGGACGAAGTCCCCGGACGACAGGCCGTGCAGGTAGAGCAGCGGCAGCACCTCGGAGATCGGATCTACAATGCCGAGGATCGCGCTCACGCCGAGCGGGCGATCGAAGCGTTCGCCCGCACCTACGGCGCGAAGTTCCCCAAGGCCGTCGCGAAGATCACCGAAGACCGGGACGATCTGCTGGCGTTCTACGGCTTCCCGGCCGAGCACTGGATCCACCTGCGGACCACCAACCCCATCGAGTCCACGTTCTCTACCGTCAAGCTCCGCACCAAGGTCACCCGCGGTGCCGGCAGCCCGGCCGCGGCGCTCGCGATGGTGTTCAAGCTCGTCGAGTCCGCCCAAGCGCGATGGCGCGCGATCACCGGTGCTCACCTGGTGTCCCTGGTCGCGCGCCGGCGCACGCTTCGAGAACGGCATCCTGGTGGAGCGGTGCGAGGTGGCCGCGTGAAGGACATGTTCGTGGCACTTGAAGCGCTGACCGACCGCGATCCGAACCGGCGGGACGTCGCCGCCGCGGTCCTCGGGGACCTCCTGCGCGGCATTGCACGCGATGCGGATTCCACTCGCCTGGTCGTCGGACGGCGTGGCGCCAGCCAGCGGTTGGACGATGCCCAGCGGCAGGCCGTACTTCGTCGGTCGCATCATGCGCGCCTTCATGTCCTACACCCCGAACCTCCACCGCCTGGAGGCCCTGTCGGAGCGCCTCGTACTCGCCGGCGGCCAGGACTCGCGCGGCGAACTGCGCTACCGCCCGGCCGCACTCCCGGCCGAGCGCCTCGGCACGAAGATCCTGCACTTCCCCGGCGCCCACACCTGCCTTACCACCCGCCCCGCCGCATTCGCCGAAGTCCTCCGCAAGGCCCTCCACCCGTAGCCCCGCAGGGTCGGAAACCGACGGCGCGGCACACGGCCTCGGGTGCCCTGGCCGCGCCGTACGCCGACCGGGTGCGGCACTTCGCCCCGCATAGCGTTCACTCCCAATCCAATGCAACGAACCAGGCGACCGTCGTTGCGTTATAGCCTGAGTCGTTGCAACGAAATCACGGCTTTGACCTGCATTAATCTATATTTTGCGCAACGAACTCGTTGCTGATTCTTCGAACGCAACGTAGCTTTTGCGTTGTCGGAAACAACCGGCGAGAAGATGACAAGCCAGGAGAGCATCATGCAGAAGTTCGCCACCACCGCCCCGATCGCCACCGTCCTCGACATCCCCGCGGGAAGCATCCGCTTCATCGCCGCCGACCGGAACGACACCACGGTCGAGGTCCTGCCCGCGGACGCCTCGAAGGGCCGCGACATGAAGGCGGCCGAGCAGATCACGGTCGCTTACGGCGACGGCGTCCTGCGGATCGAAGCCTCCCCGGCGAGCAACCGGGTCCTGGGCAACTCGGGTTCGGTCGAGGTGACCGTCCAGCTGCCCGCCGGCTCACGTGTCGAGGCGAAGGCGGCCAGCGCCGACTTCCGGGGCGTCGGACGCCTCGGCGACGTCTCCTTCGAGAGCGCGCAGGGCACCGTCAAGCTCGACGAGACGGCGGGTGCCCGCCTGACCCTCCAGGCCGGCGACATCACCGTCGGCCGCCTCGGGGGCCCGGCCGAGATCAGCACCTCCAAGGGCGACCTGACCGTCACCGAGGCCGTGCACGGCACCGTTGAACTGAGCACCCAGGCCGGCGACATCACCGTCTGCGCCGCCCGCGGAACCTCCGCCGCCCTCGACGCGGGCACCACCTACGGCCGCATCCACAACAGCCTCAAGAACGCCGAAGGCACCGCTGGCCTCACCATCCGCGCCACCACCGCCCACGGCGACATCACCGCCCGCAGCCTCTGAACCAGCAGCCCCGCGCCCGCCCGGGCCGACGCTTCCGATCCGTACCCCGCACCCGCTGTCGCGAGATTGAGGAATGACCATGAGCGAGTCCCTTCACACCGCCTCGAACAACGCCGGGCAGGACCGCCCGGAGCTGCAGAAGGCCATCCAGGAGTTCGTCGATTCCGGCTTTGCTGGGGTGCAGATGCGCGTGCACGACGGCCGGGGTGAGTGGGTCGGCAGCGCCGGGGTGCGCGAGCTGGGTGAGCCCGCGAAGCCGCCGACGGACGGGCACTTCTGGGTGGGCAGCACGACCAAGACCTTCACCGCGACCCTGGTGCTGCAACTGGTGGCCGACGGCGCGATCGGGCTCGACCGCCCGGTCGTCGACCACCTGCCCCAGTTCGCCCTGGACGAGCGGATCACCGTACGGATGCTGCTGCAGCACACCAGCGGCTTGTACAACTACACCGGCGAACTCGACCCCGAGGGGGCGTTCGTGCCGGGGATCGACGCGACGGGCAAGGAATGGGTGGACAACCGGCTGCGGACCTACCGGCCGGAGGAACTCGTAGAGTTCGCGCTGTCCAAGCCCGCGCGGTTCGAGCCGGGGACGGACCAGAGCTACTCCAACACCAATTACACGCTGGCCGCGCTGCTGGTGGAGAAGGTCACCGGCCGGACGTACGCCGAGGAGATGCGGCGGCGGATCCTGCGGCCGCTCGGACTGCGGGACACCGTGGTGCCGGGCACCTCGCCGGAGCTCCCCGAACCGCATGCCCACGGCTACTGCCGCTACCAGGACGCCGGCGAGTGGAAGGTGGCCGACGTCACCCGCCAGAACCTCTCCCTGCTTGTCGGCGCTGGCGACATGATCTCGACCACCCAGGACCTCCACACGTTCTTCTCCGCGCTGCTGGGAGGCAAGCTCCTGCCGGACCCGCTGCTGGCCGAGATGCGCACACCGCAGGGGGCGCTCGGCTACGGCCTGGGGCTGTTCGTTCAGGACCTGGGCCCTGACCACGGCACCGTCGTCCACCACAACGGCGGCGCCCCGGGCGGCTTCGGGGCGCTGATGTACAGCACGCCCGACGGCAGCAGGACCCTGACCGCCGGGCTGACCACCGGGGACGCCGAAATCGACCTCGGGAAGGCGTTGGACGGCCTCATCACCGAGGTGTTCCGCAACACCGGCCAGGCCACGAGCTGACCGGGCCGAGCCACTACACGGCTCCCGCTGACACCCCCACGGCCAGGCCGGCTGCGCAACTGGAACTGCAAAGCCAGATGGGACGAGTGTCCACGGTCTGATGGCGAGTGTCGCCATGTTCGATACCCGGGCCGTACGCCAAACGTGCGAGGGCAGGGCAGAGCCGCTCGCCCTCGTGGAGGGGATTGCCGAGGCCTCGGGCCAGGAGTTCAAGTGCAGGCAGCGGCCCTCTCGGATGTCCGCGCAGCTGTCGGACGACGCGAGAGTGTCAGTGGTCGGCGACATGTGAGCTGTCAGTGGAACGGCAGGCCGTCATGAGCAGCGCGGACCGTCGCCACCGACCATCCCGCAGCCGAGTTGCTGACGGCCGGACTTGGGCTCGCTGAACCGTCGTTGCAGCAGGCTACGGGGTGATTTCGCTGCTGGCTTGTGAATGCAGGGGCGGAACAGACTGGACCGGTCTGTTCAGGGCAGGACGACTGGTTCGCCGCTCAGTGCGACGCCGGCCTGGCTCAGCTCGTCGAGTGCGGTGCGTGTGGTGTCGGCGGCGACGCCGGCGGTGTAGTCGAGCAGGACCCGCACCGTGAAGCCCGCGCGCACTCCATCCAGTGCGGTGGCCTTCACGCAGTGATCGGTTGCGATGCCGACGACGTCAAGGTCGTCGATGTCGCGGGCCTTCAGCCAGGCGGACAGTGCCGTGCCGTCCTGGGTCGAGCCCTCGAAACCGCTCTTCGAGGCGGAGTGGGCGCCCTTGAAGAAGACCTCGTCGACGTACCCGGAGTCGACGGCGGGCACGAAGTCTGGATGGAACTCGCTTCCCTCCCTGCCGACAACGCAATGCACGGGGAACGAGTCCTGGAAGTCGGGGTTCTCGGAGAAGGGGGGCCCGGGTCGATGTGGTGGTCGCGGGTGGCGACGATGAAGGCGTACTGTCCGTCGGCCCGCCGGACCAGTTCGGCGATGGCGGCGGCCCGGTCCGCGCCGCCCTTCACTGGAACGCTGCCGCCCTCGCAGAAGTCCTTCTGTACATCGACGATAATCAGTGCGCGGCGCATGGAAAAGCCCTTCCCTCGGGTGAACCTCTGCCCGATGAGTCGCCCCTTCCGTTGGCAGCCGGGCGTGCCACTCGCCGGTCGTTCACCCGACCGGGGGCGCGCAGATCCGGACGGTGCGACGATCACGCTTCACGATCACCGGCTTCGCAGGGGCTGCATGACCCACCCCGTTCCTGCCTGGGCCCGCCCTTTGCTGAAGGCAGCCGCTCTCGTCTGGCGCCTCGGGGCCGGCACCAGCGGGCCGCTCTTCAGCGATCCGCTGGCAAGTACGGGACTGCCGTCCTTGACGGCCCTCGCCGAGGGCTGCAAGCTGCGCCCGCCCGAGCCGCGGCGCCCCAAGCGGCGTCGCGGCCGGCCTGGGACGGCCCTGAGAGTAAAGGAGCCTGCGAAGACCATCTGGCCTGTGTGTACCGCCCATTACGGGCTCTTGTGGGTCAGGGCTGAACCCGATCTGATGCAGGGCTGCCCCTATCCGCCTCGGCGCGTCATCACCGACCTCGGCGGCGACTACCGGCACATCACCTACGACGAGCGTGCCCGCGGCAAGTCGAAGTGCGCCGCGGACTACTCCTTCGAGGCGTGCCTCCGCGACCTCGACGCCGTCCTCACCGCCAGGGGCGTGGACCGCCCGATCCTCGTGGGCTGGTCCTACGGCGCCATACTCGCCCTGCACCGAGCAGCACGCCGAGATCAACATCGAGATCAACGAGCTCTGCGCCCCCGCCGCCCTCACCCCGGTCTTCGACCGGCCTGACCGTACCGGCCCGGTACGTGCTCGCCGCCGGCGGCAACCTGGGCGGCGATGCGAAGCTGATGGAACAGATCCGCGCCAACCTCGACCCGGTACTCGACCGCAACCCGAACATCCAGGTCAGCGCGAAGGTCGCGAGCGGGTCTGTCCAGTAAGCGGCCCTGTCTCACATTCGGTGGTGACGGAGTGTGCTGCTATCCGAGGAGGATGCGGTGGCGAAGCAGCGTGAAGCCTGCTCGTCCGTGCATGTGGCGCGATCCGCTTGGTCCTGGTGTTGACGCCTTCGGTGGGGCCGTTGCTGTACGGAAGCTTGAGCGCGGCGATCACGGCGTCGCGGTCTCGGTCCAGGCCCCGGGTGAAGGAGTGGTTGTGGGGCAGATCGATTGCGCGGACCTGGACGATCCAGCGCGAGAGCCCGTCGGCACTTCCTTCGCGAGGCGTCAGAAGTTGAGCGAAGTCCCTGATGTTGGAGGCCAGTTGGGTCATCTCGAAGCAGGCGGTGATGAGCCGTGTCAGGAGGTCGTGATGTCCGGTCTTGAGGTTGTCGGGCCTGGTGAGGATCATCCGGGCGAGTTGGCGCGGGGAGATGTGGCTGCGGTCGGCGTCCGCGCGGCCTTGGTTGATGTACTTGTGTAGGAGGTTAAGGCAGCCGGTGAAGCCGAGGGCCTTGATCTCTCGGCGTTTGCGCAGGTGCTCGCGGTAGGGATCGACGAAGGGGTGTCCCGTAAATGCTCTCCGAGCTGCCGCAGGCGTCGTGGGCCGTGGTCGTGGCGGTGGGCGCCGCGGCCGTGCGCGCAGACTGCGGGGGCCCGGTGCGGGGTGGGCGGCGGACCACGACTTCGCGGTGACTGTGCCGTGCGCCCCATCCATGCACTGATTCGGTAACCGATGGCACGACACCGGACATAAACTGATGGTATGCCCGAATAATGCTTGAGCGGCCCGCATATCGTGCCGACATGCTGAGTGAATTCCTGCAGGTGGGCGTCATCGTGGCCGGACTCTGGTGCCTCGTGGCGACTGTCAGGCGCGCGGCCAGCGGTGACCGGTGGGCGCGCTGGACCCTGCTGCTGTCCGTCCTGACCTGCGGGCTATACCTATGGGGCCTGACTCACCTTCTGGTCTTGGACGTCCGCGAGATGTGCGAACTCACCTTGCACACCCGCTTCGACCCCGACGAGCACATGGAGACACTGCTCCCGCTTTCGAAGACGTGTAACGCGGATAACGACCTAGTCCCCGGCTACGTGAACCCGGTGCTAGCCGTCCTCGCCTCCGCGACCTTGGCGGCCGGACTCGGGACCGTCACGCGCGCGGTACACGCACAACGCCATCCTGGACGTCGTTGACCGCGGTGCCCAACACCGTCCTCCTCATCCGTCGAGTACCCAGGATTCGGCTTGCGAGAGCCACACCTGCAACTGAGATGATCACGCGATGGCTGGTGTGATCACGGCGTCGGAGCCGTCCTGGATAGCCCCGTTCACCGGGCTGAGCCCGCTCCAGTTCGCCAAGATGATGACCGTAGCCAGGAAGATGGCGTCGCCGGGTCGGGCCCCCGACTCCGCCTCGCGTTCCCGGGTCTTGGGGAATCTGAGTACGAACGCGGGTACGGCTGGCGGGCGGGGCAGGGTTGGCTTGGGGGCATGAGCATCCCAGTCCCGCCCCGTGGTGAATACGGCCCGTACCCCGAGGTGGATTTCGAACCCTCCGGCCACGACGGCGAAGATCTGCCCGGCCCCCGGGCGCGGACGGGCACGTTCTCGCTGTCCGCGGGCGCCCTGGCGGTGGCGATGGGCGGATGCCCGTGGCTGTCGGCCGCCGTCTTCCCTGTGTGGCTGCGGTACTTCCCGCTCTACCTGATCGTGCCGATGGGAATCTGCGCGCTGGTCTCCGGCGTCGGTGCCCTGCGCGACATGCGCGACATGCGCGACATGCGCGACATGCGCGGCTGGCCGGATCGGGCTCGCGGGCGGGCGCGGGCCGGAATCGCCCTCGGCGCGGTCGCCGTGATCGTGCCGGTCGGTGTCGTCGTGTGGGGTTTCTGGGTGCTCAGCATCTGAGCCCGCGCCGAGCTCGGCGCCGCCCGCACCGCACAGCTGGCGCCGGGTTCCCGCTCAGGCCGCCTCGCCCGGAGTGATGGCGCTCACTGGCCGGCGGCGCGGTGTCGCCGTTCACGCGCCCCCGGGCCGCTCGAAGCGGCCCGTCCCGAATACCCGCCCGACATTCGCGGCCCCATAACCCTGCGCATCCCGCCGACATCCACCCTGCGTACGACAGCGCTGTTGGGCGTCACCGAAGTTGAGGTTGATCCGCGGGAGTGGACACCGTGGTTTCATGCGACGAGTGACAGCGTACGTGGTGTGATCAGCTGTTGTTCGAATTCGGTTGGTGTGAGGCAACCAAGGGCGGAGTGGCGGCGCCGGTTGTAGTAGGCCAGCCAGCGGAACAGCTCGAGACGGGTCTGCGCCTTGGAGGTCCAGCGCCTCCCGTGGAGCAATTCCCGCTTCAGGCCCTGGAAGAACGACTCGGCGAGGACATTGTCGTAGCTTGAGCCGACGCGGCCTGTGAGTGTGCGGGGTGGTGGCAGCGGTTGGGTGTCAGCCGGTGGCTGTGCTGGGGAGGGGCTGGGTGAGGCCTCCGATGCCGTCGACCTGGTCGGGTGTGAGTGTCGGTGAAAGTGGCCAGTTGAAATCTTCCAGGTCTGGCCAGAGTTTGGTGGCGGTACCTGTGGGGTCGAGGGTAGTGACGAGGTCGGTGTGAAGAGCCTCTGAATCGGTTTCGGCGATGAAGAGTGCGATGTGGTTGATCACGATGGTGGTCACGTGGCCCAGGCTTTGCTTGGCTTCGACGCCGGCGACCCAGGTGTCGCCGTCTTCGTCGGTCTCTTTGTGATGGGCGTTGCCGGCAGTTCGATCCCGACTTTGTAGTGCCTGGTTCTGGCGCTGGGGTGAGAAGTTGTATCTCAACCGAACGTGATCCGTTGATTTCTGCTGGTCAGGCGTGGTGTAGCTCGGAATGAGAGAGGCATCCGGCGTCTTGTTTCCGCTCCGTGAGCGAGGGGTGCGCGATGGCGTCGGTGCTGGGAATGCTGGAGGAGCGGGAGGCAGCGGCCCGTGTGCGGGTGGAAGGACTACGGGAGGAAGTCGCCCGGTTGGCTGAGGTGTTGGAGGCCGCCGAGATCGAGCTGGACCGGCGGGTGATCGCGCGGGAAGAGCTGGTCGAGGCCCTGGCAGCCTCGGCTGCCGAGACCACCGCCGGGACCGAGGCCGAGGAGAAAGCGGTGCTGTCGCTCGCGCCGGTGCCGGGCTCGACGGTGCCGCCCTGGCGGGAAGGGCTGCCGGTGACGGTTCTGGCGCCGGACTATCAGCGCATTCTGGGCGTGCTGGAACAGCAGCGATCCACGGGTCACGACCGCTTCGGGCCAAGGAGATCGCGGTGGAGCTGGGCCTTGACGCGACGTCGGCGAAGGTCGAGGGGCTGCGGTCGAAAGCCCGGCGCCTGGCGGAGCGCGGGTGGCTCCTCCTGGAGGCGTCGGGGGCATTCAGTGCCGGTCGGTGGCCCGAGGCCGCGCCAGACGCCGGCTCATCCGCGTGACCATCGACCACCGAATCATCGCTTCGCTGGTGGCGGGCAGGGTCTCGTAGTCCCGGGCCAGGCGGCGTGAATGCATCAGCCACGCGAACGTGCGCTCTGCCACCCACCGCCTCGGCAGCACCACGAACCCTGCCATGTCGTCGGTGCGCTTGACGATCTCCAGGGTCAGAGCGAGCTTGTCCCGGCACCAGCCGACAAGGCCGCCGGTGTAGCCGCCGTCGGCCCACACGAGGGTGATGTCGCGGTGCAGACGGCGCAGCCGCATCAGTAGGCCCGCCGCGGCGTCCCGGTCGCCGATGTTCGCAGCCGTGACCGCGACGACCAGGAGCAGGCCGAGGGTGTCGGTCACGATGTGCCGCTTGCGGCCCGGCACCTTCTTCCCGCCGTCGTAGCCGCGTGAGGCGGCCGGCACCGAGGCCGCGGCCTTCACTGACTGCGCGTCGGTGATCCCCGCCGTGGGCTCGGCCTCGCGGTCCGCGCGCTCACGGACCGTCCCGCGCAGCCGGTCGTGGAACTCGGCGATCAGCCCGTGCTCGCGCCAGCGGCGGAAGAAGGCGTAGACCCGGGCCCATGCGGGGAAGTCCGCGGGCATCGCCCGCCACGAGATCCCGCCCGCGACCAGGTAGCGGATCGCGTCCAACAGCTGCCGGTGGCAGTAGCCCTCGGGCCGTCCACCCCGCCCCGGGAACCAGGCAGGCACCGGCAGCAACGGCCGGAATGCCGCCCACTCCGCGTCCGTCATGTCCGACGGATACCGGCGCACCCGGTCCGGATGGTCGGCCGTGTTGCCGTACACATGCGCGAGGCAATCGCACGACACGGCGGGCGAGTTGAAGTCAACGTGCCCGGACACGTACAACAAAGTCAACAGGGCCTCTGGGAACCACTCGGAATGGGATCGCACCCCCGAGCTACCAGGAGGCCCTGCTTCCACGCGCGGAAACCGCCGCAGTCACCCGATCGAGACTCCCGTTCGACCGACAGCCTTCGAGATCGGTACGGGCAACAACCACTTACGTGTCGGGATGCTCCGGCAGGGCGAGCCAGTCCGACCAGGAAATCTCACGGCCGAGGAAGCGCGGCTGCTCGAACGGCCAGTCGGCGGCGATCCACTGCGGCACCAGCGCGTCGAGGGCCTGCTCGACCTTGCTGCCCACCAGCTCGTCCACCACCCACCAGGAGATCTCGCCGTCCGCGCCGGCCTTCTCCGGCGGGTCGATGTAGACACAGCCGAGCAGAGCTGTCTCCGCCGCGTCGAACAGCGCGTAGTTGAAGGACTGGTGCGCGGCGATCTCCTTCTCGTGCCGCAAAAGGTCGGCCTGGTCGGCCTCGTAGGTCATGGTGTCCGCGGGCCAGCCCCAGGCCGGGCCGAAAATGGCCCACAGCCGCTCGCGCGAACCCATCACAGCCGGATAGTCGAGCGGGGTGTCCACCTCCCGGATCGGCCGCAGGTGATGACCACCGCCCGGCAGCGGTACCAGGATAGGGTGGACGAAGTCATCGGGAAGCCAGCTCATGGCGCCCGACCGTAGCAGCGCGCGGCCGTCCGCTCCCCTGGATTTCCCCGCATACCGCCAGGCCCTGCTCTCATGCCGGGCAAGGCCCGCGATCACCCGATCGAGACTCCCGTTCGATCGACAGACTCCATGATCGGTATGGCAACGGCTTCTGAGCTTGGTGTTGTTTAACCTCGGCCGTTCACCCGGCCCGCTGATCTTGGTTCGTTTCCGGGACAGCAGGGCGGCCGTTCTTCACGCTTCGAGGTGTCGAGCAACGTCGCGTGAAGGAACGGCCGCTGGTGAAGAGTTTCGCTGCTGAACAGTCCGCTGACGCCGCGTTGGGTGTCCTGTCCCACTTTCGTGTCCAGTTCTACGACTGCCTCTACACCCGGGCGGATGCGCTCTTCGAGCTGACCGACGCGGTGCTGTGCTCGGACGGCCCGGTGACGTCGTTGGTCGTGTTGACGCTCACGGCCGAGCACCGGCGGGGACACGGGGCGATGTACGACGCGGTCAACCACGGCTGGCTGGAGCCGCGCCGCCTGCGCAGGCTGCTGGCCTCCATGCCGCTGCCGCGTGCCGCCGACGGGCGGATCGTGCTCGCGGTGGACGTGAGCAACTGGCTGCGTCCCGACGCCCCCACCAGCCCGGAGTTGCTGTTCTGCCACGTCTATGGGCGGGGCCGCAGCGCGGATTAGTTCATCCCCGGCTGGCCTTACTCCTTCGTCGCCGTGCTGGAGACGGGACGTACGTCCTGGACGGCGGTGCCGGACGCGATCCGGCTCGGGCCGTGCGACGATGCCAGCGCGGTGACCGCCATCCAGCTGCGCGAGGTGATCACCCGGCTGGTGCACGCCTGGCAGTGGCGGCCGGGTGACGCGGACATCCTCGTCGTGATGGACACCGGCTACGACGTCACCCGCCTCGCCTTTGTCCTGGCCGACCTGCCCGTCGAACTGGTCGGCCGGCTCCGCTCGGACCGCGTCATGCTCCGGGATGCCGGCCCGCGCCGCTCCACCCCCCGTGGAGGACAGCCCCGCAAGCACGGCGGCGTCCTCACCTTCTCCAAGCCGGAGTCCTGGCACACCCCTGACCAGGCCACGACGTGCGACACCACCCGCTACGGCACGGCCGACGCCCTCGCCCGCCTGGCTCGAAGAACCGCAGGCCAGCCCCACGTCACGAGCCCGGGAAGACCGTGAAACGAATCGAAACCGTCACCGAACGCGTCCGCCTGAAACAGCAGCGAGGTTAATGATCAAGCTCAGGGATCAGACGAGGGGCCTGGGGCCGGCCCGCCGGGCATCCGAGCCCTCAAATGTCGAGATCCCGGGCCGGGGGCGCGATTACCCGCACGAGAGGTTGGCCAGAGCTCCCTGCGGACCACCCGGACGCAGCAGATCGCTACGCGCTCCTCCCGGCATGGCGTCCGCCGGCCGCCTGGGGCTGATACCCGCACCAAATGTTGATCAGGAGCCCGTTCGGCAGTGGCAGGCGCGGCAGATCGCTACGCGCTCCTCTGATCTCGGCGTCCGGCGATCGTCTGGGGCTGATACCTGCACCAAATGCTGATCAGGGCAGCTCAGGGAGCGGTCAGGCGGTCGGCTCGGCCGTCAGGATGGCGAGGAGCCCGGGGAATCTGGCCTCGATGTCTGCTCGACGCAGGCCTGCCATCCGGCTATTGCCCCGGTTGACCTGGTGGATCAGGCCGGCCTCCCTCAGGGTGCGGAAGTGATGGGTCACCGTCGCCTTGGAGACCGGCAGCGAGAAAGACGCGCACGTGCGCGCAGTGCCTTCGGGGGCAACGGCCAGCTCGCGCACCACTCGGCGACGCAGGGGGTCGGAGAGTGCGGACAGCACTTTGCCGAGCTCGATCTCCTCGACGGTCGGATGGCCCTCGTCGTCGGGCATGGTGGCGACCTCCTCCCTCAGGTATGGATTGGATCTTACCTCCGGCGACTGTTAGCGTCCGGCAGGTACGAATCCAGTCGTACCTATCTGTGGGGGAGAAGCCCGATGGACCAGCTCGTCACACTCATTGGTGTCGCCCGCCCCAAGCCCGAACGCGCCCAGGAACTCATGGAGCTGCTGCTCTCCTTCGTCGAGCCCACCCGTCAGGAGCCGGGCTGCCTGGAGTACCACTTCCACGAGGACCGCGAGGAGCCCGGCGTCTTCGTGTTCTACGAGGTGTGGCGCAGCCAGTCCGACTTGGACGCTCACCTGGCACTCCCGCACTTGCGGGACTTCTGGGAGCGTCGGATGGACTACCTGGCCACCGATCTGGAGATCCGCTTCGTGGACATGCGCAGCCCCCACGGCCATTACTGACTTCAGCTCGTCAGGGTGACGCTGGTTCGTAGAGGGTCAGGCCGGTGCCGGCTATGAAGCCGTCGAGGGTGTCGGGCCGGTATTGGAGGCGTTTGAGCCGGTTGCGGACGAGTGCTTCCAAGCGGTCGAGGGCCATGACGGCGAGGTTGGCCCAGAGATTGGCGCCGTGTACGACGCCGCTGTGGTGGAGAACGAGCGGCGGGACCGCGAGCGGGCCGCTCGGGCCGCCGAGGCTGCGGAGACCACCAGTCTGCGTGAGCAACTGGCGGCCGAGAACCCTGAACTGGTCGGCGTGCAGGCTGCCGCGGACGTTCCGGGCCCGCGCGACGGCGCCGCCGGGTACGCCCCGGCGGCCGGCCGCGGCCGCCAAGCCGCGGAGGAGCTTCGTGTGCGCGCTCTTCTGATCGCTGAGGGCATGTACGGCACCGCCTTGGACGAGGAGGTGCGTTGCCGGATGGCCGCGTGGAAGGCCGAGCGACGTCGGGAGGTTGAGGCCGCCGACCTGGCCGCCGTGGCAGCTCGTTCTGTCGGCGCCTGGCCGACTGCTGGTCACCAGCAGGCCGCTTCGGCACCGTTTTAGCCGCTGTGCGGCCCGCTGAGCGCCTCGCAGCAGCTCCCGGCTCGGGTCGTGTCGGTCTCTGAGAGGCGCTCAGCGGGGCGACTGCGGGTTGCCGGTGGTCCCGATGCGAGGTGGCGAGTGCGGGGGACAGGCCGCGGTGGCGGGCGTGTTGGTGGGAGGCTGGGGCGGTGATGGCTGAGCGTTGGGCGGGGATGCGGGTGTACGGAGCGTACGCGGACGAGCCGGCGGGGCCGGTGGACGGCCACGCCTATGTCGAGCTCGTGGGCGGCCCGGTGGACGGCCAGCTCCTGGACGTGACCGGGATGAGTGCGCAGGACATGGTCGACGGCGTGCTGCACGGGAGTTCGTACAGTTCCGTCATACACGTCGGGTCGAGGAGGGCCGTGCGGTGAAGGAACTCAGGCTGCCCATTGACCTCCCGGTGGCGCGGAAGGATCCGGACAGCGGCTATACGGTGCACGGGCGCCGGTTCCAGGATCCGTACGCCTGGCTGGAGCGCATCGACGACGCGGAGGCCGCGACGTGGATCGCCGCGCAGGAGGCCGTCACCCGCGCCGTGCTGGCCGAGGTGCCCGGACGGGACCGGTTGCGGGCAGAGGCTTCCCGTGCCTCGCGGTATGCGCGCATGTCGCCGCCGATCCCCGCGGGACCACACGGCCAGGAGTTCTTCTGGCAGGCGGGCGCCGACGACGAGAAGCTCGCGTTCGTGCTGCGGCGCAGCACAGGAGCGGCCGCACTGCCCGAGACCGTGCTCGACCCGAGCACGTGGGCGAGCGAGGAGGCGCTGGTGTTCGCCGTGCCCTCGCCCGACGGCCGTCTGGTCGCCTTCGGAAAGTCCGTGGGCGGCACGCACGACGCCGTGATCCACGTCCTCGACATCGCCTCGCGGCAGGTACTGCCCGACCGGCCCCGCGGCTCAGGCCACTCGGCACCCGCTTGGCTCCCCGACTCCTCCGGCTTCCTCTACGCCGCCTGTCCCGAGCCCGGCGAGGTCCCGCCGGGAGAGGAAGCACTCTGGCACGCCGTTTACGAGCACCGGCTGGGGTCGCAGCAGCCGGCCCGCCGAATCTTCGGAGGACGGCACGATCACGAGAAGGAATACTGGTGCTCGGTCAAGGCCAGTGAATGCGGCCGCTTCGCGGTCCTGTCCATGTGGGACTACGTGCACGCCAACACCGTGCACCTGCTGCGCCTGGCCGACGGCGAGCTCATACCGGTGGCTCCCGTCATGCGATCCCTCAACCAGGTCCAGGTCATCGGCGACTCGCTGCTCATCCATACGGACCTCGACGCACCGCGCGGCCGGCTCTGCCTCGCACCGCTGACCGGGCCGACCACTTGGCGGACCCTCATACCCGAGGGCCCCGACACGCTCCAGACGGTCGCCGGAGTCGGCGGCCGGCTCTACGCCGTCTACACGCACGCGGCCTCGCACCGGGTGCGGATCCACGCCGCGGACGGCACCCACCTCCGCGACCTGGAGCTTCCTGCCCTCGGCTCGGTGAACCGCAACGAGGGCGAAGGCGTCGTCAGCGGGGTCAGCGGCCGCTGGACCGGTGACGAGGTATGGGTGAGCTTCACCTCGTACGTACAGCCGCCGTCGCTCTACCGCTACGACTACGCGGCGGACCGGCTGTCGCCGTACCACGTGCCCGACGCCGGACTCGACACATCCGCATTCATCACGGAACAGGTCCGGTACGAGTCGCCGGACGGCACGCCGGTCTCGATGTTCGTCGTCCGCCACAAGGACCTGCCGCGCGACGGGCAGCGGCCCGTGCGGCTCAGCGGCTACGGCGGGTTCAACATCGCGATGGAACCGCGCTGGGCACCGGTCAACGCGGCGTGGCTGAGGCTGGGCGGCGTACTGGCCTTCGCCAACATCCGGGGCGGTGGCGAGTACGGCCGCGGCTGGCACGAGGCGGCGGTCAAGACCCGGCGGCAGAATGCCTTCGATGACTTCGTTGCCGCCGCGCGCTACCTGGTCTCGGCCGGCTGGACGACGCCCGGCCGGCTTGTCTCGCGCGGCAACAGCAACGGGGGCCTGCTCGTCACGGTTGCTGCTATGCAGGCACCTGACGCCTTCGGGGCGGTCTACAGTCGGGTGCCGGTGCTGGACATGCTGCGGTTTCCCCGTTTCAGCCATCTGGCCGCGGCGACAGTGGAGTACGGCGATCCCGATGACCCGGTCGAAGGCCCGTATCTCGCCGGCTACTCGCCTTACCACAACGTTCGAGCCGATCGCCGCTACCCCGTGATGATGTTCGCGCCGGCACTGAACGACCGGAACGCTCCTCCCTATGATCCGCTGAAGATGGCTGCCCGGCTCCAGGCCGAGGCCGCGCGGGGAGGCCCGTACCTGGTGTTGCCGCTCCGCGCTTCGGGGCACGCGGGCGGTACCACGGCGTCGGCCCTGATCGAACAGGACGTGGACGAGCTGAGCTTCTGCTGCTGGGCGCTCGGTGTGATGCCTCGGTGAATGCCTCCTGTCTGACACCGAGGGCACCTTGATGGCGGCCTGTGCCGGAGTGTCGGACTGATACCGGCCGAAGAAGCACACCACTGCTGCTGCTTCCAGTGGTGGGGCCCGGTCAGAGGGGTCTCGGCCGGCGCGTCAGGCCTTTCCGGTCATCTTGATGCACTCCGGACCGCTGCGACGGCAGGGCGGTTCGGTCATCCCGCAGACTACGGCCGCCGCAGGCTGCCTCGGTACGCCGCGGGCGTCCTTGTCGGCGGCCGCGACAGGCTCCCAGGCGCAGCCGCCCGCCACGGCAGTCAGGGGCATCTCTGGATCTGGCGCCGCGACTGAGGGCGGTATCGTCGCACGTGAGAGGCTCCCTGCCGCAGGGTCGGGGGCCTCTTGGCCGTGTATCCGGATCAGGGTGGGGAGATGGGCGGGACCGACGGCAGGAACAGACCGGAACTCTCCGACGAGGAGTGGGCCCGGTTCATGGAACAGGCAGCCGCTGAGGGGGCGGGGGAGGATCCGAGGGAGCCGTCCGCGCAGGCACGCATGGTGAGCGCGAGACTCCGGCGCGACCAGGGCCAGGAGCCGCCGGGCTGGCGCACCGGACCGGCCTGGCAGGACATTCGGGGCGGCCGCGGCAAGGCCAAGCGGCGGATCAAGGCCTCGCTGGCCGTCGTCTTCATCGCCGGGCTCGCGCTGGTCATCGTACGGCCGGAACTGGTGATCGACCGGATCACGGGCAAGGCGCAGGCCGGGGCTTGACCCCGGATCTTGGACACTCGAGACACTTGGATCTTGAGTCCAGGAGAACGGATGTCCCGTGGTCATGAAGCACTATCCGCCGGAGTTCAAGGCGGACGCGGTCGCGTTGTACGAGTCGCGGCCGGGAGC